>NZ_CP136862.1:1527083-1832500 GCF_045689225.1 Methylocapsa polymorpha | reverse complement strand
GATGGCTGCTTCTAAGCCAACCTCCTGGTTGTTTTGGGATTTCCACATCCTTTCCCACTTAGCCACGAATTGGGGGCCTTAGCTGTTGGTCTGGGTTGTTTCCCTCTTCACGACGGACGTTAGCACCCGCCGTGTGTCTCCCGCGCATTACTTCCAGGTATTCGGAGTTTGGTTAGGTTTGGTAAGGTTGTGTACCCCCCTAGCCCATCCAGTGCTCTACCCCCTGGAGTATTCACGCGAGGCTCTACCTAAATAGATTTCGCGGAGAACCAGCTATTTCCCAGTTTGATTGGCCTTTCACCCCTAGCCACAAGTCATCGGAGTCTTTTTCAACAGACACCCGTTCGGTCCTCCAGTGAGTGTTACCTCACCTTCAACCTGCTCATGGCTAGATCACTAGGTTTCGGGTCTAATCCGACGAACTCGACGCCCTATTAAGACTCGCTTTCGCTGCGCCTACACCTATCGGTTTAAGCTTGCTCGTCAGATTAAGTCGCTGACCCATTATACAAAAGGTACGCCGTCACCCAGAACGAATCTTGGGCTCCGACTGTTTGTAGGTATCCGGTTTCAGGGACTATTTCACTCCCCTCGTCGGGGTGCTTTTCACCTTTCCCTCACGGTACTAGTTCGCTATCGGTCGCTGAGGAGTACTTAGGCTTGGAGAGTGGTCTCCCCATGTTCAGACAGGATTGCACGTGTCCCGCCCTACTCGAGTCTTCTGCATTTCGAAATCCGTACGGGGCTATCACCCACTAAGGCCCAATTTTCCAATCGATTCCAGTTAGAAATACAGAAGCACTGGCCTGGTCCGCGTTCGCTCGCCACTACTAACGGAGTCTCGTTGATGTCCTTTCCTCTGGGTACTTAGATGTTTCAGTTCCCCAGGTTAGCTTTTGTTCCCTATGTATTCAGGAGCAAATACCTTCTTTTGATATCTGCAAGTCCGAACCCTGAGAACTCCGGCCGCTCGCGCGGCGCAAATCTTCAGACTTCAGAATTACAGATATCGAAGGTGGGTTTCCCCATTCGGAAATTCACGGATCAAAGCTTGTTCGCAGCTCCCCATGACTTATCGCAGCGTACCACGTCCTTCATCGCCTCTCAGCGCCAAGGCATCCACCGGATACCCTTAAGACACTTGATCGCTCTCATTATCGATGCCCACCGCTCGGCAGCGGCCGGCCTGAACTCCGTTCTGGAGCGCAAGCCAATGGACTCGATCATAAAAGACCAGTTTGCTTCAAATACATCCGAGGACGGTGCGGTCATGCTCCGCCCACTGACTGAAGCGCTTGCTTTCGGCGATCGAAATCGCCTCAAGCAATCGGATGTATTTCCTCTTCACGATGTAAGATAACCCGCTCTGACGACAATGCGCGTCAAAGCGAAACTTTGTCTATGGACGAAGCCGGCAAGCAAAGCGGCCGGATGATCAACCAATCTGGTGGAGCCAGACGGGATCGAACCGACGACCTCATGCTTGCAAAGCACGCGCTCTCCCAACTGAGCTATGGCCCCTCCAGAATGCGGAGGCCAAAAAGCCAGACCGAAAACACGTCATGCTCTTCAGTGTTTTGACCTTAGCCTTCCGGCTACAGAATGGTGGGCCTGGGAAGACTTGAACTTCCGACCTCACGCTTATCAAGCGCGCGCTCTAACCAACTGAGCTACAAGCCCAAGCCTTTGCTCAAGCCTGCGCAGGCAGCCTGAACCATTGCGCGACCCACGGCGACGCGTCACGAGGACATGCGTCCAAGCGCCGCCAGGACCGCGCAGGCTCGTCCAGGAAGAAAGAGAAACGAAGGCGGCGAAGTCCCGCATATTCGGTCTGACTGACCGATTGTTCTAAGCGATCCAATAAGCGACGAACGAATGTCCGCCGACTTGAAGGATCATCCTTAGAAAGGAGGTGATCCAGCCGCAGGTTCCCCTACGGCTACCTTGTTACGACTTCACCCCAGTCGCTGACCCTACCGTGGTCGTCTGCCTCCTTGCGGTTAGCAAAACGCCTTCGGGTAGAACCAACTCCCATGGTGTGACGGGCGGTGTGTACAAGGCCCGGGAACGTATTCACCGTAGCGTTCTGATCTACGATTACTAGCGATTCCACCTTCATGCACTCGAGTTGCAGAGTGCAATCCGAACTGAGACGGCTTTTTGAGATTTGCTAAGGGTCGCCCCTTCGCATCCCATTGTCACCGCCATTGTAGCACGTGTGTAGCCCAGCCCGTAAGGGCCATGAGGACTTGACGTCATCCCCACCTTCCTCTCGGCTTATCACCGGCAGTCCCCCTAGAGTGCCCAACTGAATGATGGCAACTAAGGGCGAGGGTTGCGCTCGTTGCGGGACTTAACCCAACATCTCACGACACGAGCTGACGACAGCCATGCAGCACCTGTGTCCCCGGCTCCGAAGAGAAGAAACCATCTCTGGTAACCGTCCGAGGCATGTCAAGAGCTGGTAAGGTTCTGCGCGTTGCTTCGAATTAAACCACATGCTCCACCGCTTGTGCGGGCCCCCGTCAATTCCTTTGAGTTTTAATCTTGCGACCGTACTCCCCAGGCGGGATGCTTAAAGCGTTAACTGCGCCACTAAACAGCAAGCTGTCTAACGGCTAGCATCCATCGTTTACGGCGTGGACTACCAGGGTATCTAATCCTGTTTGCTCCCCACGCTTTCGCACCTCAGCGTCAGTATCGGGCCAGTGAGCCGCCTTCGCCACTGGTGTTCTTGCGAATATCTACGAATTTCACCTCTACACTCGCAGTTCCACTCACCTCTCCCGAACTCAAGATTCCCAGTATCAAAGGCAGTTCCGAGGTTGAGCCCCGGGATTTCACCCCTGACTTAAGAATCCGCCTACGTGCGCTTTACGCCCAGTAAATCCGAACAACGCTAGCCCCCTTCGTATTACCGCGGCTGCTGGCACGAAGTTAGCCGGGGCTTATTCTCCTGGTACCGTCATTATCTTCCCAGGTAAAAGAGCTTTACAACCCTAAGGCCTTCATCACTCACGCGGCATGGCTGGATCAGGCTTTCGCCCATTGTCCAATATTCCCCACTGCTGCCTCCCGTAGGAGTTTGGGCCGTGTCTCAGTCCCAATGTGGCTGATCATCCTCTCAGACCAGCTACTGATCGTCGCCTTGGTGGGCCATTACCTCACCAACTAGCTAATCAGACGCGGGCCAATCCTTCGGCGATAAATCTTTCTCCTTGCGGACGTATCCGGTATTAATCCAAGTTTCCCTGAGCTATTCCGAACCGAAGGGTATGTTCCCACGCGTTACTCACCCGTCTGCCACTCCCCTTGCGGGGCGTTCGACTTGCATGTGTTAGGCCTGCCGCCAGCGTTCGTTCTGAGCCAGGATCAAACTCTCAAGTTGAATGAGAATTTGGTACCGGCTGGTCACTATCTCTTGACGAGTCCCAAGCACACCTGTCTGCGAACCAAAGCTCGCTGACTTGGTGAACTTAAGTAAAACGTGACCGCCAGAGTATCTCATCGACCGCATCCACTAGGAATGCGGTCCGCAAGGACCCCGCCGTCCACGTTTCTCTTTCTTCCGATTCAATTGTCAAACAGCAATGCTTCTGCAAACTTCAGAAGCTTCAGCGATACAGGGTCTATACCCTATAGAGCGAACACTTTTCTCCCCGGTCTTGTCAACCGGGTGGTTTTAGGCCCGAGAAACTCGAGAAAAGAGATCCGCGCCAGCCGCTCCAGCGGCGTCGCCGTCGATGGGCGGGTTATAGGTCCAGCTTCCTCAGACTGTCAACACGTGTTTTTCAAAAACTTTGAAATTCCGGGTCTGGGTCCGAAGCCCGCCGTCACAAAGGCTTCGTGGCGGCGGGTCATCGAATTTATGATCGTCTGGCGAAAATGCAAGAGCCAACCATGGATTTTGGCGGAGATTTCGAAAGTCAGGCGAGACCAGCCTGAGCGAAGCCGGCGAGATTTATCCCGCCGCGCGCCAATCGGCGGAAGCGGGACCACGCAGATCGCCGAACTGAGACTCAAGCGTGACCGGACGACGTTGGCTCCCTTGCCCTTCGAAGATGTACGAAGCCTTTGATCTAGCATGGTTCTCCGCCAATCTGACGAGGCCAAACTCGGCAATCGGCGTGTCGAAATCCGCGCCGGCCGTTGCAACGTTTGAACGTGAAACGACTTGTTAAGGATAAAATCAGTTCGATTGCGCCATCGCTGAGGTTCGATAGGCTCCGAGGGGCGCTCAGCTTGAGCACGACATTTTCTAGCGTCGCCTCGGAACAAGGGCCGCGCGACGAACGAACTGAAACTTGGCGCTTTAGGTCGGGTCTTTCATCCGATCGATAGACCCGCGAGGGGCTCGCATGTCCGCGATCATCATCAATCTCGCTCTGCAACTGGTCAGCGGCGCGGCCGGCGGCTTCGTCTTCGCCAGGCTTACGGGCTTCACCCTCGGCCGCATCGGTGACGCCGTCAGCGGGGCCATAGGGGGCGCAATCGGCGGCCAGCTGCTTCAGAGCTTGATCCCAGCTCTGGCGGGCGGCGGCGGCTTCGACATAGTGTCCGTTCTCGGCAATTTGGCGGTTGGGGGCGTCAGCGGCGCGATCCTCGCCGTGATCGCCGGCCTGCTCGTGAACCCGATCGAATATTGAGGATCATCCCTTGAAAAATGGGCGGCCGCGCCTCCGGCGCCTGCGCATGGCGAGACGCTAGAGCGCTTCCCGATCAGATGGAATCATCTGATCGAAAAGGAATCGCTCAAATTCAAAAAGTTGGAGCATGTTCTGATCGAAAAAGTCGTTCAACTTTTTCGATCAGAACATGCTCCAAGCCTATTTGCCGGTCTTGACCCTTGTCCATTCCCGGGTGATGAATTTCTGCGTCGCCGGATCGTAGCTCTTGACCGTGAAGAGCCTGCTCATCACAGCCGCGTCGGGATAGATCGCCTTGTTGTCGAGAATATCCTTGTTGATGAGCGGCTTTGACGCGAGAACGCCATTGGCGAAATTGGTGGCGTTCGTGTTGCGCGCGGCGACCTCAGGCCGCAACAGGAAATCGATGAAGGCGTAGGCTTCCTCTACATGTGGCGCATCCTTCGGAATCGCCAGATTGTCGAGCGACATCAGCGTCCCTTCCTTAGGGATCCGGTAATCGATCACAATTTCGTTTTGCGCTTCGCGCGCCCTGTTGCGTGCCTGGAAACTATCGCCGGCCCAGCCCACAGCAAGGCAAATGTCGCCATTGGCGAGCGCGTTTATGTATTCGGACGAATGGAATTTCTTCACATTCCGGCGCAGAGCGCCGAGGAGATCGGCCGCGCGTTTGAGATCGTTCTGATTGCGGGAATCGGGATTGAGCCTCAGATATTGCAAGGCGATCGTGAAAAGATCTTCCGGACTGTCGAGGACGTAAACGCCGCAATCGGCGAATTTTTTCAAGGTTTCCGGCCTGAAGACGACGTCCCAGGAATTCGGAGGCTCATCGCCGAGCCTCTCCTTGGCTTTCTCGACGTCATAGGCGAGGCCCGTTGTGAACCACATATAATTGACCGCGTATTGATTGCCCGGATCATAGACGGCCAGCCGCGCCATGATCTCCGGCCAAAGGTTCTTGATGTTGGGGAGCCTTGTCTTATCGAGCTTTTGATAGAGGCCTGCGGCGATCTGTCTTTGCAGGAAAGGGCCGGAAGGCGCCACCACGTCATAGCCGGTCTTGCCAGCTAGGAGCCGCGTCTCGAGCACTTCATTCGAATCATAGGTGTCATAGACGACCTTGATTCCAGTTTCCTTGGTGAAGTCGTCAATGACCTTGGGGTCGATGTAATCGCTCCAATTATAGACGTTGACGGTTCTCTCCTGCGCGAGGACGGGGAGCGACGCGCCGGACAGCAAAAGCCCGAACGCCCAAACCATGATGCGAAGGGATTTCATTCGAGCCTTATCTTCCGAAACTCGGTCTTAGATCTATATGTCTTATTCGCAAGATAAGGGAACTTGCGCCAGCGGACAATTCCGCCGCGCCACCATCAATCCCCAGGAAGAGATCGGAGAGGCACTCATGCATGTCACTATCGCGGCGGCGGAAACCGCCATCGAGGCCGCGCGCAAGCGGGCAGTCGAGCTCGGGACCGAGATGTGCATCGCCATCGTCGATTCAGGAGCGAATCTCAAGGCGTTCTATCGCATGGACGACGCCTGGGTCGGCAGCATCGACATCGCGATCAAGAAGGCGAAGACCGCGGTCTTCTTCGGCATGCCCACGGGGCAAATCGGCAAGCTGTCGCAACCCGGCGGCTCTCTCTTCGGAATCGAACATTCCAACGAAGGGCTAATCACTTTTCCGGGCGGCCTGCCGATCGTCGACGACAAAGGCGTGCTGATTGGCGCCATTGGCGTCAGCGGCAGTTCGGTCGAGAATGATCACGCGGTTGCGCAGGCGGGCGGCAGCTCTGTCGGGGTCTGCGACCTGCCGGCGCATCCCTGGCGGACCTGACGTCAATCGCGAGGCCGCGCCCGTCTCGGCGCGGCCATGCCTGCGGAGGGCGGCGGTTTCAAGGGTTGGCTTCGAGGGTTTTCGTCTCATTGGGCAAGGGGCCCAGGATGATGTGGCTGAGGTTTATGTCCTTGCCGGGATAGCTGGCGCCGCCGCTCGTGTTGTGACAGCTGAAGCAATTCGTTCCGCCGCGCTGAACGAATGTTTCGAGAGTGGAATTGGCCAGGTTGATCGAGCCGATCGTTTGAGCCTCGAGATTGCCGTCGCCGGGCTGTAGCGTGTTGGCTAAGATCCAGGCGGTGCCGATCAAGCGATAATTGGCGAAGACGGGCTTGACCGCGGGGTGTTCCTTGATCCCCGTTTGGAAATTCTGATTGGCGGAAACGATGTCTTGCACGCGGGACTCCGGCGTCGCGCCGCCATAGGCGAATTCACGAAAGACATTGGTGATCGGCGCGATGATCTGGGTGGCCGAATCGATCGTGAGATTTCTTGACACATGATTGGAGGCGTCGGCTGGCGTCCCGCCTTTGTAGAATGTGTAGTTTTGACCGCTGACGGGCTTAGGAGAGTGCGGGTCCTCGCCGGGAGGCAGGTCAGGCGCATTGCCGATCTGCTCGAAAGTGCCCCAGGCGAACTCGGGATGATCCTTGATCACGCCAACCACGTGGACACCGACGAGGGCGACCGTGACGTTTGGCTCAGTCTGGCCGTTTGTTTCGACGCCGCCTTTGCCGTCGCTCTTCAAAAGGTCGAGGGTGGCCTTCGTCGTGAAGACGCCGCTCGTGTCCTCGCCTGGCGCAACGATTCGCCATGCGGCCTTCAAGACGGTTGCGGCGATTGGATATTCCAGCGTGGGCGCGGCCTTCTTGTAATTCTCGACCCCGAAATATGTCTTGGTGAAGTCGAAATAGACCGGATCCATATGGGTGGAATAATAGACGGCGCGCCCGTTCTGATCGACCAGAA
The DNA here is from genome assembly GCF_045689225.1 of Methylocapsa polymorpha. Taxonomy (GTDB): domain Bacteria; phylum Pseudomonadota; class Alphaproteobacteria; order Rhizobiales; family Beijerinckiaceae; genus Methylocapsa; species Methylocapsa polymorpha. Next base: position 1,825,045 of record NZ_CP136862.1, on the reverse strand, counting down.
CGCCATCCGAGCCCGCCTGCTTGAATGAATTCATCGTTTTCGGCTTTGGGCTGCGCGGCTTGAGCACCAGAGTGCGCGGGCCAACCTTGGCGCGTAAAGCGTCGCCCGACAACAGATCGTCATAAGTGGGCAGAGCGAGGAAATAGGGCTCGCCGGTGGCCGGATCGGTCTGCATCCAATGGACAAATGCGGTCCACGACCAGACATGGAAATCGCAATCGACCTGCGGCGCGGGACCATTGGGGTTGATGAAGAGCGGCTCGAGACCTTTCGACTCCCACCAGCCGAGCGGGGCGTTGCAAACCGTCGCCGCGCCGAGCTCAGAATTCGCGCCTAGCGCAACCATCCCGAGGATCGAGACGGCGGCGCCGGCGGCGACCCGGCCCGAGCGGGCTCGCGTCCACACGCGAGGGAGAAATTGCTCGAGGGAAAAACGTGCGAACATCCGGCTCGTCAACATGTTTCGTCTCCGCTCCAGAAACCCTGACGATAGCCGGCTTCCGTTACGCCGTCATGACGCTGCACATGCGTGTAAAAACAGCGCAATTTCTTGATAGGGTTTGGCGATGAGAGGCGCGTAAGTATCGAAAATTAATTGACGTTATTTAATATTGATTCCGTGCCAAGTCAATCGTTGCCCACGGGCCAAAACCGAATTGCGCTATCCACATCTCGGCTCGGCGGCGCTCGTCTTGCGGCGATGAACCGCTTCCTCATCCTGCGCGCCCATGCGATTGAACCAAGCGCAAGGGACTAGCGATTTCAGCCTCATTCCGGATCGGCCTCAACATGCAAGATCCCGCAGCGCGCCAGCGCAGCCTTCTGGTCCTCGGCGGCGCCCGGTCGGGCAAGAGCCGCTATGCGCAGCGGCTCGCGGAAGCCTCCGGCCGCCTGCCGGTTCTGATCGCGACCGCGCAGGCGCATGACGAAGAGATGGCGCAACGCATCGCCCGGCACGCCGCCGACCGCAGCCCCAAATGGGCACTCGTCGAGGAGCCCGCAGCGCTTGCGGCCGCGTTGCGCCGGGAGGCGCGCGAAGACCGCATAGTCGTCGTCGATTGCGCTACGCTCTGGCTCAGCAATCTTCTCTTGCAGGGCGACGACCTCAGCGCGGCGACCGAGGAACTCGCCCAAAACATCGGCGAGCTCGCCGGACCCGTCATTTTCGTCTCCAACGAGGTTGGTCTTGGGATCGTCCCTGAAAACGCCATCGCGCGGGCTTTCAGGGACGCGCAAGGATGGCTCAATCAAGCGTTGGCTGAGTCTTGCGACGCCGTCGTCCTCGTCAGCGCAGGCCTTCCTCTGCGGCTCAAGCCTGCTAACGAGCCAAAGCTGGAGTTCTGACTCGGACTCCGCCGGCGGCGCCATCGTTGCAAATGCCGGAGCGAAGGAATAATGACATTTTTTTCAGCGTTGAATTTCGCGTAGCACAGGATTTTGATGTGAAAAAGGGCGCCTCCCCCCACCTTCGCCGCCTCGAGGCGGAGGCGATCTTCATCATGCGAGAGGTGGTCGCGGAATTCGAACGGCCGGTGATGCTTTATTCCATCGGCAAGGATTCGAGCGTCATGTTGCATGTGGCGCAGAAGGCCTTTTTCCCGTCAAAGCCGCCGTTTCCGCTGCTCCATGTCGATACGACATGGAAGTTCCGAGAAATGATCAGTTTTCGCGACGAGGCGGCGCAACGAGCGGGAATGGAGCTTCTGGTCCATATCAACGAGGACGGCGTGAAACGCGGCGTTTCGCCGATCGCCTCGGGGTCTTCCCTTCATACTCAAGTCATGAAGACGGAGGGGCTGCGCCAGGCTCTCGACAAATGGCGCTTCGACGCCGCTTTCGGCGGCGCTAGGCGCGACGAAGAGAAAAGCCGCGCGAAAGAGAGGATCTTTTCACACCGCTCCGCGGCCCATGCCTGGGATCCGCGCAATCAGCGCCCGGAACTCTGGCATCTCTTCAACACAAGGATCAAGCAAGGCGAATCGATGCGGGTCTTTCCCTTGTCGAATTGGACCGAGCTCGACGTCTGGGACTATATCGCGGCCGAGGAGATCCCCATCGTGCCGCTTTATCTCGCCAAGGAGCGTCCCGTCGTCGATCGCGACGGCGCTCTCATCATGGTTGACGACGACCGTCTGCCGCTCGCCCCCGGCGAAACCCCGCGCATGGAAAAAATCCGCTTCCGCACGCTCGGCTGCTATCCGCTGACCGGGGCGATGCGCTCGGACGCGGAGACCATCCCTGACATGATCGCGGAGATGCGCGCCTCGACGACCTCGGAGCGGGAGGGCCGGCTGATCGATCATGACGAGTCCGGCTCGATGGAAAAGAAAAAGCGCGAGGGTTATTTCTGATGCTGGAGCTTGTGCAGGCAGAATCCAACGCCGCGCCCTCGCCGGATGCGAGTCCCGCGCCCGCGCTTCCGACCCTGCGGCTCATCACCTGCGGCTCGGTCGATGATGGCAAATCGACGCTGATCGGGCGCCTGCTCTTTGAGCAGAGCCTCATTTTCGACGATCAGCTCGCCGCCCTCGAACGCGATTCCCGCCGGCATGGAACCGATGGCGACAATATCGACTTCGCGCTGCTCGTCGACGGGCTCGAGGCCGAGCGCGAGCAAGGCATCACCATCGACGTCGCCTATCGCTATGTTTCGACCAAAAGGCGCTCCTTCATCATCGCCGATACGCCTGGCCATGAACAATACACCCGCAACATGGCGACGGCCGCCTCCAACGCCGATCTCGCGATCCTGCTGGTCGATGCGCGCAAGGGGCTCCTGACCCAGACCTGCCGCCACGCCGCGATCGTCTCCCTGACCGGGATCAGGCATGTCGTCCTCGCCGTCAACAAGATCGATCTGACCGGGTTCGACGCCGCCGGCTTCGATAAGATCGTCGCCGATTTCAAAGTTTTCGCGGAGCCGCTCGGCTTCAAGACGATCGTCCCGATCCCTATTTCCGCGCGCCACGGCGACAATGTCTCGGAAAAGAGCGCCAATACACCCTGGCATCACGGCCCCGCCCTGCTCGCCCATCTCGAGGCGATCGACGTCGAAGAGGACAAGAGCGGGCAGCCGTTTCGCTTCGCCGTCCAATGGGTCAATCGCCCGCATCTCGATTTTCGCGGCTTTTCCGGCGAGATCGCAAGCGGGACGATCCGGCCCGGCGACGAAATCGTCGTCGCGGGCTCCGGCCGGGCCTCGCGCGTTGAGCGCATCGTCACCGCCGACGGCGATCTGGACTGCGCCGCGGCGGGCGACGCCGTCACCCTGACCCTCGCCGATGAGCTCGACATAGCGCGCGGCGACGTCCTATGCGATCCCAAGCGCCGGCCGGAGGTTTCCGACCAGTTCGCCGCGCATCTCATCTGGATGAGCGACGACAAGCTTTTGCCGGGCCGCTCCTATCTTTTGAAGGCCGGCGCCAGAACCGTTCCGGTCACGATCACCGAGCTCAAGCACCGCCTCGACGTCAACACGCTCGGCGAGCTCCCGGCGCGGACCTTGAGCCTGAATGAGGTCGGCGTCTGCAATCTCGCGACGACGACGCCGATCGCTTTCGATCCCTATAAGGAAAACCACGCGACCGGCGCCTTCATCCTCATCGATCGCGCGACCAACGCCACGGCGGCCGCGGGGCTGATCTCCTTCGGGCTCCGCCGCGCGACGAACATCCATCGCCAGGGCCTGAACATCGCCAAGCTCGATCGCGCGAGGCTCAAGAATCAAAGGCCCGCCGCGCTCTGGTTCACCGGCCTCTCGGGCTCGGGCAAATCGACCATCGCCAATCTGGTCGAATCCCGCCTCTATGCGCATGGCGTGCACACCATCATGCTCGACGGCGACAATGTCCGGCACGGGCTCAACAAGGACTTGGGCTTCACCGAGGTCGACCGGGTCGAGAACATCCGCCGCGTCGGCGAGGTGGCCAAGCTCATGACCGAAGCCGGCCTTATTGTCTTGTGCTCCTTCATCTCGCCGTTCCGGGCCGAGCGGCGGCTGGTGCGCGAACTTCTGGACCAGGACGAATTCATCGAGATTTTCGTCGATACGCCGATCGCCGAATGTATCGCGCGCGATCCAAAGGGGCTCTACAAGAAAGCCATCGCCGGAGAGATCAAGAATTTCACCGGCATCGATCAGACCTATGAGTCCCCGGAAGATCCGGAAATCATCGTCGCCCGCGACGGCCAAACCGCCGAGCAGGCGGCGGCCAAGATCGTCGCCGCATTGGTCGAGCGCGGCTTCATCGACAAGATCGACGATCTCGGCGACGATTGGTCGATCTGAGCGCCTCCTCCCCTAGCATCGCTGCACGCATTATGGCAGGATGATGGCGATTGGAGGTCAAACCAATGTCGAAGCGGCTGCGCGAAATGCGTCTGTCCCGCGTTCGCGCGGCGCGGGCCGAGGCGCCCATCGCCCCTCCCGACCCGATCGAGAAATTCGCCGAGAAGGCTGATGATCTCGACGAGGCGCGCAAAAGCGTCGAGGACGCCGCCTCCCTCAGCGGGGGGCTCTGGCTCAGCTATCTTTTCGCGCTCTTCTACATTGGCATCGCGGCGGGCGGAGTCACCCATACAGACCTCCTGCTAGAAAATTCGGTAAAGCTGCCTTTTCTTGGAGTCGATTTGCCGCTCGTCGCATTTTTCGCGCTGGGGCCGATTCTGTTCGTCATTTCCCATGCCTACACCCTGATGAATTTCGTGTTGTTGGCGGGGAAAGTGGGAACCTTCAACTCGATATTGGGAAAAAAGCTTCCAGATCCGGAAGCAAGGCCCACGCAGGACGTCAGCCCAGAGCGCGCGGCGGAGTTGCGCGATACACGACTGGGCCTGCGGCGCCAATTGCCGAGCAATATTTTCGTCCAATTTCTTGCGGGGCCACGCGATATCCGCGACGGCGGCCTTGGCTGGATGTTAAAGGCCGTCGCCTGGATTTCTCTTGTCGTCGGCCCAGTGCTCTTGCTGCTTCTGCTCCAGGTTCAGTTCCTGCCCTACCATCTTGCATGGGTCACTTGGATCCAACGCCTCGCCCTCGTCGCCGATGTCGCGCTCTTGTGGTTTTTATGGCCAGCGGTGCTCGCAAGCCGCTGCGAGATTCAATGGCCTCGGCTCTGGCGCCATCCAGTTGCGACTGCGGCGAGCCTCATCCCCATCGGCCTCGCCATGATCGTCGCGCGTTTTCCCGGCGAATGGATGGACGCGCAGATCGCCAATAGACAATGGATTCCCCTCAATCTTGCAGCAATTGGACTTGAGGAAAAGAATCCGAAAGCCCCACCTAAGTGGACCTCCTTTCACGACCTCTTGTTCAATGGCGACGTAGATGAATTGACGCTGCGGCGCAAAAGTCTCTTTTCAAATACGTTGGTGCTTCCGAAGCTCGACGCGCTCAAAGCCGCGAAGGTCGACAATCTAGACGGCGTCACGGAAACCCTGACTCTCAAGGGGCGGCATTTCGAAAACGCTGTTTTTAATGAAGCGGACTTGCGTAAGGCCAATTTGGACGGCGCGAACCTGCGGGGCGCGAGCTTCTATCAGGCGAAGCTCCAGGGCGCGAGGTTCTACCAGTCGGAGCTTCAGGGCGCCCGGCTCGAAGACGCCGAGCTTCAGTGCGCTTCGCTCGGCGGAGCCAAGCTTCAGGGGGCGTCGCTCGCAGGCGCCGTGCTTCTAGGCGCGTATGCGGAAGAGGTGAAGCTTCAAGGAGCTTCGCTCAACGGGGCCAATCTTCAAGCGGCCGTGCTCTCAAAAGCGGAGCTTCAGGACGCGTCGTTGCATGGGGCGAAGCTTCAAGGCGCATCGCTCCAGGGGGCGGAGCTTCAGGGCGCTGAGTTCGATAACGAGCCGCTTGCAATTTCGGCGGATGCGGTTCCCGACCTCCGGGCGATGGTTAAGGCGAAGATGACCGACGATCATCTGCTGGGGTTCGCGCAATGTGCGGAGAGCCTAAGCCTCATTCCAGACGCGGCGCCAATAATTGAAGGCAAAAGCGTGCAAGGCAATACTTTAGCAAACGACCTTAAAACGCTCGTCTGTTCCGGCGACGAAAATGCCGCTTACATTGTGCGCGGCCTCATCAAAAATGAACGGATCGGAGCAACGGGCGGCCAAGCCCGCTGGCTCGTCGATGCGATCCTCAATCCAAAAACCATGAAGGATTGCCCTGTCTCCTCCGCCCTGACGGATGAGGATAGAGCAGCGCTGCAAAAAATCGCGGATGCCTCCACGCCTTGATCATGCGCCCGCCTGCTCAATCCGCTTGCGGCCCCTGACGAGTTAGTCCCGCGCAAGCTTGTTGCGCCATCATGTTTTCGTGAGATTCGTCGCGCGCCATATGCATCGATATCCCGAGCCCGCCGCGCCGCAGGACGGCCGCCAGTCCGAGATGGCGCTCCTGGTCGCGCGCGGGACGCGGCGGCTGTTGCGCCGGCTCAGATTCTCGAGCGTCACCGAGTTGCCCCTGCTCTCCGGGCGGCGCGCCGACATTGTCGCGCTCGGCGAGGATGGCGCGATCCACATCATCGAGATCAAATCCTCGATCGCGGATTTCCGCGCCGACATGAAATGGCGCGACTATCGCGCCCATTGCGACCGGCTCTTTTTCGCCATTCCCGAAACCGTGCCGGCGGAGATCATGCCGCAAGACGCGGGCCTCATCATCGCCGACGCCTATGGCGCCGAAATCCTGCGCGAGGCGCCGGAGCATAAAATGGCGCCCTCATCGCGTCGCGCCATGCTCATGCGCTTCGCCCATGCGGCGGCGCATCGGCTGCACGGGTTGAGCGACCCCGAGGCGTTGCGGCTCGGGCCGCTCGGCTGATCATACCGCTCCGGCGAGGGTCTTGACCGCGGGCTTCTCCCCGCCCCCGATTGCCGCGGCTTCGGGCTTTTGCGGCTCCTCCTGGAGACAAAAAGCGAGAGCGTCCTTGAACTGCGTCGCGCAGAAATCCGCCTTCGTCTCGGCGCAGAGCTCGCCCACTTGTCCGGGATCGCTCCGCCAGAAGCCGGCGAGGATTTTGACCTCATGGAGACGCCGTCGCAGACGCCGCACCGCGAAGCGCGCCCTTGCCGCGTTCAAATCGGCGTCGAGAAAAGAAAGGCACACGATCCGCGCGCCTTCATCCGACAGGCGCGAGATTCGGCCAATGGTCAGCGCTCCAGCGGGCTCGACCTTCGCCCTGACCCCATGCTTTTCAAGAATTTGCGCAAATAGCGCCGCAGCCGCTTCATCGAGCAGGCTGCGGCCGGCGATGCAGATGACCGGCTTTTGGCTCTCCCAGTCAGGCGCCGGCGCGTGGGGCTGCGCCGCCGCGACGATCGAGGCAGGACTTGGCGAAGGGATCGACGGTTCGGTCGCCTTGAGCAAAGCATAGGGCTCGGCCGCCTCGGGCGTCGGAGGCAGGGGCTGGTCCACGTGATCGGACAGATTGTCGACGACCTCGTCGATCGTTTCCTTGATCCGCGTCTGACGGCGACTGTCCAGCACGCCGCGGCGCAGGTCCGCCTGCGCCATCAGCAAAGCCTGAAGCGCCACCTCGTCGTAATAATTGACGAGCGTATTGTTCTTCAGGAAATCTTCGGCCTGGTCAGCGACTTCCGAGGCGTCGCCGACCAGCATGCGTTGATAGAAGGTTTCGACCGGCGTGAGCGGCGGCGCATCGCCAAAGATCACGTCGAGAAACGCAAGCCGCTCCACATGCCGTCCGAGAACGACAAGGCAGACCGTGAGCGGAGTGGAGAGCACCAGACCGACGGCGCCCCACATCGAGGTCCAGAATGTCGCGGCGATCACGACGGCGATCGGCGAGAGTCCCGTATTGTGGCCATAGAGCCAGGGCTCGATCGCCTGCCCGATGACGGGCTCGACGACGAGAAACAAGGCCAAGGTCTCGAGCGCCATGCCCCAGCTGGGATCGACGGCCGCCGCCAGGGCGATGGGAAAGCCAGCCGCGATGAACGAACCAATATAGGGAATGAAACGCAGCAAGAAGGCGACGATGCCCCAAAGGATCGGGCTCGGAACGCCGATCACGTACAGGCCGATGGCAACGATGACGCCGAACGATGCGTTCACGAGGGTCTGAACCAGGAAAAATCGGCTGAGCCGTCCGGCCGCGTCATTCATCGCCAGGGTGGTGCGTTGCAAGTCGCCAGGTCCGACGAGCTTGATGAAACGGTTGCGAAGATCCTCGCGCTGCAGAAGGATAAAGACGACGAAGATGACCACGATGCCGGTTGTCTCCAAGGGAGACAGCGCGGTTCCGGCGATGGTCTGCGCAAGGGCGAAAGGTCCGGGGGATGGCTGATGAACCTCGACCGGGATCGGCTTCTGGCCGTCCTGGCTCCCGGGCAATTGGTTTTTCTGTTGACCAAAGGGCTCAGCCGCGCTCGACGGCGCAGGCCGGTTCGGATTGGCCTCGCCGAGACTCTTCAGCGCGGCCGAAACTTTTGTGAAAAGCGCATTGTCGGCGACCGCCGCGCGCAAGTTGTCGAGCTTGGCGTTGATCGTCGCTTGATATTTCGGCAGATCGACAGCGAGCTCGGAGACCTGCCGGGTCAGGACCGTGCTGACCGAAAATGCGACGACAAGCGCGGCAAGGACGACGGTCAATACGGAAAGGACGCGCCCCAAGCCCCAGCACCGCAGGAAGAGAATCGGCGGCGAAAGGACAAAACTCACCAGGATCGCGATCGCGATGGGAACCAGCACCTCGCGCCCGACATAGAGCGTCGTCACCACGAAGGCGACGAGAAAAAGCGTGGCGAGCATTTCGAGCGTGCGCGCCTGATCGGATTCCGGCTGTGAACGAGCGGCGGGATCTTCGAAAAAATCGCTCATCTGCTGATCTCGCGGGAAGGGACCTCAGCAACGCCGCTTTCGGCTGGAGGTTCCTGCCGCGTCGCGCTCGCCAACCGCCGCCGTCCACAGCTTTCGCCGTCGTCTACCGGGGGACCGCCTCGCGATCGCTAGCCTCTTGATTTATCGTATATTATACCGGCTATCAACGGTTTCCGCCTCGGCTGAAAATGCTCTAAAGCTAAAACCGTTCCCAAGCCCGCTAGACCTGCTCAGGCATCGGCGCAATGATCATCGCGGAAGGCCTCTCGCATGGCCTCTCACGCGCAGCGGACGAACCAAATGGCGAATGACGACCCCGGCCGGCTTTCCGCGCCCACCGTCTATCTGGTGCGGATGCTGGCGTTTCTCATCCTTGTCGGATTTTTGGCGTTGATCCTCCACCGCCAGATTGTCACGGCTTTTTTCGCAAATCCCGGCCTCAATGGCTTGATCGCCTTCATGCTTGGCATCGGCATCGTCCTTGGGCTGCGCCAGGTCGCGCGCCTGTTTCGCGAAGTAAATTGGGCGAACGCGCTTTTGCGCCGTGAAGCGAAGAGAGCAAAACCCCCGGCGCTTCTCGCGCCCGTGGCGCGGCTCTTCGGCGACGACCCTTTCGCCCGCGGGGTTTCGCCGCAGGGCTTGCGCGCGGTGCTCGATTCGATCGGCGCCCGCCTCGACGAGGCGCGCGACACCGCCCGCTACCTGACCGGGCTTTTGATCTTCCTCGGCCTTCTCGGCACTTTCTGGGGGCTGCTCGAGACCGTGGGGTCAATCGGCGGCGTCATTAAATCAATGCAGAGCGGGGTCGACGCCGCGGTAATGTTCGACGATCTCAAGAACGGCCTTTCCGCCCCGATCGCCGGCATGAGCATTTCCTTCACCTCCTCGCTCTTTGGCCTCGCAGGCTCTCTCGTGCTGGGCTTCCTCGACCTCCAGGCCGGCCAGGCGCAAAATCGATTCTATGGCGAGCTCGAAGACAGCCTGACCGCGGCCGCGGCGGCCTCCGCGGCCGATGCTCTGGCCGGGCTCGACGGACTGCCACCCGAGCTTCGCGCGGCCCTCGAAAAAATCGCGGCCAGCGCCGATCAGACCCATGTCCGGTCGACGATGGTCGCGGTGGCGAATCTCGCCGATGGCGTCCAGGCGCTGGTTCAGCATATGCGCTCGGAGCAGCAGATGCTCCGCAATTGGGTGGAGAGCGAGGCGGAGCAGAAGCGCGAGCTCAAGTCCGTGCTCCAAAGCCTCGCGGCGGAAAGGGTGGAAATGAAGGAGCGCAGCAATGCGGGCGCCGCTGACTAAGGAGCGCCGTTGATGGCTTTCGCCAGATCCCGGCGGGGGCTCCGCCAGATCGATTATTGGCCGGGTTTCGTCGACGCCTTGTCGACCATGCTTCTGGTCATGATCTTTCTTTTGTCGGTCTTCATGCTGGCGCAGTTCTTCCTCTCGCGCGAAGTGATCGGCAAGGATAGCGCGCTGACGCGGCTCAACCGCCAGATCGAGGAATTGACCTCGCTGCTCGCGCTCGAGCGGGCGGGCAAGGCGGACGCCGAAGCAAGCGCCGCCCTTCTGACGGCGTCACTGGACGCCGCGCAAAAAGACAAGGCGCAATTGCAGGGCTTTATCGATCGGGGAAAAGCCAGCGGTGCGGACGCCGAGGCGCGGGTAGCCGGCGCGGAACAGCAGCTCGCCGCTGAGAAGCACGTTTCTTCCAGTGCGCTGGCGCAAGTCGAAATCCTGAACCAGCAGATCGCGGCTTTGCGCCGCCAGCTTGGCGCGCTCGAAGAGGCCTTGGCCGCGTCGGAAAACCGCGATCGCGACTCGCAGGCCAAGATCGCCGACCTCGGTTCGCGCCTCAACGTGGCGCTGGCGCAGAAGGTTCAGGAGCTCGCCCGCTATCGGTCGGATTTCTTCGGCCGTCTGCAGCAGATCCTCGGCGGCCGGCCGGGGATCAGCATTGTCGGGGATCGCTTCGTCCTGCAATCGGAAATCCTTTTCGCCTCCGGGCAGGCGAGCCTCAATCCGTCCGGGCGGGGCGAGCTCGACAAGGTCGCGGCAGCCCTCGTCGATCTCGAACATGCGATACCGCCGGATATTCCCTGGGTGATGCGCGTCGATGGCCACACCGACAAGAAGCCTATTCAGTCAAAGCCATTCGCATCGAACTGGGCGCTCTCGTCGGCGCGGGCGATCGCGGTCGTTCAATATCTGATCGCGAAAGGCGTTTCGCCGCAGCGCGTCGCCGCCGCAGGATTCGGAGAGTTCCAGCCGCTCGATCCGGGCGAGGGAGACGAGGCGCTCAGGCGCAACCGGCGGATCGAATTGAAGATCACGGAGAAATGAGAAAAAGCCGCCCCTATTTCTCTTTGAAAGCGATAGGAGGCCCGGCGCGGCCTGCGCCTCTCTGACTCCTGACTCGGCCGCGCTTTAGAGCGCCTTTTCAAGCGGCTGATTCGCGGGCGTTATCGCGACCGATTCCCCGCAGCCGCAAGCGGATGTCTGATTGGGATTGTGGAATGTGAAGCTCGCCTGGAATTTGCTCGCCTCGAAATCGATCTCGGCGCCGAGCAGGAACATCAAATCCTTTGGCGCGACCACGATCTTCACGCCATGGTCCTCGACGACTTCGTCGACGGGCTGAATCTCATCGGCCAGCTCCATGGTGTAGGCCATGCCGGCGCAACCACCCGTCTTCACCCCAACCCTGATTCCGGCGACCGGGCGGCCGGCGGCTTCGACGAGACTCTTGGCCCGAGCCGCCGCAGCTTCGGTCAAGGACAAGATTGCAAATTGCCCGCTTCCCATAAATCCCTCCGAAACCGCCCAATCCATCACGTTCTGGGTCAATCGTCTATATGGCGTGTCGCTGCAGATTGTTTAGGGGCGAGGCGTCATTTGACGCCCGCAATTCCTAGTTGCAGCCCCTATCTCGCTCCCAATCCGCCAAACGCCAGAATTGCGACGCTTCCGGCTGAGCGAGCTTGAGACGCCAGGGAACCAAACCTAACCTCAAATCAATAATGGTGCTGAGGAAGCTGCTGCAAACTTGGAAAGCTTCGCATGATCTCATGGCTTGCGCCAGGGTCCACATGAACCGCGAAGGCGCAAACCTATTCTGCGGCATGGAACGGGATATGTGCGAGGGCCTTCGCCGCGTCGCTATCCGGCTGGTGGCGCTTGCCATCCTATGGTTGGCCTGCGCAACCCCGACTGCGGTGGCGCAGGAGCTCAATCCGGCTGACCGGAGCAACATCGACCCGGAAGCACCGGCCCAACCCGGATCGGACCAGCGCGATGGCGGCCAACAGCCGCATGAGCAGACGAAGGCTGAGCCAGCGGCGCAAACAACCACCTCCGCCTCGATCTGTCTCTTGGTCGAATCGGCGGCGCAGGCGCATGGGCTCCCCTTCGAGTTTTTCGCGCGACTAATCTGGCAGGAAAGCCGGTTCAAGCCGAACGCCGTTGGGGCGATGACCCGCAACGGCCAGCGGGCGCAGGGAATCGCGCAATTCATGCCCGGCACCGCGAGCGAACGCGGCTTGTCCGATCTGTTCAATCCAGTGGCTGCTTTGCCGAAATCGGCCGAATTTCTCGAAGAGCTGCACGCCCAATTCGGCAATCTCGGGCTTGCGGCGGCGGCCTACAACGCTGGTCCCCGCCGGGTGAGCGACTGGATCGCTGGGCGAGGCGAGCTTCCGGCGGAGACTCGCAACTATGTCATTGCGATCACCGGCCGCAGCGCCGACGAATGGGCTGCCGGCGACCGCGATCATAGCGACCTGGCGCCTGTAAAGCACACCTCTTGCAGAGAGCTGATGGCGACGTTGAGAGAACAGCCGTCGCCATTCGTCGGGGAGCTTGAGCGCCGCGTGCGCGAAAGCGCCGCGCGGCCGTGGGGCGTCCAGCTCAGCGCCGGATTTCTGCGCGATCGCGTGCTGGCCGCCTATGCAGCCATCGAGAAGAGCTATCGGGGGATTCTCGAAAATCAGGATCCGATCATTATCGAGAGCAAGTTCCGCAGCCGCGGCACGCAAACATTCTATCAGGCGCGCGTCGGCGCCGATACGCAGGCAGGCGCCAACAAGCTATGCGCGGCGCTTCATAAAGCCGGCGGCGCCTGTCTGGTGCTGCGCAATTGGATTGGAAAATCGCGCCCTCTCTAAACTTACAGCAATAGCTCGCAACTCGATCGTTTCGACCATGAAAACTTGGCTTGCTTAAGAGCGCAGATAGGGTTGAGATCGACGTTTTCGCGCGCCTGCATCTGAGGGAGCCTCAAGTCCCCTCCCGAACGCGGCTCAATGGAACGCAGCTCGATCGAGCATGATCTTTCCCGTCACGCTGATTGATCTCGCGGGTTTCGTCGCGCTGCTTCTATGGGGCGCGCATATGGTTCAAAGCGGCGTCCAGCGGACATTCGGCCCCAGGCTGCGCGCCATCCTCGGCAATGCGCTCAAGGGCAGGCTCAGGGCTTTCCTCGCCGGCATGGGTGTGACGGCCCTGCTTCAGAGCAGCACGGCGACCGGCCTGATGGCCGCGGGCTTCGCCGCCGGCGGCTTTGTCGAGCTTGCTCCGGCGCTCGCGGTGATGCTCGGCGCCAATGTCGGCACGACGCTTATCGTCCAGGCCTTCTCTTTCGACGTCGCCGCGGCTTCGCCCGCCTTGATCTTTGTCGGCGTCCTGATGTTTCGCCGCGGCTCCGGCCCGCGCACGCATGATCTCGGCCGCGTCTATATCGGCTTCGGCCTCATGCTGCTCGCTTTGCACCAGCTGCTCGGCTTGATGACGCCTTACGAAGACGCGCCGAGCCTCCGGATTCTGCTGGGCTCCGTCTCGGCAGCTCCGCTTCTCGCGGCGTTGCTTGCGGCGGGGCTGACCTGGGCGATCCATTCGAGCGTCGCCGTGGTCCTGGTCATCATGTCGCTTGCGAGCAAAGGCGTCGTTTCGCCGGACGCAGCTTTCGCGCTGGTCCTCGGCGCGAATCTTGGCGCGGCGATCAACCCGGTCCTCGAGGGGCCTTCGGGGAATGATCCCGCCGCCAAGCGTCTGCCGGTCGGCAATCTCATCACGCGGGCGGGCGGCGTCGCCGCATGCCTCGCTCTCCTGCATCCGATCGGCCGCCTGCTTATATCTTTCGAACCGGACAACGCCCGCGCGGTCGCCGATTTCCACACCTTGTTCAACCTGGCGACGGCGGTCGCTTTTCTCCCGCTTCTGACGTCTTACGCCGCCCTTTTGCGGCGGCTGCTTCCGACCCGGCTCGACCCCGCCGACCCGTCGCGGCCGCTCTATCTCGATCCCGCCGCGCGCGAGACCCCGATCGTGGCGCTCGGCGCCGCGGCGCGGGAGGCCCTGCGCCTCGTCGACGCCTTGGAGGCCATGGTTCAAGGCGCTCGCGACGCCCTCGTCGAAGGCGATCGCAAGCAAATCGCCGACGCGCGGCGACTCGACAGCGTGCTCGACCGCCTGAACGCTGCGATCAAATCCTATCTGGCGGCAATCGATCCGGATGAGCTCAGTGAGGCGGACCATCGCAAGCTCCATGAGATCCTGACCTTCACGACGAATATCGAACAGGCGGGCGACGTCGTTGACAGAAATCTTCTGCCGCATGCGTCAAAACGTCTGAAGCGCGGACTGGTCTTCACGAAGGAAGGGGAGGAAGAGCTCGCGGCGCTGATGGATCGCCTGGTCCTCAATCTTCGCACGGCCGCCACGGTTTTCATGACCGAGGACCCGCGCGGGGCGAGACTCCTGGCCGAGGAGAAGGCCGCCTTCCGGGACGCCGAAGCGACGGCGACTCACGCCCATTTCGAGCGGATGCGCGCGGGCCGGCTCGACGCCATCGAGGTCAGCGCGCTCTACCTCGACCTGTTGCGCGACATCAAGCTCGCAAACAGCCATATCGTCGCCGCCGCCGCATATCCTGTTCTGGAGCGCTGCGGGGAGCTCTTGCCAAGCCGCATCGCGACGAATGGCCGTTGAGCGCGACAATGATCGCGGCCGACGAAGCCGCTTTTCCTGATCGTCACGGCAAAGCGAAAACCGTAAGCTGCCCGCCAAGCGTCGTATATTTCGATAGAGCAGCGTAGACTTCGGGGGAGTTCGCGCCCTCAGCGGAATGGGTGAGGCCGGCGGTCAAACCGACGCCGGCCCAGCCGCCGACGCCCGACAACACCGCCACATATTGCTTGCCCCTGTGCTCATAGGTCATGACATTTCCTACGATGCCGGATGGCGTCTTGAACTTGTAAAGCTCTTCGCCAGACTTGGCGTCCACTGCTTTCAGATAGCCTTCGAGCGTGCCGTAAAAGACAATGCCGCCGGCCGTCGCCAATGCGCCGGAAGCGACGGCGAAAGGCTCCTTATCGGACCAGATGATCTTGCCACGCTTTGCGTCCCAGGCGATGAATCCGCCCATCGCGGCTTCTTCGTCTGGCGGATAGACAGACGTGTCGGCGCCCGTATAAGGCTGGCCCGCGGCATATGAGACACGGAATGGCTCGTAATCCATGCAGACGTGAATCACAGGGACATAGAAGAGATCCGTCAGCGGAGAATAAGCGGCCGGATTCGCATTCTTGGCGCCGACGGTGCTCGGGCAAATCCCTCTTGTGATCGTCTCCTCGCCATTGCGATCGGTCGAATATTTGCCGTCGACCTGAGGACGTCCATAAGTCCTGGACGATTTGTCCGTGTCGATCGCCCTCGCCCAATTCACTGTCGGATCGAATTTCTCAGCAACAAGCAATTCACCGTTGAGCCGATCGATCGTATAGCCGAAGCCGTTGCGATCGAAATGCACGAGCGTCTTGCGCGGCTTGCCGTCGATGATCTGATCGACGAGGATCATCTCATTGACGCCGTCATAATCCCACTCGTCATGCGGGGTCATTTGATAGACCCATTTCGCCATGCCGGTATCAGGATCGCGCGCCCAGATCGTCATCGACCATTTATTGTCGCCGGGCCGCTGCTTCGGATTCCAGGTCGAAGGGTTGCCGGATCCGTAATAGATGAGGTTCAACTCTGGATCATAGGAAATCCAACCCCAAGGCGCGCCGCCGCCGATCTTCCACTGATCGCCTTGCCAGCTCGCGAGGCTCGACTCCTTGCCGACCGGCTTGCCGTGCTCGGTGGTTTTGGTCGGATTCATGAGGGTCTCTTGGTCGGGACCCATGGAATAGGCTCGCCAAACTTGCTTGCCGTCTTTGACGTTATAAGCGGTAAGATAGCCGCGCACGCCGAATTCCCCGCCGGAAACGCCGACGAGCACCTTGTCCCTGACGACAAGCGGCGCCGAGGCGCCTGTGGCGCCCTTTAGAGGATCGCCGTTCTTCGCCAACCAGACCGGCGCGCCGGTGTTCGCGTCGAGCGCGACGAGCGTTGCATCGGCCTGATAGAGAAAGATCTTGCCGTCGCCATAGGCGACGCCGCGATTGACCACATCGCAACACATCATTGGAATGACGTTCGGATCTTGCTTAGGTTCATATTTCCAAATCATCCTGCCTTCATGATCGAGATCCAGCGCATAGACGATGTTGGGAAAAGGCGTATGCACATACATGACGTCGCCAACAACAAGCGGCGCGCCCTCATGGCCACGCAGAACGCCGGTCGAGAATGTCCATACGGGAATGAGAGCCTTGATGTTTCCGGAATTGATCTGCGTGAGCGTCGAATAGCGCGTGTTGGCGTAATCGCCAGCAGGCTGCGCCCAGTCCTTGTCGGCGCCGATCGACGCTCCACTGTCTACGACCGCGACGTTTCGCTCCGATGCGGCGATCGCCGGAACGCACGTTCCTGAACCGATAGCAACCGACAGGGACGCCAAAACGACGCATGTGATTGCAATCCTGCGCTGTCTTTTCTTCGATGTCATGTCGGGCTCGCCGCCTTCGTTTTTTTTGCAGGAAAAGGATTTGGCCTTTTCCACATAGATCACGGCCACATGTCTCTGGAAGAAGCCATCCCTGCGCGACGCCGAAACGACGCGGCTTTCCGCCAAGATCCAGCCTCGATCTCAAAGCAACCGAAGCGACCGGCGCCGGAATTTTTTGGCTAGGCGGAAACTCTCTGCTATAATACAAATATCGCCCGGTCAATTATGGGCAGAGGCCGAATTGACGATTGTTGAAGACCGCACAATCATCAGTGTATTCGTTCGCTTGGCCCATCAATATGAGGCGAAAAGCTGGAGCGAGAGATATAAGAACCGCCAAATACTTGGCATCAACGGGCCATATGCGTATAGCTATTATAGAGCCGAGCAATACGGCTGTCGCGTCGAGCTCTCGAAGGAGCTACTGTTTGGGTCTTGAGGCCGCGGTCGAAAACTTGGAATGCTAGCGCAGCGGCGCAGTCGGCGAGGAGATTCTTACGTCAGCTTCAGGAGACCAATTTGTTTTTGGGGACTAATGATTTGACGGACGGCGACGCATCTGGCCTCTAGGCCGCTGTCCTTGCCGCCTGACTCTCGCCAAACTCTCGAGCGTGGCGACTGCGCAAGATTATTGCAGAATATATTTCCTAACGCGGCTTGAATTCCGCGCAAGGCCGTCGCCTCGACAGTCAATTGGTTGAAGTGAAAGATTTAAGAACAAGGAATTAAGCGCATGAAGGTCCTCGTTACGGGTCATTTGGGTTATATCGGCACGGTCATGACGCCCATATTGCGCGCCGCCGGCCACGACGTCACCGGATATGATAGCGATCTCTACCGGCGCTGCACCTATGACGCGGGCGGCGTGGTCTCCGATGTTCCAGCCATCGCCAAGGATGTGCGCGACGCGACCGCGAGCGATTTCGCCGGGCAGGACGCCGTCATCCATCTCGCCGCGCTGTCCAACGATCCGCTCGGCAATCTCAACAGCGAGCTGACCTACGCCATCAATCACCGGGCCAGCGTGCGCATCGCCGAACTGGCGAAAAGCGCCGGCGTGAAGCGTTTCCTGTTCGCCTCTTCATGCAGCAATTATGGGCTGGCAGGCGAGGAGATGATCGACGAGACCGGCGCCCTCAATCCGGTCACAGCCTATGGACAATCGAAAGTCTGGACCGAACGCGACGTCGCGCCCTTGGCCGACGGCGGCTTCTGCCCCGTTTATCTGCGGCCGGCGACCGCCTATGGCCTGTCGCCGCGCATGCGGTTCGACATCGTGCTCAACAATCTGGTCGCCTGGGCCGTGACCAAGGGGCTGATCTACCTGAAGTCCGACGGCACCCCCTGGCGTCCGATCGTCCATGTTGAAGATTTTTCGCGCGCTTTCCTGGCCGCTCTCGAAGCGCCCCGGGACAATGTTTTCAATCAAGCGTTCAATGTGGGCCACAGCGCGCATAATTACCGCATCCGCGATCTGGCCGAGATCGTCGCCAAAGTGGCCCCGAACTGTCGCCTCGAATATGCGTCAGATGCTGGTCCCGACACGCGCTCTTACCGTGTGAGCTTTGAGAAGATTGCGCGCGCGCTACCGGCGTTTCAACCCAAATGGGACGCGCGGCGCGGCGCCGAACAGTTATACAATGCCTACCGCACATCCAGTTTGACCCTGGAAGAGTTTGAGGGGCCGCGCTATCAGCGCATCGCTCATGTCAATATGCTGATCGCTAATGGCGTCATAAGCCAAGAATTGCGTCATTTGCATTAATGCGGTTTTTTGGAGCTGCGAGCTTGATCCCCGCAGCTCCCTTGTAACGCGGAGATCCTTGCGTTGTTTGCGTCATTGCCAGAGCCTGCTTTCGACGAAGACAGGAGTTTATTGTGATTTTTACTGAGACTAAGCTCAAGGGCGCGTTTATCATTGACCTCGACCGCAAAGAAGATTCAAGAGGGTTTTTCGCGCGAGCCTTTTGCCAGAATGAATTTGACAAACATGGACTTAAGTCCGTCATCGCCCAATCGAACGTTGCCTCCAATTTCAAGAAGGGGACGTTGCGCGGGATGCATTTCCAGTATCCGCCTGCTGCCGAGACCAAGCTTGTTCGCTGCACAAGAGGTGGGATCATTGACATCATCGTTGACCTCCGCCCCGAGAGCGAAACCTACCTGGAGCATGTGGCGGTCGAACTGAACGAGGAAAACCAGCGCGCGATTTTCGTGCCGGAGCGTTTTGCGCATGGATATCAAGTCCTTCGGGACAATACTGACACCAGTTATCAGGTCGGCGAGTTTTATACGCCGGGCGCGGAGGGCGGCTTGCTGTACAATGACCCGCGTCTGGCGTTGCAATGGCCATTGCCATTAAGCGTTATCTCCGAAAAGGATCAGGCGTTCCCGTTGCTCGATAAGATCGAAACCGAGTTGAAGCGGAAAATGGCTCTTCGTTGAGAAAGACGTCGAAGCTCAATAGCATGCGGTCAGAGTTGAGCATGGTCGCCAACCGCCGACCGTTTCTTGTTGAAAAAGGGATAAGCAAATGATTCTCGTCGACACCGCTCTTCAGGAGCGCCAGTCAAAGGGACGTCCGATCCGCGTTGGCATTGTCGGAGCGGGTTTCATGACGCAGGGTTTGGTGAACCAGATTACCCATAGCACGCCCGGAATGCGGGTAGTGGCCGTCTCTAACCGTAAGCCAGAGAGGGCGGTGAACGTCTTTCATTACGCCGGCCTTGAGGACGTGGTTGTCGCGGAAACGCAAAGCAAGCTCGACGAGGCCATTCACGCGAACAAGCCGGCTGCGACTTCGGATGCGATGCTGCTCGCCCGCTCCGAACTCATCGATGTGCTCGTCGAAATTACCGGCGCGGTGGAGTTTGGGGCTCATGTCATTTTGGAAGCTTTCAAACACGGCAAAGATGTTGTGCTGATGAACGCCGAAGTCGACGCCACGATTGGTCCAATCCTTCAAGTATACGCAAAGGAATATGGCGTCATTCTTTCCGCTTGCGACGGCGATGAGCCCGGCGTCCAAATGAACCTATATCGGTGGGTCAAGGGACTTGGATTGATCCCGCGCGTGATCGGCAACATCAAGGGGCTTCAGGACCGTTATCGCAACCCGACGACCCAGAAGGGGTTCGCGGAGCGCTGGGGACAGAATCCCGCGATGGTCACGAGCTTCGCTGACGGCTCGAAGATCAGCTTTGAGCAGTCGGTCGTCGCGAACGCCACCGGCTTCAAGGTAAGATCGCGCGGCATGTCGCGTGGGCTCGAATATCGCGGCGACATCATGGAGATCGGCAAGATCTATGATATCGATGAAGTCCGCGAACTGGGTGGCGTCGTCGATTATGTGGTCGGGACCCCGCTGACCAAGGTTTATGTGCTCGCCGAGCATACGGATCCCAAGCAGCAAATGTATCTCAATCTATACAAAATGGGAGAGGGGCCGCTCTATTCATTCTTCATCCCCTATCACCTCGTGCATTTCGAAGTGCCGAACGCCATCGCCCGCGTCGTGCTTTTCCGTGATTCGCTCGCACCGCCTCTTGGGGGGCCGGTAGTCGAGGTTTGCGCGGTCGCCAAGCAGGACCTGAAGGCGGGCGCGATCCTTGACGAATATGGAATGTACATGACCTATGGCGAGGCTGTGAACGTTGATGAGATGAGCAGCGGGCGATACCTCCCGGAAGGTCTGGTCGAGGGCTGCAGGCTTAAACGCAATATCAGCAAGGACGCCGTCATCACCTACGATGATGTTGACCTGCCTCCCAATCGTCTGGCTGACAGGCTGCGCGCCGAGCAGTATCGGCATTTCCGCGGCGAGACCTGGCTGACGGACGTGATCGCAGTCGCCGCGTGAAGGAGGAGACAGGATTAATTATTGACCGACCGGCGCTCCGTTTGACCCGCGCTTTCATACTGAGAATACGCAGTTCATTAAGAGTTGAAGGCGTACCCCGATACTTTCCGTGACGAGATTAAGCAGAGCAAATCACTATAATTGCATTTTGTCCGCGCTCATCCAGAAAACCGGCACGTGACTGAACGGACGGCGGATCCGCCGCGCCTATCCCGGAAGTTGATGTCATCGACCCCAAGGAGCTGCAATCATGAAAGTCGTGCTGTTCTGCGGCGGGTTAGGCACAAGGATTCGTGAATATTCGGAGACGATTCCGAAGCCGATGATCCCGGTGGGGCATCAGCCCATATTGTGGCACGTTATGCAGTATTACAGTCATTTCGGTCACACTGATTTCGTGCTCTGTCTTGGCTATAAGGCCAATGTCGTCAAGGATTTCTTCCTGAGCTACCGGCCGCAGTCTTTTACCGATTGCGTTGTTTCGGGGTACGGATCGAAAGTGGAGTTGCTCGGCCAGATTGAGAAAGACTGGTGCGTCTCGCTCATTGACACGGGGACTTGGCGCAATATCGGCGAGCGGCTGTGGGCGGTGCGCGATCATGTAAAGGACGAGGAGATTTTCCTCGCCAACTACAGCGATGGCCTGTGCGACGTCGACCTCAACGATATGCTGGACCGCTTCAAGAAGAGCGGAAAGCTTGCCTGTTTCCTCGCCATCCGTCCACCCCTCACCTATCATCTGGTCGACATGGATAGCGAGGGCTCGGTGCGCGGGATGCGGACCTGGGAGCGCGCCGATTTCTGGATCAACGGCGGCTATTTTCTGCTGCGGCCGCAGGTTTTCGAATATATGCGGGAGGGCGAGGAGCTCGTCGTCGAGCCCTTCCAACGCCTGGCTGATGCGAACCAGCTCATGGCCTACAAGCATGAGGGTTTCTGGCGCTCCATGGACACCCTGAGGGACCGGCAAGTGCTCGAAGATATGGTGGAGCAGGGCAATATGCCCTGGCGCCTCGGCGAGACCGGCCTCGTGAAAAAGAAACGGTAGTCAGCGGCATGCGGCCTCTTGATCTGGCGCGGCCTGGAGAACGCCTTTCTGTTCTCTGTCTCGGCGCGCATTCCGACGATATTGAAATTGGCGCCGGAGGCGCCATTCTTCACTGGATTGAGTCCGGCGTCAGGCTGGAGGCGCATTGGTGCGTGCTGAGCGCCATTGGCGAGCGCAGCGCCGAGGCTACGGCGTCGGCTACGGCGTTCCTAACGGGAGCAGCAGGCGCCAAGGTCGAGCTCGCAGCTTTCAGGGACAGTTTTTTCCCTTATCAAGGGGGCGAGTTAAAAGAATGGTTCGCCGGCCTCAAATCCAGGGTCAATCCCGATATTATTCTCACGCATCGCAGGGATGACGCCCATCAAGATCATCGCGAGGTCTGCCAACTCACCTGGAATGCTTTTCGCGATCACCTCATCCTTGAATATGAGGTGCCCAAATGGGACGGCGATCTTGGGCAGCCCAACGGCTACATTCCGCTCGAGGCCAAAGTGATGGAGCGCAAGATCGAGCTTCTCATCGCCCATTTCGGAACGCAGCGATCCAAGGACTGGTTCGACGCCGAGACCTTCCGCGGCCTCGCGCGTCTGCGCGGCATAGAATGCCGAGCCTCCGAAGGCTATGCGGAGGCGTTCACGCTACGCAAGCTCCGCCTGTAGCCGCTCGGAATTCACGGCCGGAAGACTTTGCTTCTGATGCGGTCGGCGTCTACCTGCTACGAAGGATTTCTCAATTGCCCCAGCAGGCCGAGATAAAAGGACTTCCGTCCCATGACGAAAAGAAGCATTCCCGCATAGGCCACGGCCATCACAAAGGCTCCAAATAGAAGCCTCGACAATGACGACTGCCATTGGGCGAAGTAGAATTGCGCCGCAAAAGCGAGAGCGGCCGCCACTGCGGCGGAGGCGATCGGCGGCCACATCGCCAACAGGAATTCTCGCGGCGAGACCATCGTCCCCTTGAGGCACCAAAGAATATGAGGAGCCAACCAAAGGGTCATGGCTATAGAGTAGGCGAGAGCGACGCCGCTCGGGCCGTAAGGTAATCCGATGACATAGGCGGTGACGCACAAAGGCGCGATGACCAGCGCAATCGCCAAGCTTCGTCTTTGGAGGCCTACCGACAAAAGAAGCCACGCGGTGGGATTTATGATGCCGAATATTAGAACGGTGGGGGTGAGCAGGCGAAAGATAACGGCCGCTTCCGTCCATTTTGGGCCAAGAACGACCAGAATGATGTCGTCGGCGAAGGCGGCCGAGAAAAGCGTGATCGGCGCCGTCATGGCGATCACGAGCGAATATCCTTTCAGGAAGTAATTTTTGAACTGGATGGGATCATCCTGCAGCCGCGACAGAGCCGAAAACGCCACGCCGCCGATCGCCGAGTTAAGCTGGTTTGTCGGAATGTTTATGAGCTGGTTCGCTCTCCCGTAAAGTCCAAGCGCGTCCGCGCCCCAGAACCGCCCAAGCAGAACCTTCTCTGAATTGTACGCAATGTATACGACCAAGTTGTTCAACGTGACCGTCCCGCCGAAATGCAGCATTGCGCGGACGCCGACATTGCGGCGCGGCATCCCCGGCATCCATCCAACGACCGCCCACAGAGCCGCGGTGTTGACCACCGGCCCAACAACCGCGGATATGACGAGCGCCCAATAGCCAAAACCTGCAATAGCCAGGACGATGGCCACGGCGGCGCTGGCGACGGCCGTTAGCGCCTCAATCGCCGTCTGAGCCACATAGCGCAGGTGTCGCTGAAGGATGGCGATATGCTGCGCGCCCGCCGCTGTGAAGACAAATCCCCCTGCGAGCACGACAGTCACCCAGAAGAGACGGGGCTCATGATAAAAATAAGCAAGAAGCGGCGCGCTCAACAAGCAGAGGACGGCGAGCATGACGCCGATCAGCATGTTGATCCAGAACAGGGTGGATATCTGTTCCTCGGTCACCGTGGCTTGTTGAATGGCGGCCGAAGAGAGCCCTCCTGTGCTGAACAAATCGTAGACGCCGGTGACGGCGGTGACCATTGCGACCAATCCGAAATCCGCAGGATCCAGCAGGCGCGCCACGACCATCAAAAATACGAAGCGAACTGCAAAATTTATCGCTTGGCCTATAAGCTTAGCGAAGCCGCCGCGGATCGTCTTCCGCTTCAGGTCCTCCATTCCAATCTCCGCAACCGTGGAAACCCGATCGCCGCCCTTCAAACCGAAGGCTAGCGCCATCGCATCCGTAAATCCAGCGAGCGCAGCTCAGGGCTCACTAAAAGACATAGCTTCCGGCGCCCTGCCCGCCGTCGAGCTTGCGGATGTCCGCATCGGGCCAGCCTCAAATCCTGACGGCTATCGTGAGGGACTTCTCAACTGTCCCAGCAGGCCAAGATAAAAAGATCTCCGCCCCATGACGAAAAGAAGCATGTCGCGTCAACTGCAGCTATCGCACCGCCTCTCTTGGGCGAAATAGAATAACGCCGCAAAAAAGCGAACGGTTTCCTGATGGGTTTCCAACACCGCTCACTTGTTTGTCTTTGTGAGATGTTTCTTATAGCGTCAAAATCAGATCGAGATAGAGTTCAGCGCTTTTAGCCCATGAGAAACGCTTCGCTTGTCGCGGTCCTTCGGCGCGGAGCATCCGGACAAGTTCCGACTCGGTTCGTATTCGTTTGATCTGGTCGAGCCACTCGCGTGGCGAAGTCGGATCGGCATAAAGAGCGGCGTTGCCACAGACTTCCGGCAGGCTCCCGGTGTTGGAAGCAATCACGGGACAGTTAAGAGCCAAAGCTTCGAGCGCCGGCAGACCGAAACCTTCCGTCAGCGACGGAAAAGCGAAGCACAGAGCATTTTGGAAAAGCGCAGCGAGATCATCGTCCGTGACAAACCCAAGGTGGCGCACATTAGGCGGAATAGGGCCCATATCGACCGTTGAAAAGACGTTGATGGATGGTCCGCCGGCGACAACAATATCCAATCCAAGCGCATCGATTTCCTTAGCGATCGAAAAGAGGACGCCGACGTTCTTGTGTCGCGCACGGCTGCCGAGCATAAAAATGAAAGGGCGCTGATCTACATGCATCTCTGCGTAGGACGAAAGGCTCGGTCGCCAACGTCTGACATGCTCGTGACCGTTGGGTATGACCGTGATCTTTTCAACTGGGCAGAGCCCGAAATTGTTCAACATGCGCGCCGAAAAACCCGACACCGTGACGACGCGCGTAGCATTTCGGGCGAGGAGAGTTACGATGATCCGGCCGAGAGCGCGGTATGCCCACCTGTAGCTTTCAGGCTCAATGGCAGCGTTAACATCGTGTAGACAGACAATGTGGTTGGAGGCAAACAAAGGCCCATAATTGCAAAGGCTCAGCAAGACGCCCCGACTGGCCAAGGGGAGGGCGAACTGATTCCATGATGGACCGCCGCCAGCGGCGGTCCATTCAAAAGCGATGGCATGCAAGGGAGGGGCGGGCGTCCCCGGAGGCGCAACGATTTTAGCGGCCAAAGAGGACTTCAGTTTACTGTCTTGAAGGAGGCGATCAAGTTCCGCGACAATCTCGCGCCCGTATCTTTGCACGCCGGTAACAGGTTGTTGGCGGAGAAATGCGCCGTTAATTGTCAAGTCCGATCGCATCTGTCACAGTCCATGCTTCAATCAATTTCAGTCTTGGATCAAGACCGCTGGAAAAAGTTCGAAAATTATCAAACATATTGCCGAGCGCACGGTTACGTCTGATTAGCTTTTACTAGATTGTTGAGCGGGTCGTGAATCATCTTGTCACCGGAATGATCAAAGCGCAAACTGCCCTTGTCAGAGTCCTCGGATGAGCCCGTAGCGAGGCTTTAGACTAGATTTTTTCTTCCCGCAATGCTGGAGCCCTGCCGAGGCGAACTGAACTCGCTGCGCGACCAAAATGGTCCGTGGCGCGCCAGAGAGCCATCGATTTGGTTGCGATCAAGGCGCACCCCTCCCGTGGTCTTCGATGGAGTGCACGACAACCGGACGATTGGTCTGTAGTCATGGCGGCGCCGGCGTGGATCATTACCTTCGCACACGCCGCCGCCTGGTCAAATTTCTCCTTCATTACCGAGTTGGCCAGGATTATTGTCGCGGATCCACTTGAAACGTGGTAGATACGGCAGCGTGAAAGATGCTGTCAAATATTTGTGAACAAAATCAAAACGTACTGGTGAGGTTGCGCGGCGACGTAGCAGCAATCGGGCCGCGCCGCCGCGGAGATAAAACTTGGATGACCTGAAACAAAAGGCGGTTCGGGGTGGTCTTGTCAAGCTTACAGGACAAGCCCTGAATTTTGCCGTGCGCATGTCGAGCTTGATGATCGTGGCGCGGCTACTCGAGCCTGCGGACTTCGGCTTGGTGGCGATGGTGACGTCTATCACGGAGGTCTATGGTCTATTCCGCGACGGCGGACTTTCTGCTGCCTCCATTCAGCAAGCGAATATTACACAGGCGCAGAAATCCGCTCTTTTCTGGATCAACATGCTGGTCGGAGGCATGTTGACCGTAATTTGTATTTTGACGGCGCCGGTTATCGCGCATTTCTATGGCGAGCCTCGCCTCTTCTGGATAACGATCGCGCTTTCATCCGGCTTCATTATCGATGCGGCCGGGGCGCAGCACCATGTCATCCTCGAACGCCAGTTGCGCTATACTGAACTTACGCTAATCGACGCTTTTAACGTCACAGCCTGCGCCTTGATCACTATCGTCGCCGCCGTTGCCGGTTTTGGATATTGGTCTATGGTCATATCCACCGCTATTTGGCCGGTAATCAACACCGGCGCCCTATGGGCGACGACGCGCTGGAAACCCGGGCTGCCGCGTCGAAATGCTCGAATTGCATCCATGCTGCATTTTGGCGGCGCGGTCGCCTTGAGCAACATCGTCAGCTACGTGACCTCTAGTTTGGACAAGGTGCTCCTGGGGCGCTTCTGGGGCGCGGACGCTCTAGGCCTTTATGGCCGGGCAATGCAGATGATCAATATTCCCATTTCAAAACTTAACGGGGAGATGGGGACTATCGCATTTTCTGCATTGTCCCGGCTGCAACACGATCCGCCCCAGTTCAAAAACTATTTTCTTAAAGGATACGGACTCGTCATGACAATGACGGCTCCCATTACGCTTTTCTCTGCTGCATTTGCTGACGACATCACTCTTGTCATTCTAGGACCTAAGTGGATCGAGGCCGCGACAATTTTTCGCTTGCTAACTCCGACCGTCCTGATACTCGGCATCATAAAGGCTACCAGTTGGCTGTTGTTATCCTTGGGCCTGCAAAGACGAAACCTGGCAATTGGTTTGGTCGTCGCGCCCTTGTGCATCATGTCGTATTTAATTGGGCTACCCTATGGCCCACAAGGTATCGCGCTGGCTTATTCGACAGCTATGGCGCTGTGGGTCGTTCCGCATCTTATTTGGTGCCTTAAGGATACGATGATTTCGGTGCGGGAATTTCTTCTTGCGATGGGGCCGGCCATGGGTTCCGCCGCTATGGCGGTCGCCGTTGCGTTCGTGGCTAGTTCGTATGTAGGCCATTTACAGTCGCCCTTTTGGCGACTTCTGTTCGCAGGCTGTGTAATGGGCGGCGTCTACGTGTGCATGCTACTGTTCATCATGGGCCAAAAAGGATTTTATCTGGGTCTGCTTTCACAATTGTGGACGTCTCGCCGGCCGTAAGCATCAGGACTTGATTATCGACTCTGACGTGGATTTACCTCGGCTCATTGAAGAACCGGGAGCATGGGAAAAGCCAGACCCAAAGAGCGCGACGCCAGCACATGGCTGGAGCACAGGGGACAGCCGGAGCGAGGATGATGCTGTTTCGAAACGGACGCCGCGCTGCGGCTTCGCGAAGCCGCAGCGGATCATCTTCTGCTTCAGATCCTTCGTTCCAATCTCCGCAACCATCGAAAGCCGACCGCCTCCCCCCCCCGGGTTTGAAGGCTCGAGCGCTTTCCCGATCAGATGGAATCATCCGATCGGGAAGGAATCGCTCAAATTCAAAAGAGCTGGAGCATGTTCGGATCGAAAAAGTCGATCAACTTGTTCGGAACATGCTCTAGCGCTATCGCTTTCATGAATTCACCGCCTTAATTCGATTTGAGCGCTCCAGCGCCAGGCCGAGCGCTTCTCCCACAGATCTTGCGGTGACGGTTACGATCCCTTCGCGGCGCCGCCGCTGCTGATTGGAACAGTTAGCTGTTCGCTCATGTGTTGAAAAACACATCGATGAACTGGCCGTAGAAGTGTTCTGTAGAGACCATCTTGCCGCGCCCCTAGCTAACATGATAATGTTACTACCATATTTTCTTCTATTAACTATATCGGATTTAAGGAAATTATCATGAAGCCTCAGGTAGGCAATTGGATTGAAGTTCGGAGCAAAGAGGAGATATTAGCGACGCTTGACCAGAACGGCAGGCTTGATGAGTTGCCGTTCATGCCGCAGATGTTTCAATATTGCGGTCAAAGGCTCCAGATTTATAAACGGGCTCACAAAACTTGCGATACGGTCAGCGGCGTCTATGTCGGGCGGCGGATGCCGGAGGCCGTTCATTTGGAGCATCGCTGCGACGGACAGGCGTATGGCGGCTGTCAAGCGGAATGCCTGATCTTCTGGAAGGAAGCGTGGCTAAAGCCGGTCAGCCACGACGAGAGCATTGATGTTTCGCATGATCTACGCCCGAGCGCCGGAAAGCCCCGAGACGCTGGCTGCACAGCGGACGATGTCTGGAAAGGGACCCGTGAGCAGAACGGGCAGGATGGCGAGAAAATAAAATATATATGTCAGGCGACGCAGTTGCTCAATTATACGGCGCCTTTGAAGTCGTGGGACCCCAGACAGTATATTGAGGATTACCGATCGGGCAACGCTTCGCTGGCTCAAATATTTGATTCCTTTCTCTTTTTCGGGTTTGCGATATTCGCACGCGGCGACCACTTGGGACGTCCCGCGCGTTGGCTTTACGACCGGTTTCAAGCGCTCCGGGGCGGAACGCCTTATCCGAGACGAAAGGGGACCTTGCCCGCCGGTCAGCCCTTCCCAGTTGCGTCGCTCGACCTCCAGCCTGGAGACTTGGTTCGTGTAAAATCTTACGAGCAAATTTTGGCTACTTTGGATCCGAGGTTATCAAACCTTGGACTTAATTGGGGAGAGGAATTGGTTCCCTACTGCGGCCGCACATATCGCGTTCGGTCCCGCGTGGAAAAGTTCCTTGACGAAAGAAGCGGCATCCTTAGAAAACTAAAGACGCCCGCAGTCATTCTGGAAGGCGTTACCTGTCAATCGCGTTTTAGCAACTGGCGAATCGGCTGCCCAAGGGCGATTTTTGCCTGGTGGCGCGAGGTCTGGCTCGAACGGGTGAGCGATGTCAAAAATCCTGACGGTCCTGAAGCCGGATGATGGATTTCGGCGCGACCTATTGAAAGCGGCGTATGTCCGCTACGAATTGCGAGAAAGGCGTTCGTCCCCGATCGTGCGAAGGGCGCCGACTATTGAATAGAACTGAGCGTCGCTAGGCGGCATGCTGGCGACATATACAACGAGGGCGCGCTTGCCAAACTGGACGTCGTCACGCATTGCATCGATTTGCATAAATTTAATTTAAGATCGACTTTGGGAGCGTTACATGCCGAGCATTGACGTCGCGATTCCTAATTATCAATATGGGCGGTACTTGCGCAAATGCGTATCAAGCGTCTTGTCTCAAGATGTGCAGGACCTTCGCGTACTGATTATCGATAACGCATCGAAAGACGATAGTGTGGATATTGCTCGCGAGCTTGCGTCCAAAGACAGCCGAGTTCAGGTCGTCGTACATCCCACTAATCTTGGTTACGAGCGTTCACTTAACGAGGCGATCGACTGGGCGTCATCTGAATATTTCATGATCTTGTGTTCAGACGATTATCTCGCGCAAGGCGCGCTGGCCCGCGCCATGTCGGTCATGGAAGAGAATCCCGAGGTCGGCCTGGCATTTGGCGGCGTCGTGCCTTTCAACAATGATAACCAGACGTCCGGACCTGAGGAGGCTCAGCAGGTCGCGCCGTGGCGAATATCTACGGGCAGGCAATTTATCCAAGATAGCTGTCGCGACCCGATGCAGCAAAAATCAGCGAACTTCATCGTCGTGCGCACCTCGATCCAGAAGCAGGCGGGACATTTTCGGCCTAGCGTCCAATATGCTCTAGATTATGAAATGATGCTTCGGATCGCGAACCTCGGTAGCGTCGCGGAGACGCGAACGATACAAGCTTTTCGGCGCCATCATGAAATGAATATTTCAAATGATCTGGACGTTAGCAAGCGGCTGAGGATGGTTGACGAGGCTTTCCAAAGCTTCTTCTCCCACGAGGGGGGTTCGATCCCGCAGGCGTTGAAGCTGCGCCAACTGGCGCATCGAAGTCTTGGAGTCCGAGCCTATTGGTCGGGGGCAGCTCACCTGGCGCGCGGCCAGCTCAAGTCAAGCGCCGACCTCTTCAACTTAGCCTTTAGCTTTTCGCCGCGCACAGCCATCATCCCTCCTGTGGATTATTTGTTCCGAACGCGCAACGCCCTTACAAGCGTTCCGCGAGTCATCGCAGAAGCGCTCCACTGGAAGCAGACGCCAGCTGGCTGACCGGTTAAGCGAGCAGCAAACAAGCCAGAGAAATAGACGCTCCACAGAGGTCAGTCACGTCGCATTATAAATAAGGACTTAAGACGCGGCATGGGCGCAGCGACATCACATAAGCGATATTCCGCATCGCGGCCTTTGCGCAGCTCATCGGCGGCGCTGACACAGGATCGCTGCGATCGCGGCCCAGCGTCGCCGCGAGCGCCCCAAGCGCGCCTTACCACTCTGGTCGCTCAAGGGATTTTACGATCTCTGGTATATGCAGGCATCGTCTGCGCTTTGGCGGCCGCGCGCGAAGCTTATGCGCAAATTCCGCCCGGCACAGAGCCAAGGCTCTTGCCAAACATATCAGCACAGAATGATCCCGCGAGTCCGGCATATCCTCTCAAGGCGAGCGGCAACAATCGCTACCTCGTCGATCAAAACAATGCGCCGTTCCTGTTGGTCGGCGACGCTCCGCAAACCTTGATCGCCAATCTGTCTCAAGCGGAGGCGGCCACATATATGGCCAATCGCCAAAAATATGGCGTCAACACACTGTGGATCAACCTCCTCTGCAATTACTCCGATGGCTGCAATAAGGACGCTACCACGATCGATGGCCTCGCGCCCTTTATGGTCGCAGGTGATCTCTCAACCCCAAACCCCGCTTATTTCGAGCGCGCCGACAATATGATCAAGATCGCGGCCGCACATGGCATGCTTGTCCTCCTGGACCCGATCGAAACAAGCAGCTGGATGGACGTGCTGCGAGCAAATGGCGTCGCCAAGGCGTTCGCCTACGGGCAATATTTGGGAAACCGTTACAAGAATTTTCCGAATATTATTTGGATGCATGGCAATGATTTTCAGTCATGGCAAGATGCGGCTGATGATGCGTTGGCGCAAGCCGTCGCGCGCGGAATCAAGAGCGCGGATGCAAACCATATTCATACAGTAGAGCTCAATTATTTGACGAGCGGGTCATTAGATGACCCGTCGTGGGGGCCTTTGATCGAGCTCGACGCGGCATATACGTATTTTCCGACATACGCCCAGGTCCTGACCGAATATAATCGCCCCGATTTCAAGCCGGTCTTCATGGTGGAGGCTTACTACGAGTTCGAGCACGGGGCCGAAGGAGGCTCGACGCCGAATTTGCGCCGACAGGAATATTGGACGATGCTTAGCGGCGCAACCGGACAGGTCTACGGGAGCGCCTACACGTGGCGACTTGAGAAGGGGTGGGAGGGCAATCTGGATACGCCCGGAGCGATGCAGCTCGGTTTGATGAGAAATTTCTTCGCTTCGCGAAAATGGTATGATCTCGTCCCCGACCAGACCCATAGCTTAGTGACTGCGGGCTATGATCGTACTTCAGCTCTTATTGGGAGCCTCGCCGCTTATCTCGGGAAGCGCTCTGGCTTGGCGGAAAGAATTTTCACACGCTTCCGAAAATTGTCCGGCTTCGGCTCCATACCGACGAACGCTTACCTTACAGCGGCCCGAACGTCCGACGGAGCCTTGGCGATTGCCTACATGCCATCGCTCCGCACAATCACGGTCGACATGTCGAAACTCGCTGGACCAACGAGAGCTCGCTGGTATGATCCGACGAACGGGACATATGCCGAGGCCAGCGATGCGCCACTCCCAAACACGGGCGACAGAGAGTTCGCGCCTCCAGGAAAAAATGGCGCAGGAGACGGAGACTGGGTCCTGTTGCTAGAGGCTTCGACCGCCCGCTGATGAAACCCTCGCCAAGCTCTTCCTGGGCGCCTCTTTGAAGACAATCGAGACGAGCTACGTGACGCGAATGCGAGCGATATCTCCCCTTAGATCTATTGGAAGCACCCGAGTGATGAACAAATACGTTCATTGCTCTCAGCGCAATTAACAACAATTACTCGTTTCACGCTCGAACTCGTGTTGCATCCCTCAGATCTCGGCCTAGCTGCAACTTTTACTCGCGATAGCGCTCCTTGGCGACACGCGAGTCGCGACCATACTGACGGCTGAACCGGCCCTATCTCTCGTAGCGACATTGACAGGCGCGCTCTGCAAAAGCGATAATTGCTCAGCAACACTATAGTTCGAGAAAGGGCGCTGCGGCGACACGCC
Source organism: Methylocapsa polymorpha (assembly GCF_045689225.1). Classification (GTDB taxonomy): domain Bacteria; phylum Pseudomonadota; class Alphaproteobacteria; order Rhizobiales; family Beijerinckiaceae; genus Methylocapsa; species Methylocapsa polymorpha. The sequence goes on along the minus strand of NZ_CP136862.1, from coordinate 1,792,688 downwards.
GCTAATCGGCGATCGCATCGCGCGCCCCGCCATCGTGTCCTTCTGAAGACATTCAAACTGCGAAGGCCAACAGGTCAATTTCCTTTTATCAAGAAGTTTTAGATTCGGTCGCAATTATACTCTTAACGGGAGTGCGAGTGATGTTCGGGACAGGCCTGCGGCATTTTTTGAAGCATCCAATGCACACCCTAGCTGCTGTCACAGCTGATCCAGTTGAAGCCTGGACGGTGCTTCGCGATATATACGCGGCGCGGCGCGAGGCGCAAATACCTTCCGACCTATACGAGGCCGAGGAGGGTTGGGAACAGCGGCTCCATAATCTGCTTGGCGCCCCTTGGCCGTGCCAGGCGACTTCAGAGTTTTGGGCCCTGTGGCCCGAAGTGATAGGAGAACTGCAAGCCAAGGGGATTCGGGTCGGTCCGGAGAGCTTCAAAACCTGGAACGACGGCGATGCTGGACTGGTGCGAGCGATTTGGTGTTTGTGTCGTCATCTACGCCCACGCAATGTCGTCGAGACCGGCGTTGCTCATGGTCTTACATCGCGGTTCATTCTTGAGGCGCTTGAGAGAAATGGAGACGGCCATCTCTGGAGCATTGACCTACCGCCGTTGGAAGAGGCGTTACATGACCAAATCGGCATGGCGGTTGGCGACCGACATTCGCATCGATGGACCCTTATCAAGGGCTCAAGCAGGCGACGGCTTCCGCCCGTCCTTTCTCAATTAGGTCAGATTGATCTTTTCATTCACGACAGCCTACATAGCGAACGGAACGTTCGCTTCGAAATGGAAAGCGCTTGGACAATCTTGCGGCCGGGCGGCGCGATCGTGGTCGACGACATCGACGCCAACCGGGCTTTCCTAAACTTTACACAGACCTTTTCACACCATCAGTCCATGATTTGTGAGGCCGAGCCGATACAACCCGATCTCAGACGTTTTAACGAAAAGGGATTGTTCGGGATTATTTTGAAAGAGCCGACCAAATCGAACGCCCAAAGCTAGCCCCACTCCGCTCCTCAGTGTGGCTGTGACGGCCTTTAGGAGCGATCCGCTTGAGGCCTGGATTTGCTCCCGGACAGGTATCTAGCGGAGTGAGACGGCTGGACTTTGGTTGAGCCATGCGTGACCGCGCACCGCTCGATAACGCGAGGACATAGATTCATCGCGCTACAAAAGGCGACGCCTTTCAAACTTCTATTCTGCGCTGACTTTTGTCGGTTGACGAGACCTCATGGGGACATCGTCCATCGCGGATCGATGCGAAGCTGATGAACTCAGATGCGCAGACAGGCGCCGCGCCGTAAAATCGGCGCCAGCGACGAAACGGAGCATCGGACCGAAGCTGTTTGCTGACGCAGTACCAACGAAGTAGAGTCCTGGGACAGAGGACTCGAAATTCATTGATAGAGCGGGCGCTTGATCGGCGCGGCGCAGCTCGGATTGTAGCTGGCTGGAAAGAAAGCTCAGACGTCGCACGTCGACCTTGTATCCAGTTGCTGCAATAATATGATCCGCTGAAATGCCTACTGTTCGCCCATCGGCGTGGCTGAGGACGAGGTGCGCGCGGTCATTCTCGACACGCGCTTCGGTAACCAGGGCGCCCGTGACAATGGGAATGCGCTCCTCCACCTGATCACGGACAAACCATGCCGGCCCCGGTCCCAAGTAACGCCGCACGACGTCGACGCGGAACGCCTCGGGCATCATATGAAAAAGCAGCGGCGCCTTCGTACACAGCACTGACTTCCAACCGGGGCCGAGCACAGTCATTGGCGCGCGTATTTTGTCGTATAGGGTGCGCGGGCCAAGAGGCGATTGAAACTTCACCGCGGAACGTCGCGCCACAACACTCACGGATGCGCCCTGCTGTCGCAACAACGCGGCCAGGTCCATCGCTGACGCTCCAGCGCCGATCACCACCACATCACGGCCCGCGAAGCGCGTGAGATCGCTGTGGTCGGCGCTGTGGGATAGATATTCCTCCGGCAAGCCCGCCAGCTCAGGGGGAATATAGCCAAACGAACGGATGCCGGCAGCCAAGACCACTTTGCGCGCCGCGACCCGCTCGCCATCGTCAAGACGAAGCTCAAAGCCGGTCGGCGTCCGCTCAAGAGATACGACGGTCTTGTCCTCCAAATTCGGCACAAACCGCCTTTGAAACGCTTGTCCATACGCCACGAAGGTTTCGAGCCGCACCGGCAGCCCGGTACCTGAATAGGGAACGCCTTGCTCCGCGCAATAGGCGCCAAGCGTAAACTGTCGATCAGGGTCGGACAGATTGGTAGCGAAGCCTTCGGACTTAAGCTTCATCCCTTGAGGCATCGAAGCTAGCCAGGTCTGCATTGGGCTCCCGAATATGCGTAGCGGGACCTTTCTCGCGAGCAGATGCGCGGCTATAGATAGTCCATAGGGACCAGCGCCGACGATTACGACATCCGTAGACGAGGCCATCGCTAACTCCTTTGAAAAATGTCGTGTGAATTTAAATCGGTTTAGTGGAAAAGGATTTCGGGCTTTCCGAATGGAACGCCTACCAATCTCGGCCAGCGCCAGCAATGGAAGTAAGCCTGACCTACTGGCTGCCTGTCAAGACGCATATGCGCCTTTCTTTATTACAGAAACCAAGGCATATTGCGAGGGAGTTTCGCTTTTTTGTTGGGAGAGGACTCGCGTCGACGCAATTTCTCGATAAATGATATTTGTTATCAAATGTATTATGCCTGAAGGGATCCGAAAGTTATTTCAGGATCTCAACCGGGTATGCGGCGCCGCTGAATAATTCAACGCAGGCGAGAAACCGACCTTGACGATAATCACGACGCCAAATCCAAAGATACTGTTCCTATCCCTGACGGATTATTCCTGGTCGCACCGACCGGTAGCTGAGTTCGGCAGGCTTGGCTGTGAATGCGCGGTGATGAGCCCGCCGGATTTTGCTTGCGCCGCCACGCGTTTCGCCGCCGTTCGCTTTCGGTTGCCGCGCCATAGCGGCTTCTGGTTGGGGCTCTTGGCCGCTCCTTTTCATCTGGAAAGGGCCGTGCGCGACTGGCGCCCCGATTTGATTGTGTCTCTTGACGACGTCTCAGCATGGCTGCTGCGCGGACTCGTCGCCGATCCGTCGGTGAGCCCCGATTTACGCCGCCTGATCGAAGCCTCGATTGGCGCGCCGTCTGGCTATGACGCCGCCTGTAGCCGCATTCGCTTTCTGGAGCTCGCGACAAGCATTGGAGTTCGCGCGCCCATGAGCCGATCGGTTGACAAGACCACGGCTCTCGCGACGGCCGAAGCCATGGGCTATCCCGTCATGATCAAGGTCAATCAAACGGCTGGCGGCCATGGAATCCGGATCGCTTGCGAACCGGCTCAACTCGTGGAAGGCATGGAGGCTTGCGGCCTCGGCCAAGGCGGATTGCTGCAGCGAGGCAGACGCGAGATGCGCCGGCTGGTATGGCGGCTCGGCCGCCTTCCGGCCACGCGCAACAAAGTTTTCGAATTGCAGCAGTTCATTCCGGGCGTTCCGGCGATGCGCACTGTGGCCGCTTGGCGCGGCCATGTCCTCGCGGGAGCGAGCTTCGTCTCGGAATGCGTTGATCCGCAGCCCTTTGGAGCGAGCACCACGCTCCGCTTCATTAACCACCCAGAGATGGAGGCGACGACAAAGCAGCTTGTCGCGGCGCTCGGCATATCAGGGTTCGTCAGCTTCGATTTCGTGATCGCCGAGGACGGAGGCGAGGCCTTCGTTATCGAATGCAACCCCCGCGTCATTAGCTCCAGCCACCTCGGGCGGTTGTTCGGACAGGACTTGTGCGGCGCGCTCGCGCGACAATTGGGATGGACGACGGAGACGCAAAAGACGGCAGCCTTGCCAAGTGAAGCGCCGGTTGCGCTGTTTCCACATGAAATTGCGCGGGATCCAGATAGCGCCCGGCTTCGGTCCGGATCTGGAATTCTACACGACGTGCCCTGGGACGATCCGGGGGTCATAGAGCATTGCTACCGTCAGCTCTTGCGACTCCATCCGGACCATGCGGCTGCAATGGCCCGTTTGCTTGGATCTCAGGACGAGGCGGCCTCATTCAAATCGGAATCAACTGATTATATTGCCTGAATCAAGGGCGATAGACTACTATTCACCGGGTCATCTGGCGAACCGGATTCAAATCCTATTTCTAATCGCGTGATACTTCATTTATGCACCTTAAAGGGACCACGCAGCGTCCGCCAGTTTGAAACACCATGAAATGGTTCGCGCTGCGCCCTCGCAACGCGAGACGGTCGACGTCATCGAAGACCTGTCTGGTCTTTTTTGTTCTCGAGCGCGTTTCAAAACGATTGAAGAATCGTCTTGGCGCGCCTCCGGCTTAAGCGCTTCATGAAAGCCTCTCTTGGGGGGCTGACGCTGGGCGGTAAAGATATTCGAGTTGTGGGGAGCCCATTTGTTGATCGTGAATCAAATGACTAGGACTTATGGGACGTGTCCGATGTCGGTGGTCCAAAGGATTATCTAAAGAGGTCTACGCGCCAAAGCCTCGTTAGAGCTTGATCGAAATATGGATTGTGACCGATGCGACCGCGCCTAACCATCAACGGCGGATTTTTCAACCAGCGCGTCACCGGCGTGCAAAGATACGCCCGCGAGATCGTCACGGAGCTCGATCGCCTCCTCCAAGACGATCGATTGAAATCCTTCTTATCGGCCAAAATCGTTGCGCCAGCTGGGAGCGAATTTGGCCCTCCGTTGAGCGCGATCGCCTTGGAGCGAACCATCGGCGGCGGTCCGCTATGGCATCAATTCGTCCTCCCCTTCGCATCGCGAGGCGTTTTGTTGAGTCTTTGCAACATGGGGCCCCTGGTCGCCGCAAACCACATCATCTGCATCCATGACCTCAATATTTTCCTCGCCCCGGAAAGCTACAGCTGGTCGTACCGGGCCTATCATCGGGTCATGGATCCTCTGCTCGCCAGGCGCGCCGTCCGCGTCGCGACGGTCTCGAGCTTTTCGGCGCGTATGTTGAGCGAGTTCGGGCTCTGCCAGCCGGAAAAGGTCAGCGTCATCCCCAATGGCCACGAACATGTCCGGCGCTGGCGGCCGAGCCTTTCGCGCTACGCCGCGACCGAGGCGAAGCGGCGGCCATTCGTTTTCGTGCTCGGCAGCCGCGCGCGGCACAAGAATGTCGCGATCCTCTTGTCCATCGCCAAGGAAATCGACGAACTCGGACTGGATATCCTCATGGCAGGCGCGCCGTGCCACACTTTTTCGGCGATCGAGGCGCAGCCGGCTCCCGAGAATGTGCGCTTCCTCGGCTTCGTCTCCGACGACGATCTCGCGGCGCTCTATCAGACCGCGCTGTGTTTTGCTTTTCCGTCGCTCACCGAAGGTTTCGGGCTGCCCGCGCTCGAGGCCTTGGCGCTGGGCTGTCCGGTCATCGCCTCCAACGCCGCGAGCCTGCCGGAGGTCTGCGGCGACGCCGCGCTTTACGCCGATCCGACCTCGCCGCGCGACTGGCTCGATCAGATCAAAAGGCTCCAAAGCGAGCCTGATCTCGCCCAAAGCTTACGCGCCAAAGGACCCGGGCAAGCCAAGCGCTTTTCCTGGGCCAAAAGCGCCGAACTCTATCTCGACCTTGTCATCTCGGGCGGCCAGTCCATCAACGCCCGCCGTTCGACCGCACTGGAGAGGCTGTAGCAAAAAAAAACGATGACGAAGATTTCAGCACTTTTCACTCTCATGCTTTGGTAGCCCAACTCTTTATTTTGCGTCACAATTCTTCCGGGAGGTTGCCCGTGACCAATTTGTTTCAGCCGGGGAGCAGCAACGACGCGCTGTCCCAGCCCCCGCAACCCCGCGAAATGATGCGGGGCCGCTACATGTTCAAGAATCCCAAAGCAGCCGCGGCAATGTGGCTCTTCGACGCCATTTGCGGCTTGGTCTTTCGCCGGTCGCCGCCGAAGGCGCCGGATACGCCCAAACGGATCCTGGTCTGCAACTGGGCGCATCTTGGCGACGTGGTGCTGTCGCTGCCGTCGCTGAAAGCGCTAAGGGAAGCATTCCCGAATGCCGAGATCGGGCTGCTGATAGGCGGCTGGAGCGCGCCAGTGGTGCGCAATACAGGGCTCTACGATCATCTGCATATCCTGGACAATATCCTGCTCGACCGAAGCACAGTCAGCCGCGCGCGGCGCCTCAAGCCCTTTGCGCGACAGTGCATGGCTGTAATCAAGGACATCAGAGCCAAGCGTTACAATGTCGCCATCGACCTACATGCGTATTTTCCAACAGCGGCATTCTTGCTCTATTGCACAGGAACGCCCGTCCGTTGCGGATTTACCAGCGGCGGCTTCGGCCCGTTCCTCACCCATCCAGTTCGCTGGCGGTATGAAGGCAAATCCATGGGGCGCTATGGCCAGAATCTATTCGCCGCCCTTTGGCCCAACGCCGCCATCGCGCAAAACAAGCTGGGCGCTTGCTATCCCCGGCGCGCGAGCGCGCCGCTTCCCGCGACGCTCGATGGACGCGCTTATGTCGTCCTTCATCTTGGCGCAGGCGCTCCTCAGAGGGAATGGCCGGAGCCCCACTGGGAGCGCCTCATCGAGGCATTTGCCAAAGCACACATATATGTGGCGATTATCGGCGCCGGCCCGCGCGAGGCCGAACGCGCGCGTCGCGTGGCGCGTCCGCTCGGAGACCTCGGCCAGACGTCGACGCATGGCGGCCTTTTCCTCGACCTGCCCTGGGACAGCTTCGTCACGGTCATGGCGCGTGCCAGATGCGCCGTCTGCCTTGAATCTTCCGCCGCCCATGTCGCCGCAGCGTTTCAGGTTCCAACGGTCGCCATCTATCGCCGCGCATCGGGCGCTTTTAACGGCGTCATCGATCACCACAAGCTCTGGGGACCGGACAATCCTCACGCAACGATATTGTCCGGGCAGACAGATTCCCCGGGCGACGTCATACCAGAGACGGTGTTTGAAACCGTCCTGAAGCTCTTACGCTCAGCGCCGGTCGCCGCTTGATCTTTTGGGCCGGGACGTCGGGGCCTGATCCCGCGCGGCGCGGTAGAAATTTAATTCAAAAGCCGTTCAGGACGACGACATATGCGCGAGGCTTGGACATCAGATCAAAACGCCGGCATGGCTCCTCGGCCTCCCGCCTGCTGCCGTTGGATCGGCTGGGGCCGATGCGTTGGCTTGGCGCCGCAGCTTTGGCCGCCGGCCTCGCGCGCGCGAAATCGAAATGTTGCGCGCCCAGGCGGGGCGAGTGTTTCGCTATTGACCCACGGACGCGCGGCCGCTCTCGCGGTTCTCTCGCCGATCGTCATCTGCGCGCTTCTTAGCGGAATTCACCCTGCTTACGCCGCCGCTCCAGGCGACGTCACGGCGGACGGCGTCCGCGACCCACAGGACGACGCAAGCCCTTGGGGAATAGCCTCCGGCGCCGAATGGGCCGCCGACTATCCAAAGTTCAATCTTGCCCTGCAGACGGTCGGGGTCAGATGGCTGCGCAGCTCCTACCCGTGGCACGCGATACAGCCTACCGAGGGGACGTGGATCTGGCGGCCAATGGATGATCTCGTGGCGAACGCCAGAGCCAACCATATTCATCTGACCGCCGGCTTCGGCTATCTCGCCACATGGGCTTCGGCGGACGGAGGGACATACGCCTTTCCGATAAAGAACATCCAATATTGGCGCGATTACGTGAGCGCGATGGTCGCGCGCTATCACAATGACATCAAATATTGGGAGGTCTGGAACGAGTTCAACGGCGGCTTCGCCGTCAACGCGACTCCACAAACTTACGCCGAGCTGGTGCGGGAGACGTATGACGCGGCGAAGAAGATCGATCCGACCGCAAAAATCGGCGTGAGCGTGGCCAATTTCGACGTCGGCTATCTGGATGCGGCGATAAAGGCCGGAGGCGCCGATCACTTCGACTATATCTGCGTTCACCCTTATGAGAATCTGGCCGCGCTGGCGGAGGGTGGAGAGATCAGCTTTCTCTCCATGGCGGGCGCGCTTCGCCAAATGCTCGCGGCCAATAAGCAGCGGACGGATATTCCGCTTTGGATCACCGAAATCGGCGCGACGGCGCCGGTCCAGCCCGACGCCGCAGGGGATCGGCGGCAGGCCGAGGCCCTCGCCAAGGCTTACCTCCTCTCCATCGCCTCAGGTTTCCAACGCGTGTTCTGGTTCGAGGCTCGGGGTCCCTCCTATGGAAAGGAGACGGACTTTGGCGTCATTCGCGCAGATTGGACCCCGCGTCCGTCGTATGACGCCTTGAAGGCTATGATCGACGCGCTCGGGCAAAAGCCGCAATATCTGGGCTGGCTCGACATGGACAAGGGCGGGTATGGCTTCTTGTACCGGGGAAGAAATGAAGACGTCTTGGCCGTCTGGTCTCCACCGGGGACGGAACATAAAATCACTTTTCCCGCCGATGTGGGCGTCATCGACTTGGCGGGCGGGGACTCGACGCTTCGAGCCGGCCAAGGACTCACCTTGACCGGAACTCCGCTATTGCTCACCAAAGTTCCGGCCAGTCTCGCGCGACAGGCGCGGGACAAGGCCGGCAAGCCATTTCCCTGGGGTGGCGATTACGCGAAGGCCGAGGTCGTCCTTTCTCGCTTGGGAGCTGTGAATGTCGATAGCGGCGTCAAGCAAGTCGATTTGCAGACGACCCTTTCGGTCACGGCGGGCGCGGAGTCATGGCGCCGGACTGACTTTACGCGGCCCGAAGGCGACGGCCGTTATGTCCAATTCCGGGTTGATCCTCAATTCGTTCCTTATGGGACCACGAATTTAGAGATCACCGCCGTCGTGCGGCGGGCGGCGCCCGAAACGGTTGCGGGCATGAACATCGACTACGAGTCGCTCAAGGGCTATCGCGGGGGGCCAAATTATCAGGAAATTCCCGGGGATGAACAATGGCATGAGCTGACGTGGAAAGTCTCCGACGCCAATTTCGTCGGCGGCTGGGGCTGGAACTTTCGCCTTAGCGCGCTCGGCTCAGCCGGCGAGTTCGACGTCAAGGAAGTTCGGGTCAGAAAGTCGACTACGTCGCAGGAATCGAAGGGCGCGGCAGATCCTTAAGCGTCAGATTCGTGTAATTCATGTCCAACAGACATTGGCTGGCGCAGAAAAAACGAAGCTCACGCCGCCTTCTTCATCGCAATGGCCGCGAGCGAGCGGAGGATTCTCCGCGCGCCTTCCAATCTTTCGCCCGTATCCGCGAAATCGCGAATGAACACGATCTTCATGTCGGGACGCACCTTGGCCTCGGAGCCCTGCTCGGCGACATAGCGCACGAGCCCTTGCGGATTGGCGAAGGAATTGTCGCGGAAGGCAATAATAACCCCCTTCGGCCCGGCCTCGACCTTTTCGACATGGGCCTGGCGACACAAGACCTTGATTGCGACGAGCTTCATCAATTGCTCGACCTCGACCGGCAAAGGCCCAAAGCGGTCGATCAGCTCGGCCGCGAAACTCTCGATCTCGGCGTCGGATTCGAGCGAGGCGAGGCGGCGATAGAGACCAAGGCGCAGATGCAGGTCGGCGATATAATCCTCAGGAATGGTGACCGGGGTCCCGAGCGTGATCGAAGGCGACCATGTCTCCTCCGCGGGCTCCTCGATTCCCGCTTTCAAGGCTTCGACGGCCTCTTGCAGCATCTGCTGATAGAGCTCGTAGCCGACTTCCTTGATGTGCCCGGACTGTTCGTCGCCGAGAAGATTGCCGGCGCCGCGAATATCGAGATCATGGCTCGCGAGCTGGAACCCCGCGCCGAGTGAATCGAGCGACTGCAGCACTTTCAAGCGCCGCTCGGCTTGCGGAGTCATTGTGCGATTGGCCGGAACGGTGAAAAGCGCATAGGCGCGGATTTTCGAGCGCCCGACGCGGCCGCGCAATTGATAGAGCTGGGCGAGGCCGAACATATCGGCGCGATGCACGATGAGCGTGTTCGCGGTCGGGATGTCGAGCCCGGACTCGACGATCGCGGTCGAGAGCAGCACGTCATATTTGCCGTCGTAAAAGGCGGCCATCTTGTCCTCGAGCTCGGTCGCCGCCATCTGGCCATGCGCGACGACGAATTTCACCTCCGGAACGTTCTGGCGCAAAAAGGCGGCGGCCTCGTCGATATGCTCGATCCGCGGACAGACATAAAAGCTCTGGCCGCCTCGATATCTCTCCCGCAGCAAGGCCTCGCGCACGAGCAATTCGTCGAAGGGCGAAATGAAGGTTCGCACCGCGAGCCGATCGACCGGCGGCGTCGCGATAATCGAAAGCTCGCGCACGCCGGTCAAGGCGAGCTGCAAGGTCCGCGGGATCGGCGTCGCCGACAATGTCAGGACATGGACCTCCGCCCGCAATTCCTTGAGCCGCTCCTTGTGCTTGACGCCGAAATGCTGCTCCTCGTCGATGACCACAAGGCCGAGATCCTTGAAGGCCACGCCCTTGCCGAGCACGGCATGGGTGCCGACGACGATCTCGACATCCCCCGACGCCGCGCCGGCTTTCGCGGCCTTCAGATCGGCGGCGCTGGCCATCCGCGACATTTGCGCGACCGAAATCGGCAAATGGGCGAAACGGGTCGCAAAATTCTTGTAGTGCTGACGCGCAAGCAGCGTCGTCGGCACGATCACCGCGACCTGCTTACCGTTGATCGCGGCGGCGAAGGCGGCGCGCAAGGCGACCTCGGTCTTGCCGAAGCCGACATCGCCGCAGACGAGGCGATCCATCGGGCGGCCGGACCCCATATCGTCGAGCACCGCGTCGATCGTGGCCTGCTGGTCCTCGGTCTCGTCATAAGGAAAGCCGGCGCAGAACTCGGCGTAAAGGCCCTCGGGCGGGACGAGCTTCGGCGCGGCCTTCGTCTCCCGCGCGGCGGCGATCTTGATGAGGCCCGCCGCCATTTCAAGGATGCGCTTGCGCATGCGCGCTTTGCGCTTCTGCCAGCCGCCGCCGCCCAATTTGTCGAGCGCGACCTCCGTTTCCTCCGAGCCGTAGCGCGACAGAAGCTCGAGATTCTCCACCGGCAGGAAAAGCTTGTCGCCGTCGGCGTAATGGAGCTCCAAGCAGTCATGCGGGCAGCCCGCAGCCTCGATCGCCTGCAGTCCGACGAAGCGTCCGATGCCGTGATCGACATGGACGACGAGGTCTCCCGCCGTGAGCGCGCCGACTTCGGTCAGGAAATCCTGGGCGCGGCGCGCCTTCTTGCGGCCGCGCAACAGCCGGTCGCCGAGAATGTCCTGTTCGCTGATAAGGGCGAGGTCCCCCGCCTCGAAGCCCTGCTCGATGCCGATGACCGCCAGGGCGAGCACCGCGGGCGCGAGCGCCAGGGCTTGCGTCAGCGAGGCGACCGGCGCTGAGTCCGTGAGGCCATGGTCGGCAAGGACATGGGCGAGCCGCTCGCGCGAGCCGTCCGACCAGCCGGCGATGAGGACGCGCTTGCCGCGCGCCTGCAGCGCCCGCACATTGCTCGACCGCGGCGTTGAACACGTTGGCGTTTTCATCGGCGCGCTCGGGCGCGAAGCTGCGGCCGGGCTTCGACCCGCAATCGAGGACAAGACCCGCGGCGGCGTCTGGATGGTCGAACGGCGTCGCGCGGACGAGGCTCGCGCCGTCGATGCGCCGCCGCCATTCCGGCGGAGAAAGATAGAGCCGGTCGGGCGGCAGGGGCTTATAGGACGAGCCATTAGGGTCGGCGTCATGCGCGCTCTTGCGCGCGTCGTAATAATCCTTGATCAGCGCGAGACGCTCGCCGGCGGCGTCCTCCACGAGCGGATCGAGGATGAGCGGCGCCGGTCCGGCGTAGTCGAACAGCGTGTCGAGCTTCTCGTGGAAGAGCGGCAGCCAATGTTCGAGGCCCGGGTGGCGGCGGCCTTCGCTGATCGCCTCATAAAGCCCGTCGCCGCGCGTCTGCGCGCCGAAACAGGCGACATAGGCCTGGCGAAACCTGCGCATCGTCTCGGTGGTGAGCTGAACCTCGCTCATCGGCACGAGATCGAGGCCGCGCATCTGGCCGACCGTGCGCTGCGTCTCCGGATCGAAAGTGCGGATCGATTCGAGCGTGTCGCCAAAAAAATCGAGGCGGAGCGGCTGCGTCATGCCGGGCGGGAAAAGATCGAGAATGCCCCCGCGCACCGCATAATCGCCGGCGTCCCGCACCGTCGAGGCGCGGGCGAAGCCATTGGTCTCGAGCCATTGCGCGAGCGCGTTCATGTCGACAGCATTGCCCGGCGCCGCGGAAAATGTGTCTCCCGCGATCGTCTGCAAAGGCGCCACCCGCTGAATGAGGGCGTTGACCGTGGTCGAGAGGATGCGCGGGCGCTCCAGCGCCGAGCGCGTGCGGGCGAGGCGCGAAAGCACCGTCATCCGCCGCGCCGAGACGGCGGCGTTGGGCGACACCCGGTCATAGGGCTGGCAATCCCAGGACGGAAAATCGAGGATCTCGATGTCGGGCGCGGCGAAACCCAGCGCCTCGCCGAAGGCGCGCGCGCGCTGGCTGTCGCGGGCGACATGCACCAGAACCACGGCCCGCTTTTCCGCGTCGCGGGCGAGCGCGCGCGTCAGATCGGCGACGCAGAAGGCGTCAAAGCCGTCAGCGAGGTGAGAAAGCGTCAACGAGCCGCCTTTGGCGAGCTCAGCGATTGCGCGTTTGAAGTCAGTCACGGTTGCGAATTCGGTTCGAAGGTTTTTGCCTGAAGGACAGGGAGGGGCGCAATACCCGTTCGATAATTTGGGCGTTCCGGTCGAACGCGCACTAAGCCTATTCCGCGAGAATGTTCAAATCCTTCGCCAAGGGCGGCGTCTTACAAGCAAGGCCTTGTGCGTCGGCGCTGCAGGGAACGCCGAGGGCGCGCGCCGGCCATGCAGGCCCAAGTGATCGAAAAGGAAATCGCTCAAATTCAAAGAGCTGGCTACCTTCTCCACTATTCACTTATTCACTGGAATAGCGAAAATTCGAGCTTCGAGCCCTGAGGCCCTTCGTCACAAGAAACGCCGCCCGAACGGCTCCGCCGAGAAATCCGGATCAATTATGTATAGGGCCGACATGGGAATGGAAGGCGACGATCTTGCGGAAAACCGGCGTATCATAGCGGGCCGGCGGCTCGGCCTCGCCCGTCGCCCAGGCGAAAACGTCGGGGTCGGGCGCGTCCAGCAGGGCCTCGACATCGTCGAGTTCGCTATCGCTGAGATTGGCGATCTCCGCGTCGATGAAACGGCCCATGATAAGGTCCATTTCAAGCATTCCGCGATGCCTCGACCGAAATACGATCCGGCGGCGGCGGGCGTCGAGTTGCGCGGCGGGCGCCTGAGAGCCGGACATGAATTGAACTCCGACGCCGGGGAAAACCATTCATCCGGCGAAAGCCGGAACGCCCAACGCGACCTAATTGCCTATATAGCCTTGCCTTTACCGCCTGTCAGCTTTCAAAAAACCCGAAGACGTTTCGCGATGCGGCCCTCTCTTCTCAATCCTCTGTTCGCCTCGGCCGCGAGCCTTCCGGGCGTCGGACCGAAGACCGGAAAGCTTCTCGATAGGCTTCTTGGCGAAGGCGCGAGCGGGGCCCGCGTCGTCGATCTTCTCTTTCATCTGCCCACTGCGACGATCGATCGGCGCAACCGGCCAAAGATCGCCGACGCGCCGATCGGCGGGGTGGTGACGCTCGAGACCATTGTCGTCGATCACCGGCCGCCAGGGCCGCGCTCCAAGGCGCCCTATAAGGTCCTCGTCGAGGATGAGACCGGCGACGTTCTCCTGGTTTTCTTTCTCGCCAACCCACAATGGATCGAAAAAAGCCTGCCGCTCGGCGCAAGGCGCTGGATTTCCGGCAAGCTCGAGCTTTGGGAGGGCCATCGTCAGATGGTGCATCCCGACCGCGTGCTCGACGCGGAAGGATTCGCCAAAATGCCGCCGATCGAGCCGGTCTATGCGCTGACGGAAGGACTTTATCCCAAAGTCCTCGCCAAGGCCATTGACGCGGCCGTGGCGCGGGTCCCGGCTCTGCCGGAATGGCATGATAGGAGCGCGCCAATCTTTCGGACGCTGCCCTCTTTCGCGCAGGCCTTGCGCGACGCGCATCGGCCGGACGAACCCCAAGCCATCGCGCCAGACTCCCCGGCCAGGGTCAGGCTGGCGCTCGACGAATTGCTCGCGGGCCAGCTTTGCGCTCGGCCTGGTGCGGGCGCGGATGCGGCGGTCGCCGGGCCGCGCGAGCCGCGGCGACGGGCGCATCGCCGACAAGATTTTGGCCGCCCTGCCTTTTTCCTTGACCGGGTCGCAAGAGAAAGTCTTGGGCGAAATCCGCGCCGATCTCGGCGGCCCATATCGGATGCTGCGTCTTTTGCAGGGCGATGTCGGATCCGGCAAGACGCTTGTCGCCCTTCTCGCCATGGCCTCTTGCGTCGAAGCCGGGCGGCAGGCCGGCTTGATGGCGCCGACCGAGATTCTCGCCCGTCAGCATTACCAGTCTCTCGGCGAATTCGCTCACAGCGCCGGGCTGAAGCTCGCGCTCCTCACCGGCCGCGACAAGGGTTCGGAGCGCGGCAAGATTCTCGACGGGCTCGCCTCCGGCGCCGTCGACATCGTGGTCGGCACCCATGCGCTTTTCCAGGAAAGCGTCGCCTTTCGTGATCTTGGACTGGCCGTGGTCGACGAGCAGCATCGCTTCGGCGTGCATCAGCGTCTCGCCCTCGGCGAAAAAGGCCACGCCGCCGATATTCTCGTGATGACCGCGACGCCCATTCCGCGCACTTTGGCGCTGACCTATTTCGGCGACATGGACATCTCGACCTTGACCGAAAAGCCGGCCGGGCGGCAAAGCGTCGAGACCCGCGCGCTGCCGCTCGAGCGCACGGATGAGCTCGTCGCGAGACTGCGGCGGGCGATCGGAGCGGGCGCCCGCGCCTTCTGGGTCTGCCCGCTCGTGGAGGAAAGCGAAGCCCTCGACGTCGCCGCCGCGCAGGATCGCTTCGCCCATTTGCAGGACATCTTCGGCGAGAAAGTCGGGCTGGTTCATGGCAAGATGAAAAGCCGCGACAAGGACGCAGCCATGGCCAGTTTCGCGGAGGGCGCGACGCAAATTCTGGTGGCGACCACCGTCATCGAAGTCGGCGTCGACGTACCTGAGGCAACCATCATGGTCATCGAACATGCCGAGCGGTTCGGCCTCGCCCAATTGCATCAATTGCGCGGACGCGTCGGACGCGGCGCCGGCAAATCCTCTTGCCTCTTGCTCTACAAGGGACCGCTCGGCGAAACCGCCAAGGCGCGGATCGAGATCATGCGCGAGACGGAAGACGGGTTTCGCATCGCCGAAGAGGATCTGCGCCTGCGCGGCGAGGGCGACGTGCTGGGCGCGCGGCAATCCGGCCTGCCGGGCTTTCGCCTCGCCGATCTCGCCGCGCATGGGCCTCTGCTGGCGCTGGCGCGGGCGCAGGCGCAGCAGATCGTCGCCGAAAATCCGCGCCTCGAAGGCGCGCGGGGCGAAGCCTTGCGCCTGCTGCTCAACCTGTTCGAGCGCCGAGAAGCGGTAAGGCTTTTGGGCGCGGGGTAGCGAGGGCCGGGAGGAAGCGGGGCCAATGATGCGAAGGACGAAGCAGCGGTTGCCGCAGCCGCTTCGCGCTGCTATCAACGCGTGGCAATCTTACGTGGCCCGGCATGACTCGAGTTCGATGTGACTTGGCCCGCCGTTCTCTTTTGGCTCTTGATCATCGTTAGCGTCTTTAGGCGCGGGCCAATTCTTCTCTATGTCTTCTTGGCGGCAGGCAGTTTCGGGTCCTTGCAAATGGTGCCCGGCGAGGCTGTCGGCGGCGCTAACCTTTTGCCGCAATCAGTCGTCGCAGTGTTTTTCATCGGGAAGACCCTGCTTCAGGACGATCACCCGACCCGCGCCCTCAACGCCGCGCTCGATCCGGCGCAGCTCGGGCTTCTTTTCATGTTCCTGGCCTACGGCTTTCTTTCCGCCTATGCGATGCCGCGGCTCTTCATGCACTCGGTCCCGGTCATTCCGATCAACGTGCAGCTTCCGTGGCCCGTTCTCCTCGAACCGAGCGCGGCGAACATCACTCAGCCGGCCTATATGGCGCTTTCTGTCGGCATGGCGCTCGCGATCACGCTCATGGCCAGGCGACCCGATTTCCGCCAGCATTATCTTCTGGCGTCGCTTCTCGGCGGCGCCGTAGTGATCGCAACTGGCCTCGTCGACATGGCGCTGAGCTCCGTCGGACTCGCCGACCTTCTGGAGCCCTTCCGCAATGCGACCTACGGTTTGATGCTCGACGTCGAAGTCGTCGGCGGCAGGCGGCGGGTCGTGGGCCTGATGCCGGAAGCCTCGGCCTATGGCGCAATCTGCATTGGAGCCGCCGCGAACCTCGCCTTCTTGCGCCCATGTTATCAAGATGCGCTGCGCCGCCGCGTCGCGCCTGCGATTATCCTTGGCCTTATCGTGATGGGCGTGCTTTCAACCTCTTCGACGGCCTATGTCGGCATCGCCTTTTTCGCGATCGTTTTCGCGGCGAACTGGGTGCGCCGCAGTCTGGATCCCCGAGCTCCGGGCCGCGAGGAGCTGAAATGGGAGGCCTTCGCCGCCTTCTCCGCCGCCTTCGCAATCCTCATCGTGGTCACTCTATCGCCGGCGCTGCTGGATCCCGTCTATGAGATGCTGGATTCGATCATCTTCAAGAAGACCGAGTCGGAGTCCTATGTCGAGCGGAGCATGTGGACCAGAGTCGGGATGGAGGCCTTTTTCGCGACGAAGGGACTAGGCGTAGGCCTCGGTTCGGACCGAACGTCGAATTGGTTCGTCGCCATCTTGAGCAATACCGGAGCCATCGGGGCGGGGTTGCTCGGCTTGTTCATAGTGCGCCTGTTCCTCCTGCGCCGCCCCGCCGATCCCTATGCGGCCGAATATTTGACGGCGCTAAAGTTCAGCTTGCTGCCAGGATTTATCATGGCGTCTCTGGCGGGCACGACCCCCGATATTGGCGTTGGCGTCGGGGCGACGTTCGGGATGATGCTCGGCCTAGCCGCGCGAAAGCCTGCGCTTCCGCTCCCGACCGGCTCTCCGCCTTACAGCCATCGCGCGCGCGCGGGCCCGCGGTCATAAGGCTGCGTTTCCCGAATAGCCCGCGAGATCCCTCCGGATCGCCGATCGCTCAACCCAACCCCGAAGCAGCGGAAGCGATCGACCTGCGACGATAACCGTTTCATTCGCTTGGACCCCCGCCGAAAGGATGAGGGCGCGACGACGATCTGCTTCAACACCTTGAAAACGCTTGGAAAATGTTCACGCTTCTCCCGGTGAGGATGGCTGGAGCTGACGAACTGGCCTGCCCATTTGGCTCAACTTCCAACATGGTCTAAGGTTACAACCATGACGAGTTCGATCAGGAGTTGCGGTTGTGGACTTGCCTTTATTGAGTTACGCCCCTCCAAAAAAGAATGGTATTTCATCTTCTAAGCCGTTGCATCGCATAGTTTTCCTTGATGCGTTGCGGTTCATCGCCGCCGTTGCAGTTTTGTTGCAACATTCACTCGAACAAAATGGCGAACTAGGCCGACAATTCTGTGAAATATTCTCCCCAGGCGTCTTTGGCGTGGTCCTGTTTTTTATCATCAGCGGTTTTGTCATTCCAATGACGGCGGGCAAGACCTTCGAACTCCGAAGATTCGCCATACGGCGGATTTTTCGGATTTATCCTTTGGTGTTATTCGCTTTTGCCGCCGTGGCGATTGCCGGATGGTTTGGCAATCTACCCGAGTTCGCCATGGCGAGATCCGCAAGTCTGGGCGATTGGGCGGCGAATTTATTATTGATACAGGACTATGTTCACGTAGAACCCTTGCTTGGCGTGACTTGGACGCTCAGCCTGGAATTTGCGTGGTATGCGCTTTTCGCGCTGTCGCTCCTATTTTTTGGCCGCCGTTTTGATAATTGGCTGGCGATTGGCGCGCCATTGGGCATGATCGCGCTTGTCGCGGCCTCGCTTTGGTTTGACCATCGCCTGCCGCTTGGCCGTATTGGAATGATCTATATCGCAATACTTGGCTGCCGGATTTATCGCTACTTGATAGGAGAGGTCAGCGCTCGCCGTTTGGCGATCGACGCGAGCGCCTTCGTCATAGTAACAACAATCGGCAACGTCGTCGCGTTCGGATATTTTAGGCATCCTAATATTACGATGATGCAAGCCGTGGTTCCTTGGATCGTGGCGCCTGCTCTGTTCCTGTTGGTTAGCGTCGTCCCAAGACTCCATCATTCTGGATTTTTCAACAATCCGATATTGGGGTCGCTAGGAGCCATAAGTTTCTCGACCTATATGCTTCATCCGCTCGCGCTCGCCATCGCCAAGACTTATAGCCCTTCGGATATTTGGTTGATTGTAGGATTTTCTCTCACTTTATTGCTGTCGATTGTCGGATATCGATTGGTGGAAATGCCCGGGCAGGCGCTCGGCAGGCGGCTTACGCTCGGCTCATCGGCTTCGCCTCGTTGAAACAATGACCCCGTCTCAGGTCGCCCTCAAATTTGATAATGTCTTTTGCCATATATTTACGGCGTCGGCGGAAGTTGGACTGAGTCCATCGGACGCTGGATGACCTATTCGAGCAGCCGCTGGATGGCTTGCGTCAGCTCTTCCAATTTCGCTGGCTTGCTGAGCTGCGTGCAATTGTGGAGCGCGATGTTGCGCAAGGATCCGGTCGATCTATCGCCAGTCAGGATGAGCGCCGGCAAATCATGACCGAGCCTCTCGCGCAGCCGCGTCACGACTTGAAGGCCAATTACGCCTTCGGCCAAATTATAGTCGACGATGACCATGTCCGGCCGAACGCCGTTGCGGGCGACAATCTCCGCCGCCTCATCGCCGTCAGCGGCCGCCATCACCTGATGACCGTCCATATTCAGGAGAAATTCAAGCGAATCGCGCACGCTAGGATCGTCGTCGACGACCAGGATCGCGCCGGCGCGGCAAGCTCCGTCAGCGATCCTGTCATCCGTTCCACGCCGATGACGCTCCCGCCGCAGTCCCGCCTCGCTCCGCGGGAGCATGGCCTCGGCGGCGAAGACTGAGCCCTCGCCGAAATCATCCGCGCCCCCAAAAGCCGTGTGGCGGGGAAGCGAGATCTGGAAGCGCGTCCCGGACTCATCGCTCGACTCGAACTCGATCGTCCCCCCATGCGCCACGACGATCTGCTTGCAGATGAAGAGTCCGAGACCTAATCCACGCGTGCGGTCGCGACCGCGAAATGGTTCGAAGAGAGCGTCGCGGAGTCCGCTCGGCACGCCCGGCCCGCCATTGCGCACTTCGCATTCGAGCGCGTCGTCGAGCCTCCCATCCACCCGAATGAGCACCGGCGCGCCCGGCGGACTATGCTCCACGGCGTTTCCGGCAAGGTTTGAGAGGACCTGCAGAATGCGATCGATGTCCCACGACCCATGGGTGTCGCCAACGACTTCAACGCTAAAGCGACTCTCGTGCTCCGCGAATTCCTCGATAACCTGCTCGACGATGCTGTGGAAATCCACAGGCGTCGACGACAATAACAGACCGCCGCCGAGTCGGATCCGCGTCAGATCCAGAATCTGCTCGATCATCCGCGCCATGCGGTCGCCGCATTGACGGATCCCCTCAAGCGGTTTGCGCATAGTCTCGTCTTTCGAGCGGCTCAGGACGAGCTCGGCCGTCATCAAGATTCCTTGGAGCGGATTCCGCAGGTCATGACCAAGAATGCCGACGAACATCTCGCGCATCCGATCGGCCTGCAGAAGCTGCTGCCTTTGCTTCTCGAGCGTGACGAAGACGTCGACCTTGCCTCGAAGAACCCGCTCGTCGACAGGCTTGAACAGATAGTCGACGGCGCCGACCTCATATCCTTTGAACACGCGCGACGGCTCTCTCGAACCCGCCGTGACGAAGACGATCGGCACGTAGCGTGTCTTTTCTACGCCACGCATGAGCGCCGCAAGCTCGAACCCATCCATCTCAGGCATCTGGACGTCGATGATGGCCAGCGCGACATTCCGGTCGAGAAGAATATCGAGCGCGGCGCGTCCAGAGAGGGCGGTCACGATCTCCACATCGTCGCGTCGGAGCATCCCCTCGAATGCGAGGAGATTATCGGCGACGTCGTCGACGATGAGCACAACCGGGAGATCCGTCGCCGAGCTCCGGTCGTCATGCGCCTTCCGTCGCGAGGAGGAGTCCGCGGGACCATGCCAATGGGCCGGTTCAGATGATCCGTTCTCGATGCTATCCATCATTTCATCCGATAGATTCGCTCATCGTTTGCGAGCGCTTCGAAGGAATTCGCATGATCCGAAAACGTCAGCGTCTCCTTGGGACCGAGTCCCAAGAAGCCGCGCGGACACAGAGACTCACGAAACAGGCCGATGGTCCGGTCCTGCAGCTCCCGATCGAAGTAGATAAGGACATTGCGGCACGACACGAGTTGCATTTCGGCGAAGGCGGCGTCCGTCGCAAGGCTGTGATCGGAAAACAAGATATGCTTGCGCAGCATCGGCGTAAAAGCGGCGCGCGACGGCGCAATGGCGTAATAGTCCGACAGCGATGCTCGGCCGCCCGATCGAAAGTAGTTCTCGCTGAATCCGCGCAAGCGCCCAAGTTCATAGACGCCGGCTTCGGCGATCTTAAGGCTCTCCATATCGATGTCCGTAGCGTAGATGAGCGACCGCTCAAGCAACCCTTCTTCGTGGAGAATTATGGCGATTGAATAGGCCTCCTCCCCGGTTCCGCATCCCGCGACCCAGATCCTCAGGGATGGGTAGGTGGCCAGATGCGGCATGACCTTCTCCCGCAGCAGGCGGAAGTACCCAGGGTCTCTGAAAAACTCGCTCACCTGAATCGTCAAATATCGAAGCAGCTCGGCGAACGCCTCCGATTCGTGAAGGATGCGATCGAGGAGATGGGTGATCGTGGGACTCCCGAGCGCGGATTGCCCCCGGGCCACGCTTCGACGCAATGACGAGCGAGCATAGCCTCGAAAATCATAGTGATATGTCCGATATATGGCTTCAAGAAGCAGATCCAGCTCTAGGTCGTTCTCTTCTTGCGCGTCGGAGGCCGTCATTTCGGCATCCACACGCGGATCAGCGACAGAAGCTTCTCGACGTCGATCGGCTTGGCGATGTAGTCGTTTGCGCCGGCGGCGAGGCATTGCTGCCTGTCGTCGGCCATCGCCTTCGCGGTCAGAGCAATGACTGGAAGCGACGCCAATCCATTCCTCTTGCGGATTTCTCGCGTCGCCTCGAACCCATCCATCTCGGGCATCATAATGTCCATCAGGACGACGTCGACGGACGGCGCTCGATCCAGCCGCACGAGAGCCTCCTTGCCGTTTCTTGCGATGTCCACGACAACGCCCTCGCGCTCAAGCACGGCGGTCAGGGAGAAGATGTTGCGCACATCATCCTCGACCAGCAAGACGCGACGGCCGTCAAGAATGGCCTCTCGATCGCGCACAACCCTGAGCATCCATTGCTTTTCGGGCGGCAGCTTGGATTCGACCTGGTGCAGGAACAGCGTCACTTCCTCCAGGAGCCGTTCCGGCGAGCGCGCGCCTTTGACGATGATGGATTTCGACAGGCGCCGGAGCTTTTGCTCTTCATCGACAGTCAGCGAACGCGCCGTGTAGACGATCACGGGCGGGAGCGCGCAGCTTTCGTCCCTGCTCATCCGGTCCAACAGCTCGAAGCCGCTCACGTCCGGCAGCATGAGGTCCAGAACAACGCAGTCGAATGTAGCGCCACGAATTTGCCGGAGCGCCTCCTCGGCCGTCGCCACAGCGACGATGTCGACGTCGTCGGAAGCGAGGAGCTTGGTCAATGCGCTGCGCTGAACGCCTTCGTCCTCCACGATGAGGATGGCCTTCGCCTTGCGCGAGAACCGCTCCTCCAGAAGACGGAAGGCGGACACGAGTTGCTCGCGCTTGACCGGCTTCAGCATGTAGCCGACGGCTCCCATCTCCCGAGCGACCTGCTGATAGTCGTGGACCGAGACCACATGGATCGGCGCGTGCCGGGTCGAAGGGTCGCGCTTGAGAAGCTCGAGGACGGTCAGGCCCGATTGGTCGGGCAGCCCGATGTCGAGCAAAACCGCCTCCGGCCGATATTCGCGAGCAAGACGCAAGCCCGTCTCGGCCGTCCCGGCGGTGATGCATTGGAACCCGAGCTCGCGGGCGAGGTCGCGAAGGATCTCGGCGAAAACTGGATCGTCCTCGATGACGAGCACTGCTCGGGCCGGGTCCGTGATCAAGTCGCGATCGTCTTCGACAAAGGGTCGCGCCGCCTCCGCTGGCTGATGGCGTCCAGCCTCGGTCCTGGGAGCCGAGGACGGAAGCGCCGCGACCATGGCTTCCGCTTGTGCTTGATGCGGAATGAGCAGGGTAAAGGCGCTTCCTTCTCCCGCCGCGCTGCGGACGCGGATCTGGCCGCCCAAAAGCCCTGCTAGCTCGCGGGAGATGGACAAGCCGAGGCCGGTGCCGCCAAACTTCCGATTCGTCGTGCCGTCCGCCTGTCGGAACGCCTCGAAGATGATGTCCTGTTGCTCAACAGGAATCCCGATGCCCGTGTCCTCCACCGTGAAGGCGATGCGCCGCGAATCTTTCGGCGCCGCAAGCAGCCGGACCGTCCCCTTCTCCGTGAACTTCACGGCGTTGGAGAGAAGGTTCGACAAGATCTGTTGAAGGCGTTGCGGATCGGTGTCGATCGTCTGCGGACAGCTCGGATCAACGGCCACGCAGAACTCGAGCTTCCTCTCGGAGGCGAGCAGCTCGAAGCGATGCTTGAGATTGCTTACGAGGCGAGAGACGGCGACCGGCTCGATGTTCAGATCGATCTTCCCCGCCTCGATCTTCGACAGGTCAAGGATGTCGTTGATGAGCGTAAGCAGGTCATTCCCAGCAGCCGAGATGCTCTGCGCATATTTGACCTGCTCTGGCGAAAGATTGCCTTCCTTGTTGTCGCTGAGGAGCTTGGCGAGGATCAGCGAGCTGTTCAGCGGCGTTCGCAGCTCGTGGGACATGTTGGCGAGGAATTCGGACTTGTAGCGGCTGGTCCGTTCGAGCTCCGCCGCCTTCTGCCGGAGGACCGTCTCCGTCGCAAGGAGGCTCTCCTTCTGCGACTCGAGCGCGCGCATATGTTCTTCGAGCGTATCATTGACCTGACGAAGCTCCTCCTGCTGCGTCGTAAGCTCCTCGCCCTGCGCCTGAGACTCTTCCAAAAGCTGCTGGACCCGCGCCCGAGTCTCGGCGGCGCTGATCGCCAGGCCGACGCTCGACGACGCATAATCGAGAAGGTCCAGCTGCGCCCTTGAGAACCGCCCAAGCGAGCCGAGCTCGATGACGCCCCGCGCTTCGCCTTCATGGACTAGAGGCAAGACAACAAGACTTTTGGGTAGGGCCTCCCCAAGTCCCCAATGGATTCGGATGCTGTCCTCGGGAACATCGTTCACGAGAATGCGCCGCTTCTCCTGCGCGGCCTGACCGACGAGTCCTTCGCCGAGCTTCCAGCGCTCCCGCGCGCCTTTGCCTTCGGCGATGGCGTAGGCTCCCGCCAAGCGCAGCGTTCCACTTCCGTCATCGAGGATATATTGCGCGCCCACCTGCACGTCGAGCGCGCGGCAGAGATGCGAGAGCACCCGCTGCGACAGTTCCCTCACGCTCGGGTTGCCGCTCATGGCTTGGCCAAGCTCCGTCTGGGTCTTGGACAGCCAAATGTGCTGCTCGTTTTTTTCCGCCGCCTCCCTCAGCGCGAGGGTCATCGCCTGCAGCGAGATCCCAAGCTCGTCCTTCTCGCTTCTTGGGGGAACATGCGCCGAGTAGTTCCCCCGGGCGATGAGCCCCATCTCGCGGGCGATGTTCCGAAGGCTTTGGACCATCTCGTTGAGGGACGTCCCAAGGACGTCCTCGGGCCCTGTCACATCGATCCGAGGACTGAGGTCGCCCTCCGTCACTGCGCGCATGACGCCTGCGACATGCTCCAGCCGCCGCCGTTGCTCCTCAAGGCTGCGCGCGGTTCGCGCGCCATATGTGTCCACCACAATGGCTGAATCAAACTCGATCAGCTTGCGGATGGATAGCGTAGCCATAGGCCTGTCGCGAAGGCTTTGGTCAGCTTCGATTTCGCGCCTGAGCCAGGCCGAGACGAACTCCATAGCCTGCAGATAGATAAGGAGCCCAAGTTCGATCCGGGCATGCGCCTGGCCGACCACGCGCCGGCGCTCCACGTAAGCCTCGTCGACCTCGGCGCGGAGAAAATCTTTCCAATATTCGGCCTGTTGGCCTTTCACGCGCGCAAGCAGCTGTTCGTTGGACAAGAATCGCCCGAACTCTGGGAGCCCCGAGAGCCATCCGTAAAAATCTTTGATCAACTCCGGGACCCGGGCGGTCAGGCGGCCGCCGACGGCGCGGACGTCATCGAATACGGAATCATCCAGGCCATGCGACGCGCGAAGCGAGCTGTGGTCCACAAGATAATTCGAGCTTGTCCCGGCGGTCGGCACGCCATTGCCCTCCCGAACCAATCGGCGTCCGAATCGCCGCGTCGTTAGCGAGCTCGTGCGGTTTGCAAAGCTCGGAGCCCTCCTGTCGGAAGCGTCGGCCGCGCCATTTTCGCTACGCTGAGACCGGCGACGGTAAGGATCAGCCGACGCTTTGTCGAGAGCATCTGTGGCCGAGCTTCGTCACGGTAACTTGACGCAAGCGCCCCAGTGCGCGGAATCAATGACTTACGCGCGCATCCGGTCAAGAGGCGGAGAGATCGGCCATCGCAGGCGGCGCCGCGGCGCGGAGCAAGGCCTTCCGGGCCTGCCATTCGGCGGCTGCATCCAGCGTCTCGTGGAAACGCGTCTCTCCCCCGGAGAGCGAAGCGATCGGCAGGCCATCGAGATAGAGCAAACGATTGCCGGTCAGCGCCGCGAGCTTCGGCCCTGGGGTCAATACGCCCATGAGATTCAGCGGGTCGGCGCCGGAGAGCGACACAAGCTCGCCGGACCTGTCCTTGCGCCTCGTCTCACGCAAAAGGCCAATGGCGTCTGGAAGCGCGAACTGCTCGCCGGAGAAACCGGCGACGAACCGCCCGCCTCTGATCTCGCCACGCGCCTCCAGCCGCCGATAGACGCGCAGCAAATCGCGCCATGGCGGCAGCCAGCCTGCCTCGCGCTCCAGCAAACGCCAGAACACGACGCCGTAGCGAAGCAGCAGCGCGTGGGCCGCGTGTTCGACGGCCTCGGCGCCAGCCCTCCGCCGCTCGGCGCGGCCTTGCCGCCTCGCGCGAGGGCCCAGCGGCCCGCGTCCTCCATGCCATAGTCGACAGTGCGACGCCTGCGGCGTCCTCCCGCGCTGAGCTTGCGTCTATCGGATGGGACAAGGAGCGCGCGCAATCCAGCGAAACTGTCCGACGCCACAAGGCCAAGCGCCACCAATTCGGCCAGGGCTTCCTCGGCCTCGGTGCGCAAAAGCCCGGCGCCTGCGGCCAGTTCGTCAAAAAAGGACGCGCCATGCTCCCGAATAAAATCGGCGACCGCTTGAGCCCGGCCGCTCGGCTGTACAGTTTCCCCGTTCGCCGACAGGGCTCGCCAGAGCGGCGCATGGCGGCGCGCCAGAAGCGCGATCGGCGTCGTTCGCACCGGGGCCGCGCTGCTGCGCTCGGCGCCGTTCGACCGCCCGTTGCCAGGCTTCAGCCGCGCCCAGGCGACGCGGCCCGCGAGGCATTCGTCATCGAGCCAGGCCGGCTCGTAATCGGCGATGCGCGCGGGAAGAATCTCGGTCTCCCACGCCCCCGCCGGCGCCTCGAACCCTTCGAGCCGCGCGACGGTCGCGCCGACCGCATCCGGCCTTCCATCCGCGCATCCGCCGTCACATGCTGCCAGGCGAACAGGAAGCGCAGGAAGTCGCGCGCGGCGACGGGCTCGATCTCGGCGCGCAGGCGCTTGATTGTGTAGCGATGGATGCGGGCGAGCAGCCGCCGAGAGCACCATTCGTCGGCCTTGGCGCCGGGCGTGAACCGCCCGCGCATGGCGAAGCCCTCGACCTCGAGCGCCGCAAGCGCCGATGCGATCTCCGTTAGCGCGAGCCCAAGCAGCGCAGCCAGCGCGCCCGGCGCAGCCGGAACCTCGCCTTCGAGCCGTCCGCAGAATCTCAACCAAGGCCGCCTCGGGGGACCAGTCCCGGTCGGCATAGGCGGCGGGAACGGCGATCGCCGGCTCTAGTCTCGCTTGCGGCCACAAAGCCCGGAACTGAGCCAGCCGCTCGGCGGCGATCCAGATGCCCGTCCCCGTTCCGTTCAGTCGGGTCACGCGGTTCTGCCGCGCGAGCGCCGCGAGCCAATCGCTCCAGCTCGGCTGCGCCACGACTTCACCCGCGCCGAGGAAGCCGAGCCAGGCGAGCGCGTCATGCAATTCATCCGCATTCGCCGGATCGGGCCAGGTTTCCGCGCGGACGCGCTCAATCGCCTCGGGATCGAGCCGGCCGATGTCGGACGCGGCTTCGGGGCGAGCCAGCGCCGGCCCATCACGGCCTGCGTGCGGCGCTCTTCGAGGGCGCATCGTCCAGATAGGCGTAGGGCTTCGCCGCCAGCACCTCGAGGGCGAGCGGCGAGGGCTCCGTCAGGTCGCGCGCAACGACGCGGATTTCTCCCGCCTCCAGGCGAGCCAGCAAATGCTCCAGGCCCGCGATGTCCATCGCATCATTCAAGCAATCCGCTATGGTCTGCCTCACCAGCGGGTGGTCCGGGATCTCGCGCTCTCCGACAAGGTTCTCGGCGCAGGCGAGCTGATCCGGAAATATGGCCCCGATCAGGTCTTCCGCCTCCATGCGCGACAGCTGCGGCGGAACTTTCTTGCCGCCGCGCCGCCGCGGCAGGGCCAGCGCGACGCCAGCCGCCCAGCGCCAGCGCACCGCGAACATAGGCGCGTCGAGCAGCGCCTGGATAAGAAGGGATCGCACGCTGGCCGAATGCAGGTAGCGCGCCGCCTCGCCCAGCTCGAAACTATGCGCGGTCGTGAGCGACAGGACAATATTGTCCTCGGTCGCCGCCGCCTGAAGCTCGAAATTGAACTTGCGGCAGAAGCGCTTGCGCAGCGCGAGGCCCCAGGCCCGGTTGAGGCGGCTGCCATAAGGCGAGTGAATGACGAGCTGCATGCCCCCGGCTTCGTCGAAGAAGCGCTCCAGCACGATCGTCTCCTGCGTCGGCAGGCAGCCGAGCGCCGCATGAGACGCAGTCAGATATTCGGCGAGCTGCCGCGCGGCCGGCTCGACGACGCCGGCCTCCTTCGCGAGCCAGGCGCCGATGCGCTCGTCATTCGCTCCGTCCTCAAGGCGCGCTTCGATCGCTCCCCGCAGCCGCGACACTGATTGCGACAGCTCGTCGCTGCGCCCAGGCGCCTCGCCAAGCCAGAAAGGAATCGTCGGAGACATGCCATGCGCATCCTCCACACGCACCACGCCCCGCTCGATCCGCCTGATTCGATAGGAATTATTGCCGAGCTGGAATACGTCGCCGGCCAAGCTCTCGACGGCGAAATCCTCGTTCACCGATCCAATCGATTGGTTCTCCGGCTCCAGAACGACCTGATAATCGGCCGTGTCTGGAATGGCGCCGCCCGACGTCAGCGCGGTCAGGCGCGCGCCGCGCCGGCCCGCAGCATGTGATTGACCGCATCGTGATGCACCAAAAGCCCGCGGCGCCGCGGCGCGTGCTGAAGCCCTCGGCCAGCATGCGCGGGACCACGTCGAAAAATTTTCCCGCGCTAGACAGCGGTAAGGCCAAGCGCGGCGAAACAGCGCGAGCAGAGCTCATCCTCGCTCCATTCCTGCGCGGCGACTTCGGCCGCGACCTGCTGCGCGAGCACATCCAGCGGCTGGTCCGGGATCGCGAGCTGGTCGAGCTCGCCGCGGCGGACGCTGTCGAGCAGCGCCGCGCATTCCACCAGCTCGTCGCGAGACAATGGGAACAGCCGCCCCTTCGGCGTGCCGCCGACCGCATGTCCTGAGCGTCCGACACGTTGCAGGAAGCTCGCGATGGAGCGGGGAGAGCCGATTTGGCAGACGAGATCGACATCGCCAATATCGATGCCGAGCTCGAGCGAGGCGGTTGCGACCAGCATCTTCAGCGCGCCGCGCTTGAGCCGCTGCTCGGCATCCAGCCGCAGCTCCTTCGCCATGCTGCCATGGTGCGCCGTCACCTGATCCTTGCCGAGCCGCTCGGATAGCTGACGGGCGACGCGCTCGGCCATCCGGCGGGTATTGACGAAGACCAGCGTCGTGCTGTGCGCCTCGGCGAGCGAGGCCAGCCGGTCATAGACCTGCTCCCAGACCTCCCCGGACATGACCGCTTCGAGCGGCGAAGACGGGACTTCCAGCTTAATGTCGCGGGCGCGGATATGGCCCGTGTCGACAATCTTGCATTCCGAAGATCCGGCGGGGTCAGCCCCAACCAGGAAGCGCGCAACCGTCTCGATCGGCTTCTGGGTGGCCGAGAGGCCGATCCGGAGCAGCCGGCACCCACAAAGCGCGTCGAGGCGCTCCAGCGACAGCGCCAAATGCGCGCCGCGCTTGTTCGGCGCCAAGGCGTGGATCTCGTCCACGATCACGGTCCGCGTCGTCGCCAACATCTTGCGGCCGGATTCGGAGCCGAGCAGAATGTAGAGCGATTCCGGCGTGGTCACGACAATATGCGGCGGGCGGCGGCGCATCCGGTCGCGCTCGGCGGTGGGAGTGTCGCCGGTGCGGACCCAGGCGCGTATATCGACGTCCGGCAGACCTTGAGCCTGCAGCGCCTCCCGGATTCCGGCCAGCGGCGCCTCCAGATTGCGCTGGATATCGTTCGACAAAGCCTTCAAGGGCGAGACATAGACCACTTGTGTCTCGTCCGCGAGGCGGCCCTCAGCGCCTTGCCGCACCAGCTGGTCGATCGCCGCGAGGAACGCCGCCAGCGTCTTGCCTGACCCGGTCGGCGCGGCGATCAGCGTATGGCGGCCCGCCTGGATGGCGGGCCAGGCCTGCGCTTGAGCGGATGTGGGCGCGCTGAAGCAGCGATCAAACCAGGCGGCGACCGCCGGATGAAATAGATCGGATAGGTTCAGGCGGGAAGCGATGGACAAAAAGCGGCGGCTCCTGGAACAGGCTGGGCCACAGCTCACAGAGCCGGGCTAAAGGCTCCGAACAAAGCCCAGCAGTTATTCCAACGCCATAGATAAGGGGATTATGGGTCACAAAATCAATGCTCCGCCCCCCGGACTCCGGCTCGGAGCCGGAAAGCTGCAAGCCGAATGGCCAATCAGCACGTCAATTCAAGCTCAAAATTTGGCGACAACCGGCGTAAGCGGCGGCGCAAGGCCGAATTTATAGCTGAAGGCGAATATTTTCGTTGAATTTGTATTGCAGGTTGACGATTCACACTACCCCATTGCGGTAGTTTGTCTGGCCGCCGGTGTCGGTGGGGTCGCCCCCGCCGACGGGCGGGGCCTTACCGTTGGTGGCTCCTTAAAAGTAGAAGTTTGGGCCTGTTGGCTTAATATTTGGCGACGACAGGGGCCGGAGCCGCAAGGTCGAATTTGTAGCTGAAGCCCGCCTGTACCTGATTCTCCGTAAGGCGGCGATTCACAAAGGCTCCGGGCGCGATAGCGTAGCTGAGGGACGTTGGATTGAAGGTCCGTCCGTGGAAGTCGGAATAACGATATTCGACGCGGACCGACCAATTGGGGGCAATGGCGTATTCGAGGCCGCCGCCGAGCGTCCAGCCGACACGTGTGTTCGCCGTCGCGTCATAGCTGTAAGGCGATGCAAGGTCGGCGTTTATGCTGGCGAACGCGACGCCACCGGTGGCGTAAAGGAGCCAACGCTCTGACCCCACGACGCCGAGACGCGCGCGGATCGAGCCCTGAACATGCGAGCTCTGCGCGTAGTTGACCGGCAGGAGCCCGACATTGGTCGAGAGCGATTTGTTGAGGTTGAGACCGTCAACCGAGCCTTCGAGGCCGACGACAAACTGGTTGACCTGCAGATTATAGCCGACATGCGCGCCGCCGATAACGCCGTCGCTCTCGTAGCCATAGCTGGCGTAATGCGGACCGTAACCGATCGAGCCGTTATTGTTGGCTTGAGCCCAGCCGATCTGGCCACCAGCATAAACGCCGGTCCAGGTGAAGTGCGGAGGGACATAGGCCGGCGGCGGCGCAGGCGACGGAAGGTCGGCCGCAAGGGCCGAGCTCGCCATCATGGCGGCGCCGACCGTGGCGAGAAGCAGGTGACGAATCATAAGGTATCTCCTTTCAGGGGGACTGTTTCCATTTTTTACAGCGGAATGGTGCGAGAAAATGTGGTCCACGATGCGAATCCGCCCTGCGCATCAGGGCCTGTGTCAGAGGGTGACGAACAGCGTTCCGCCGATCACGCGGGGCCCATACGTCGCGATGCCGACGGTCGTCGGGGCCGTGCTCGAGCCCACGGCCCAGGAGGTGTAGGGCCGCGCGTTGAAAATGTTCTTCGCCCAGAAAGTCAGGCTGTATTTCTTGTCGTCCGTGCGCACGCCGATTCCGAGATTGACGATCGTGAACGCCGGCTGCCAGTACTGGGTGTATGCGAGCGGGCTCGAGAGCTGCGTCTTGTTTTGCCAGTCGAAATCGCCGTAGGAGAACCAGGAGAGCGGGGCCGCCCGCAGTTCGGGTCCGAGGTAGCTTGCCCAGTCGCCAAGCTGATTCAGCGTCAATCCGAGCGGTTGATCATATGTGACGCCGCCCGCGACGCTCCACCATGGAATGCCCTCGACTCGGGTGTTAGAGCGCGACGCCGTTGAACTGCTCGACACCGCATAATCGGCCGGCGCCGGCGCATCCGGGTAAGTGATGTAGCGAAATCCCGTATAGGCGCCGGTGACGTGGAAAGCGAGATGGTCTATGGGTTCCCAGCGATTGACGAACTCGATGCCATTCAGCCGAACATGCGGCACGTTGCCGAGATAGCTCTGGAGGACCTGCGTGCCGCCCACCTGGAGCACTTTCGTGGCGGTAGTCTGGTAATTATAAATGTCGTTCCAGTAGAAATTGACGTTGGAAATGAGCCTCATGTCGGGCGTCGTCGCCTTGAAGCCGATTTCATAATCCAACGAGGTCTCCGGCTTCGTGAACAGCGGCGCAAAACTGACAATGTTGACGCGGGTCGAGTCAAAGACCGGGGTAGCCTGCGTGTTCACGGAAGGCGATTTGTCGCCATAGCCAAAAAGCCCGTAGACCATAAGATTATCATTAAACTTGTATTGCGGGTTGACGATGCCGACCTCGCCGTTGTGATAGTTGGTGAAGCCGCCCGAATCGGCGTAGCCGTAATAGCCGACGGCCCTCATCGCGGCAGCCTGCTGCGCGCAGGTGTATATCGCGCCGGTCACGCATTGGGGAATATAGGTCGATGAGCCGTAGCGTATCTCATAGGCGTCGCGGACACCGGCGGTGACGGCCAGATGCTCATCGAAATGCCAGGTTCCCTGGGCATAGGCCGCGATCTGGAAGTCCTTCGCGTGGTTCCACCATTTGTTCACCGCGCCGGCGAGCAACGCCGGCTGGCCATAAAAAGCCGCGGTGTCCGTGCCCGCGGTGCCGTGGTGCATCTTGTCCCAGAGGTTCTCGTAGAACGAGTAAAGGCCGACCGTCCATTCGAACTGCTGGCCCTTCGGCGAGGACAGGCGGAACTCCTGCGAGAACTGGCCGCCATAGGTGTCCATGTCGCCGGTGCCGAAGCCATATTGAAGATTTTGGTTGTCAGAGAAGCCAAGGTTTTGCCAACTGCCATAGCCGCCGGCGGTTATCGAGGTGAAGGTGTTCTCGCCCCACTGAATATTAGCCTCGTTCGACAACTGGTAGATCTGCAGGGGATTGCGTCCATTGCGCGCGAGATAGGGCGCATAGGGGTCGGTCGTCAGCACCGGCCTGCCGAGCCTCGCAGCGACCCGCTGGAAGAAGGTCTGCCCCGTGGACAGCACGCCATTGTTGTATTTGAGGCTGGTGTCGCCGATCGTGCCCGTCAGATAGTCATCGTGTTCGTTCGCGCCCGTGAAGCTGAAAATCAGGCGGTCCGTAACGCCCTCGCCCACCCCAAGCAACTGGACTCTCGCGCCGCCGCGATTGGTGTCCATCACGGTGCCGCCGGCGCTCCCGTAATTTTGAATCCAGCCGGCGCCGTGGTCGCCGTAAAGGGTGACGCGATAAGCGAGGTGACCGTCGATCAGCGGCCCGGTCGAGACGATCTTTTCGGTGAAAGTGTTGTAGCTGGCGAAGCTCGTCTCCAGCGTGGTCGACTGAGTGAAGGAGGGCGGCGCGGTGTGGAAGCGGATGGCGCCGACATTGGTGTTCTTGCCGCCGTCGGTGCCGGTCGGTCCGAGCTGGATCTCGAAAGCGTCCAGGTCGACGAGGTCGCCGAAAGTGAAGCCGGCAAAACCCCAGTACACATTATCGACGTAATAGCCCGTGGACGAGGCGGAGCCCGTGCCGCCGGAGCCGCCGACGCCAATGCCGCGAATGGCCATGCGCGACTGGCGCGGCGTGGTGGTGTTCGGCCTGTAGTTCGGCACGAGTTGCGACACTTCGTTCAGCGTCTTGATCTGCTGTTCCTGGATCGTGGCGCCGGTGACGACGTCGCCCGAGCGCGGGCGTTTCGTCATTACCTCGTCCATCAGCTTCTCGCCGGGACTCTGGTCGTTGCCCATCGCGTCGTCGCTCACCACAACATCCGCGACCGTGCCTTCGATCGCCGGGGCGTCTTGGGCGCGCGCTTGATATGTTGGGGAGCCGAATGCGACGCCCAGCGCGTAAGGCGCCAATGAAGCCCCCGACAACAACCATCTTCTGAATTGCTTAGACTTTCCGGCCATAGCCCTCTTACCCCTGCTTTTTTGTTTTCTTGATTTCACGCTGCGCTGGGCCTTGCGCGACCCGGGATGGGAGCATGCGCTGGCCTCGGCATATTCCTAGTATTTCGATCTAGTCTATAGAGTCGATAGACATAATGCCTAGCTATGGAAGGGCAGGCTGGAGAGTCAATAGGAGCGGCCGGAAGGGGCTGCGGCCTCCGCTAAAAAATCTCTACGTTATCATCCTGATTTTTTTAGATATTGGCTTTTCGGTTACTGAATATCTGGGCTGCAATTGGAGCAGGAACTGGCGATGCGTGTTAATTTTGCCACACGATAAATCGAGCGCCAGCGCCGAAATCCGGATAATTTGCCCCCTACGCGCCGCTGAGATCGTCGCCTTCGCTTAGAACGCGGACGCGCCAGACCGAAGCAGTTGACTATAATCCTATAGATTTAATATAGTTATGGCCGCCTGCGAATGACGCTCGATGGGTCGCGCCGGCGCCGTCCGCGATAGCGAGGGTCATTGGCGCGGATCAGGCGCGACCCGCCCTCAGCCTAAACAACGCATAGGGAAGCTTGGCCATGAACAAAACCGCCGAGACGAGGCTCCCCCCAAGCAGGCTCGCGCGGCTGACGTCACGATTGAGATTGCTTTTCCAAAACAGAATCGATGCGTTTAGGATTTACCCAGATGCCGGCAAAGCTGGAGCGCTTTGCTTAGCCGCAGTCTTGGCGGCGGGAGCCGGCGGCTATTGGGCCGGCCGTCATGGCGTCGAGCGGCTTGGCGCGTCCAACTCGCCCGATAAGGCGAGCAGAGCGGACTCGCCGAAAACGGCCGGCAATAGCGAAAGGCGCATAGTTTTTTACCGCAATCCAATGGGCCTTCCGGATACCTCACCGACGCCCAAGCAGGACTCGATGGGAATGGATTACATTCCTGTCTTCGACGGCGAGGACGACGACGGCTCCGTCATCAAGCTCTCGCCCGGCAAGCTGCAGCGCAGCGGGGTGCGCTCTGAAATCATCGCCAAACACGTGGTCTCTCGGCCTTTGCGCGCGCCGGGCTCTGTGCAACTCGACGAACGGCGCGTTTCGCTGGTGTCCACAAGGTCCGACTCCTTCATCGAACAAATCGAAAATGTCACGACTGGAGATCGGGTCCGCAAAGGGCAGGCGCTGATGCGCCTCCACTCGCCGGAAATTCTGGCCGCATCGACTCAGTTCATCGCAAACATCGGGTCGGAAAGCGCCAGGCGCCGACTCGAAAATCTGAATGTTCCGGCGGAAGCGATCGCGGATATGGAGCGCTCGCACAAGCTTGCTTACTCGCTCGCCTGGATCGCCCCGCGTGACGGAATCGTGCTGGAGCGCAACGCCGTCGAGGGCATGAAGGCCGCCGCAGGCGACGCGCTTTTCCGCATCGCGGATATTTCGACGATCTGGGTCCTCGCCGACGTGCCCGAGCATGAATTGAATTTGGTCAGGATCGGCGCCCCGGCTCAGATTCGGGTCCGGAGCCTGCCGGACCGGGCCTTCGGCGGGCGCGTCGGCCTCATCTATCCGCAGGTCAACAGCGCGACGCGCAGCGCCCGCGTCCGCGTCGAGATCGCCAATCCGGACGGGCTCCTGCTGCCGGACATGTACGCCGAAGTCGAGATCGCGACAGGGCGGCCCGAGCCCGTGGTCGCCGCGCCCGACAGCGCCTTGATCGACACTGGCCTGCGCCAGATCGTCATCGTCGATAAGGGGGACGGCCGTTTCGAGCCGAGGGAAGTGAAGGTTGGACTCCGCGGCGCGGGTCTCACCGAAATTCGAGAGGGCCTGGAGAGCGGCGATAAAGTGGTTGTCGCGGCGAATTTCCTGATCGACGCCGAAAGCAATCTCAAGGCCGCGCTCAGCGGCATGGCCGCGGCGGAGGCCGCGCCATGATCGCAAGGCTTATCCGCTGGTCCGCCCGCAACCTTGTCCTGATTTTCGTCGGGACGGCTTTCGCCGTCGCGGCCGGTCTTTATGCTCTGCGCACTCTGC
Source organism: Methylocapsa polymorpha (assembly GCF_045689225.1). Lineage (GTDB taxonomy): Bacteria > Pseudomonadota > Alphaproteobacteria > Rhizobiales > Beijerinckiaceae > Methylocapsa > Methylocapsa polymorpha. The sequence continues at coordinate 1,757,791 of NZ_CP136862.1, read as the reverse complement.
CGCTCGACGCCATACCGGATCTCTCGGACCTTCAGGTCATTGTTTATACGACCTATCCGGGTCAGGCGCCGCAAGTGGTCGAGGACCAGGTGACCTTTCCCTTGACGAACGCCATGTTGACCGTGCCACGCTCCAAGGTCGTCCGCGGCTTTTCGTTCTTCGGCGCATCTTTCGTCTATGTCATTTTCGAGGACGGCGTGGACCCTTATTGGGCGCGCAGCCGCGTGCTCGAATATTTGAACGCGGCGGCGCAACGCCTGCCGCCCGGCGTCACTCCGAGCCTCGGGCCGGACGCAACCGGCGTTGGATGGGTCTACCAATACGCCCTCGTGGCGAAAGACATGACCTTGGCGGAGCTGCGGTCGCTGCAAGACTGGGTCGTGCGCTACGCGGCGTCCAAGGCCGAAGGCGTGGCGGAGGTCGCGAGCGTCGGCGGCTTCGTCAAGCAATACAACATTGTGGTCGATCCGCTTCGGCTTCGCGCGCAAGGGATTGCGCTGTCGAGGCTCCGCGACGCGGTGCGCGCCAGCAACATGGATGTCGGCGGACGCACGGTCGAGCTCTCCGAATTCGAATTCATGATCCGCGGCCGAGGCTATTTGAAAAGCGTCGTGGACATAGAGGATATCGTCCTCAAAACCGATCGAGGCGCGCCTTTGCGCCTCAAGGATGTCGCGCGCGTGGAAATCGGGCCGGACGAGCGGCGCGGCATCACAGAGCTCAATGGCGAGGGCGAGGTCGTAGGCGGCATTGCGATGCAACGGTTCGGCGCCAATGCGCTTACCGTCATCGAGAACGTCAAGGCGCGGCTCGCAGCGATTGCGGCCAGCCTGCCGAAAGGCGCCGAGATCGTTCCGGTCTATGATCGCTCCCGCCTCATCGAGGCGGCGATCGAAACGCTCCGCAGCGCGCTTGTCGAGGAAAGCCTGATCGTCGCTTTGGTCTGCGTCGTCTTTCTGCTCCATCTGCGCAGCGCGCTGGTGGCGATTCTCATGCTGCCGGTCGGGATCCTGCTCGCCTTCGCGGCTATGCGGTCGATCGGCCTTGGCTCCAATATCATGAGCCTCGGCGGCATCGCCATCGCGGTCGGCGCAATGATCGACGCCGCCATCGTCATGATCGAGAATGCGCATAAACATCTCGAACGGGCGCCAAAGGACAAGCCGCGAGTCGAAATCCTGGTCGAAGCCGCGGTCGAAGTCGGTCCCGCCTTGTTCTTCAGCCTCCTCGTCATCACTGTCTCCTTCCTGCCGATCTTCACGCTTGAATCACAGGAAGGCCGGCTCTTCGGCCCGCTCGCCTTCACCAAGACTTTCGCTATGGCGGCCGCGGCGCTGCTTTCGGTTACATTGGTCCCAGCGCTCATGGTCATTTTCGTTCGCGGAAAGATCGTTCCGGAGCGCAAGAACCCGATAAACCGGTTGCTGATCGCCATCTACCGGCCTGTCATTCGAGGCGTGTTGAGCGCGAAGGGCCTCACCATCGTCGCCGCGCTGGCTATCGTCGGCGCGAGCCTATGGCCGGCGAGTCGGATCGGCAGCGAGTTCATGCCGAGCCTCGACGAAGGCGCGCTCTTGTATATGCCGACGACATTGCCGGGGCTCTCCGTCACCAAGGCGACGGAGCTGCTCCAAATCCAGGACAGGATCATCAAATCCTTTCCCGAGGTCGAATCGGTCTATGGCAAGGCCGGTCGAGCGCTCACGGCGACCGACTCGGCGCCGACCGAAATGTTCGAGACGATCATCAATCTAAAGCCGAAGGCCGCCTGGCGGCCCGGCGTCACGATCGAGAGCCTCAAAGCGGAGATGGACAGAGCGCTGCAATTCCCGGGGATCTCGAACGCCTGGACCATGCCGATCCGCGCTCGCATCGACATGCTCTCGACGGGCGTCCGCACGCCGGTCGGGGTCAAGATATTCGGCGCCGATCTCGTTCAGATGGAAAAGATCGCGCGCGAGGTTGAGGCCGTCTTGAAACGACTGCCGGGCACGGCGAGCGCTTACGCCGAGCGGGTGAACGGCGGCTATTTCCTCGACATTTCGCCGGATCGCGAGGCGCTCGGCCGCTATGGCCTCGCCGTCGGCGACGTGCAGGATGTGGTCGCCAGCGCCCTCGGCGGCGAGTCGGTCGCCATGACCGTGGAAGGCCGGGAAAGATATAGCGTCAATATCCGCTATCCGCGCGAATTGCGCAGCACTACGCAGGCGATCGCCGACGAGATCGAGGTCCCGCTGCCGAATGGAGGAACCGTGCCGCTCGGCGAAGTCGCCAGCGTCAAGCTCGCCCGCGGCGCGACTTCGATCCGCACCGAAAACGGCCAGCTCGCCGTCTATATCTTTGTCGACATCAAGGATCGCGATCTCGGCGGCTATGTCGCCGAGGCCCAGGAGGCGGTGGCGAAATCCGTCGCACCGCCGCCAGGCTATTCCATTGGCTGGAGCGGGCAGTACGAATATCTGCAGCGGGCGGAGGCGCGGCTAAGAATCGTCGTGCCGGTGACATTGCTCATCATCTTCCTGCTGCTCTATCTCAACTTCCGGACGCTCACGGAGACGCTCATTGTGATGCTCTCCCTGCCTTTCGCCTTGGTTGGCGGGATCTGGCTCATGTGGCAGCAGGGCTTCAACATGTCGGTCGCGGTGGCGGTCGGATTTATCGCGCTTGCGGGCGTCGCGGCGGAGACCGGCGTCGTGATGCTGATCTATCTCAATCAGGCGATGAAGGAGCTCAAAGCCGAGCGGCTGGCGACCGGCCGGCCCTTCACCCAGGCGGACGTCACGGAGGCGATCATGCTCGGCGCAGTCGAGCGAGTGCGCCCGAAGATGATGACTGTGGTCGCGATCATGGCGGGCCTCGTCCCCATCCTTTGGAGCGCGGGCGCGGGCTCCGAGGTCATGCAAAGAATTGCCGTTCCCATGATCGGCGGGATGATGTCCTCGACCATCCTGACCCTCGTCGTCATTCCAGCCATCTTCGGGCTGATCGAGGGCTGGCGGCTCTCCAACAGCGCCGCGATGGCGGCAGACCGCGTCGATCTCAAAGGCGTTGTTGCGCGGGTGCGGCGAGGTCAGGCGTGCCCGTCCGCGGAGAGCTTCAGTCCATTGCAGCTGTTGGGGAGGGGAAAGCGGTAGAAGGCCGCTCAGGCGCCTGGAAAGATTTGACCGGGAGATCATACGCTGGATAGCGCTCTACGTCCGGCTTTTTGTTTCCTTGAGTGCGAAAGTTGTGCGCCGGCGCCCTTTCAGCTTCTGGCGCAGAAAAGGCCGAGGCCGTGTCGACGCAATTCAAAACAGTCTCGGCTTATGGCGCTTCAACACAACAAGCCGAATGGCCACGCGGCTCAATATTTGGCGACCACCGCGACGGGCGCAACAGGTGGCCACCTATAGCTGAAGCCGATCTGGACCTGATTTTCTCTCCAGCCATGGGTTTGATAGGCGTTTGGATAGTAGATCGGGCCGTCACGGAAGCTGCCGAAATTCGTGTAGCGATATTCGGCCCGCACCGACCAGTTAGGGTCCAAGGCATATTCCAGGCCGCCGCCGAATGTCCAGCCGAGCGTGGCGTAAGAAAAGCTGCGGCTACTGCCAAGGATGTTATAATAGTTGCGCACCCAGGCATATTCAGCGCCACCCACCGCATAGACGAGCGTGCGGTCAAAGGTATATCCGAGGCGCGCGACATAAGCGCCTTGAACCGGGGAGGTGGTCGTCACATTATACGGTGGAGCAAACAGCGGCTGGGTTGTTTTGTTGAAGGTCGCGGCGTCGATCTGCCCCTCGAAGCCAAGAACGAATCGATTTATTTGCCAATTATATCCGACATGGCCGCCGCCTAGGAAACCCTGCGTCACGGACGAACTCGAGACAGTGATCGGCGTAATGGCTAACGCGCCAAGCGGGCCGGCCAGAAATACATCGCCGGAGTCTTCTCCCCACGCGTAGCCGACCTGGCCGCCGACGTAGGGGCCCGCCCAGATGACAGGCGGAGGCGGAAGCGCTACGGCCGGAAGGTCTGCGGCGAGCGCCGACCCGGCGAGAGCGGCCGCTCCGGCCGAGGCCAATAGAAGTCTTTTCAATATTGCGCGTTCTCCAAGGTTTTGGGTGTTGGCGCCGAAGCGTCGGCGCAGACGGTGAGGCTGAGGCAAATTTGAAGAGCCGCCGCGCCGCGCTTGGCGGGCGACGCTGTTCGTTGATGAATTTGCATTGCATTCCTTGTGTTGGCGCAGCCGCCGGTTGGAGTTTTTCGTCAAACTATTGGAGAAGGCTGCTGCCTGAAATTGGTGCGAACAACGTTGCTTAGAACAGCCTATAAAATCGATAGATAGAATCAAGTTAATATCGGGAGCTGGTCAGCAATTTCAAAGCGACATGTGCAAAAATGTCACGGTCTTCCCGCGGATCGGTCGACGGAGACCCTCGCCTCCCTGGGGAGAACAATCGGATAGGAGCGGAGCCTGGAAGCTGCTTCCGAGCGCCTGCGACGTCGCCTCACGTGCAACATCCTTGGCGCTTTATGATTGAATGAGGGGGAGGATCTCAGATGATCCTTACGGCCCTGGCGCCGAAGCCCTCGGGCGATCTGGACGGCGCGGCGAACAAGCCATCCTCATGCGCCTGCAATAGGCGCGGGATCGCTAATGCGCTTCGACCGGACCACTGGACGGCCTCGGCTTTCGCAGAAGGACGATCGCGCTAAGGCTGATGATCAGCCCGACGCCGACGATCCAAAACGCGTCGGAATAGGCCGACACATAGGCCTCTCGCCGAACCCCGGCGGCGATCGACATTAACGCCTGCGCTTTGGCGACGATGGGATCGGCGATCGCGCCCCGCGCTCCGGCCATCAGCATGGCGATCCGCTCCTGCGTTCGCAGGGCGTTTTGCGTCATCGCTTCGGCGAGGATCGAGAAGTGAAACTGTTCGCGCCGCTCGATGACTGTCGAAAGCAGCGCGATGCCCACCGATCCACCGAGGTTGCGCATCATGTTCGACAGGGCCGAAGCGTCGGCCGTATCGCGCGGGGGAAGATTGGCGGTCGAGAGCTGCGACAATGGGATGGAGAACAACGGTTGGCCGGCGGCGCGCAGAAGCTGCGGCAGGATCAATTGGTCCATGCCGACGTCATGCGTCAGGTTCACGTTCATGAAGCAGCTCGATGCAAAAAGCAGAGTGCCAACGACGACGAGGATGCGCGGATCGAATCTCTTCATCAGGAACGGCATGGCCGGAAACAGGACGAGCTGCGGCAGGCCGCTCCACATCACGACATAGCCGATCTGCTCGGCGTTATAGCCCTGGATTTGCGCGCAATAGAGCGGGATCACATAGGTCGAGCCGAGCGAAACTGCGCCAAGCACCGTCATCAGCGCGCAGGAGGCGCCGATCGTCGGATTGCCGAGCACGCGTAGATTGATGAAGGGCTTCGCCGCCGTCAGCTCGCGCAGGATGAAGCAGAAAATGCCGACCGCGGCGATGATGGACAATCGGCTGATTACGGTCGACTCGAACCATTCCTTCCGCTGCCCTTCCTCGAGCACGAAGGTCAGGCTGGAGAGGCCGATCGCCATCGCTCCGATTCCGAGCCAGTCGCCTTTCGGCAACTCCGCCCACCGGATCGCCTGTTTCGGCAAGGCGGTGAGCTGGATGATGGCGGCGATCGGACCCGGAATGAGGTTCAGATAGAAGATGTAATGCCAGGAGAAATTATCCGTCAGCCAGCCGCCGACCGTCGGGCCGATGGCGGGAGCAAATGTCGCCGTCAGACCGAAAAAGGTGATGCCCAAGCCTTGCTGCGACTTCGGCAGGCGGGTGCGGACAATGGTGATGGCGGTTGGTATGAGGACGCCGCCGGTGAAGCCCTGGCCGGCGCGAAAGATGATCAGCTGCGTCAGCGAAGTCGAAAGCGCGCAGGCGATCGAGAAGCCGATGAAGAGTCCCGTGTTGACCGAAAGATAACGCCGAAGGCCAAAGATCGATCCAAGCCAGCCGGTGAGCGGAATCACGATGATCTCAGCCATCAGATAAGCGGTCGAGATCCAGCTGCCTTGCTCCGCCGACGCGCCGATCGCGCCTTCAATATTGGCCAGCGAAGAATTGGTGATCTGGATGTCGAGGATTGCGGTGAAGGCGCCGAGAATGGCGCCCGCGACCGCCAGCCAGTCGCCGAGGCCGGCCTTTTCCTTAGCGCCTTGCATCTTCAGCCTTCAAGGCGCCGAGCATGATCGTCTTCGAGGGGCTGGGTTCGCCTTGGTCTCGCGTGTCGACCATCGCCTCGGCCGAGAGACCAGGCCGCAGCCGTTGGATCAGAGGGTCGCCGTCGCCGAGAACGATTTTGACAGGCACGCGCTGGACGATCTTGGTGAAATTGCCGGTGGCGTTTTCCGGCGGCAGCAACGCGAATTGCGCGCCGGTTCCCGGCGCGAAGCTGTCGATGCGGCCGTGAAAGACATGATCGCCGAAGGCGTCGACGATGAAGGTCACAGCCTGTCCTTCGGCCATTGCGCCGACCTGGGTCTCCTTGAAATTGGCGATCAGATAGATCGCGTCGCCCATCGGCACAAGGGTCAGGAGATTCGAGCCCGGCTGAACGAGCTGCCCCTTGCGCAGCGATCGGTCGCCGACGACGCCGTCGATCGGGGCGATGATCGTCGTATATTCGAGATTGAGCTTTGCCTGTTCGAGATTGATCTCGGACCGCTGCAGGCTGGCGCGCGCCGCGGCCTCGAGCGAGCGCAGGCCTTCGGTTTGTTTCTGGGCGGCGTCATAAGCGGCCTTCGCCTTGTCGAGCGCCGCCTGCTTCTGCAGAAGATCGGAGGTCGCCTGATGCGATCTCTGCACCGTCCCCGCGCCTTTTTGCAGAAGGGAGCCGTAGCGCGTCTGTTCTTCCGTCGCGAAGTCGAGAGCCGCTGTGACTGTGGCGACATCCGCCTTGGCTTCCTCGATCTTCGCCTGCTGCTGAATCAGCGCGGACGCGACGCCCTCCAGACTGGCGCGCGACTTGTCGAGGTCGGCCTGAGATTGCAGAAGAGCGACCCGATAATCGCGCTCGTCGATTCGTGCGAGAACCTGACCCGCTTTCACCGGCTGATTGTCGGCGACGAAAACCTCAGAGACAAAGCCGCCGACCTTCGGCGCCACCACAACCTTGTCGGCCTGCAGGAAGGCGTTGTCGGTCGTCTCCTCGAAGCGTCCGTCCGTCCACCAATGCCAGCCGAAGCGGCCGCCCGCTCCGAGCGCGAGCAGGAGCGCAAGGACGAAAAACCCTCGCCTGCGAAGGAATCGCTTGAGGGGCGCCTTTCCGGCAAGTCCTGCTGTATCGTTCTTTTCGGAAGAGGGAATTAAGGGGGCGTCCCGGCGCAGACGAAGGACGGCCTCGCCACTGATGACGGAGTCATTCTCGCGCGACGGGGATATGGGGCGGCTGAGAGAGCTTGCGGATGGGTCCATGGATCTGCCATAATAAAACGGAACGGTATCGTTCTATACTTTTGATCGGCTTTAGGCAAGCTGGATTTTGAAAAGCATGATGAAAACCACCTCTGACCAGACGCGCGCAGAGAGGCGGACGGCCGAAGCGCATCCGCGATGCGGACGCCCGACCAAGGCTGCGGCGGCCCAGCGCGACGAGCGGCTGCTTGAGATCGCGGCGGAAATGTTCATGCAGCATGGCTTCGACGCCACGTCGATGGAGCGTCTGGCGGAGGCGGCGATGATTGGGAAGGCGACGCTTTATGCGCGCTATGCCGACAAGGGCCAGTTATTCGCAGACGTTTTGCGCCGGCGCATTCTTTTGGTCTATGGCCCGCTGGAGGCGGAATTCGCGAAGGGGCTCAACGGCAAGAGCCTCGAGGAGACGCTCTTGATACTGGCGCGGCGGTTTATCGACCTCAGCGTGGCGCCTTCGTCAATCGCTTTGGGCCGCATTCTGGCGGCGCAGGGGGAGCGTTTTCCGGAGCTCGGCAAGCTTGCCGTCGAGGAAGGGTTGAACCGGCAGATCAGGCTCGTCGAGACAATTCTCGTTCGCTTTTCCGCCGCGCATCGCTATGCGATGGACGATATGGCGCTCGCCGCGGATCTGTTCCTCAGCATTGTGCTTGGCCGGATTTCGCGAATGGCCTTGCTCGGCGTTCAGATGGAGCCCGACACGCTTGATCGCCGCATACGCGAAGCGGTGCGGATATTTATGCGGGGCCTCCTCGTCGACGCCGACTAAGCCATATACAAATATTTCCAGGCCCCCTTGACCTTCACATAGGTCTCGTCCAATCGCCAGCTGGAGCCGACTGGGCGCTTGTGGGCGCGAAATTGCTGTTCAAGTAACGGTGCGTACTTGATCACCCGGCGATTGAGGGTGGAGTGGTCGACCTTCACGCCGCGGTCCTCCATCATTTCCTCGAGCTGCCGATAGCTCGTCGGACAGGCGATGCGCCAGCGCACGCCCCAGAGGACCGATTCCTGTTCAAATGGCTGCCCTTGAACTCGATCATCGCGCCGCCCTACCGGATCCATTCCCAGTGATCATAGCCCAGGCGTCCGTCCCGTACAGCTTGCGACAGATCCGCTGCAAAAGCCTCATCGAAAGGCCATCCGATCAGACCATTGACCCGGCCGCATGATCGAGTAACCTCGTCATCCCGGAGATCGCGCCAAAATCAATTCCAACACAAACGGGACGGGGCATAGCGTTAATCCGACACTGACACTGGGGATCTGAGTGCCGTATTTTATTCGTCGACCATATATGGAAGTGGGCACGTTACAGCGGACGGAAGGGAGTGCTGACGAGCCGGATTTACTTCAGCTTGCCAAGAACGTCCTGGCTGTCGAAACGGGCCAGGCCATTGAGGCCCCGTTCCGCTTGCGCGACGCGCTCCAACCCGGCGGCTGCGGCGCGATGGTTCTAGAGCTGGCGCTCGACGAGTACGCCTCTCCACTAACCATCAACATCACAGCGAGCGCCCTTGTAGGGGCAGGTTCCCGGATTGGCGTCGATTCAATTTGGATCAGCCCGTCGACTGTCACGCTTCGTCCCGCGGAGCCTGCCCAGATCACAGTGACAATAGTAGCGCCGCTCGACGCGCGGCCGGGTCTCTATGTTGGAACTCTTTCGGCGACCGGCGACGAGACCTTCGTGGCGCCGCTCCAAGCGGAAATTTGCTGAAGCGGCTGGCAACCGCATCATCGTTCAGTCATCCCGTTCGGTCATGAAGTCGAGGCAATGCGCGACGAAGTCCCTATCTTCGCCGGAAGCCTCGGCGAACGCGGAATGAAAGGCGGTCCGGGCGCCGTCGACAAGGCTGGCGGCCGCATTGTGCGCGTATGCGACACAGTCGTGCCGCTTCATCGCGCCAAATACCCATGCGACGTCCGCTTCGCTGCGTCGGCTTCGCGGCAGGGCGAGGAGACGCGACAGCCGCTCACGATCCGACTGATCGACCAAGCCCGCGAGCCGAGTTAGCATCAAGGTCCGTTTGCCTTCGTAAATATCACCGAATATCTCCTTGCCATAGCGCTCGCGCGACCCGGTCAGATTGAGCACGTCGTCGCGGATCTGAAACGCGGCGCCGAGTAAGAAGCCAAAAGAATCGAAGTCGTCGAGGCGCACGCCGTCGGGACGGGCGATCAACGCGCCGATGCGGCAGGGGTGGATGAAACTGTACCAACATGTTTTCTTTAGCGTCATCCGCAAATAGTCTGACGGACCGACCGAGAGATCATTGTCCCGGATCCAGCCAAGCTCAATCGCCTGCCCTTCGAGGGACTCCGCAACCAGGTGATCGAACTCATCGAACACGCGCCACGCGGTTTCGGGGCCTAAATCGGCGACGTTGCGCCGAAGCAGGCGAAACGCGCTCGCCATCATCGCATCGCCGGCGTTGATGGCGAGAGGCGCTCCCAACTCGGCGTGGAGGCACGGGACTCCGCGCCGGCTTTCGCTTTGGTCCTGGATGTCGTCGTGGATGAGAAAAGCGTTATGGAGAAGCTCGAGAGCGGCGGCGGAGGTCAGGGCGTCCTCGAGTTGGCCACCGAACGCGCGGCAGGTGGCGATAAGGAGGGCCGGCCGGAGCCCCTTGCCGGAGCGGGCGCAGAATTCGCGCATGGGTTGGTAAAGATGCGCCCGCGGCTCGCCGTCAGGCAGATGTTCAAGCAGCGTATCGCGGGCAAGGCCGCCGTATTCGGCAAGTCGCTTGAGAAAGGCGCTGCGGTCCATCGGCCGGTCAGGCTTTCTGAGTGATGCGGATGCGCCGCCGCGGCCGCCCGATCCCCGTCGCCGCCACGCCAGCGGATTTGAGGAAATTCTTGTCGTCAGGGATCGGCCCGTCCGCTAACGCCATGGCTGCGGTCTCCGCCGCGGCGGAGACTATGCCGACGCCCGGAGCCGGCGCGCCGAGACCGGGCAGACCATCGCCGAGACCGCGGAAGACGCTCGCGGGCAGGCCGATCATCGACAGCGCCCGCGCCGAGATGGGGTAGGAAAGCGGGCCGCCAGGCGTCGAGAGCGCGTCGGCGAAAGGCCCGACGGCTGCGAGCGGCCCGGCCCAGCGCCGCCCGCCCGTGAGCCCACTCGCATCCTGGCCCATGGCGAGCACCGCTTCCGCCGCCTTGGCGAAGCGGCCGTCCCAGGCCAGCCCGGCTCGGTAGCGCGCGCGGTCATAGGCGCGGAAGGGCGCCAGCGCGTCGGGCTCGTGCAGATTCCAGACAGCGCAGCGCGGAAGGTCAGATCCGCTCCGGTCCAGGATCGCGTTGACGGCGCGGCGAGCCGCCTCGTTCGCGCCCTCCATGGTCGCAAGGTCAGTGAAGGTCCGGACGTAGTCCGCGGCTAGAACGAAATTGGGGATCGCCGTAGCCGCCTCAGGCCTCAGCCGCCACGTGTTCGCATTGTTGACGAGCAAGGGCTCGACGTCGGCTTCGCGGCCAGGATGCGACGGATCGTCCACGATGTCCGGGTCGAGGAACCAGAAATGCAGATCCTCGTCGGTCAGGAGAGCGCCGCCGCCCACGTTCAGGCTGCGCTTGAGCTGCAGCCAGGTCTCATCGGCGATCTCCTGACGCGTACAATCGATTGCAGCCTTGCCGTTGAAGCCTGGCGTATCCCACTGCGAGATATCGACCGAGAGGACCCCTCGAGTCCTGCCGTCGCCCCACTCGGCGAAGTCGATTCCGGTCCAGAACTGCCGCTGTGAGACGGCGGTCAACGCCCAGGGGCTATCGATAAAAATGATGTGGCCATGGGTTATCGGCACATCGCGCGTGAGGTAAAATTGTATGCCGTTCATCCATTGCACGCTGTTCGACAATGGCGCGAGATTCGCGAGGGACGGATCGAGCGCCTTCATCGCCGGCGTGAGCAGCAACGCCATTCGTTCAACAGGCAGCGCGCCGATGAACCAATCGCCTCTCGCGCGGATAGTCCGGTCGCCGACCCGCACCGTCGCGCCCGCGATCCGGCCGTCGGCGACATGGATCTCCCTCGCCTCGGCGCCGAAATGATAGGTGAGGCCCATTGCGGTCAGATATTTGAGCCAGGGCTGGATCCAGACGTCGTTGGTCGGCCCGTTCATTACCCGGTCCGACGCGATGCCGGGCGTCATGATGCCGAAGAGAAGCTGCACGAAAATGTCGCCGATCGTCTTCACGCTCGCTACTCGCGCTTTTGCGGCGACGAGAGAGCGGGTGATGCCGATCGCGAGCAGCTTTTGGTAGGCTTCCGAGCGATCTTCCGCCCCGACGAAATCCCACCAGTCCATTTTCTCGTATTCTTCGAGGCGCCGTTCCTCGCAAGACGTAATGATGCGCCAGACGCAGCCGGCGAAATACTCGATGTCAGCGTAGGGAATGCCGTTGCGCGGCGATATCGCCCACAAGAAACTCTTCAGCGCGGACGCGAGTTCGTAGGCGTTCTCAGGAAAGCGCGAAGGAAGTTCGATTCCAGCCTTATCATAGCTGGCGACCAGAACCTGCGTCGTATTCACGAGATTGTCGAGGACAGTTCCGCTTCCAAATGGGATGCGCCGTAGTGTGTCTGTAATGTGACGGTAGAAGTTCGGGAAAAAACGGAAGCCGTGCTCCCCGGGCAGCCATGGCCGCTTTCGTCCGAGCGCATTGGCGGCGAGCTTCGCGCGCAAGGCGGAGACATGCTCGTTCTTGCCCCCATGATCGCCTAATCCCTCGAGCACCGGAATGCTGCGCGCCTTGCCCCCTGGTATCTTCAGCTTCTCGAAGACCTCGACCTCGAACCCTCGTTCAAGCAGTTCATGGGCCGCGCTGAGACCTGCTACTCCGCCGCCCAGGATCACGACTTTCTGCGGCATGGCGAACCCCTTCAGACTTCTGCGGCGGGCTTCGGCCGCAGCGCGTAGAGGTCGTATTCGACGAGATACCGCTCGAGGTTTACCTCGCCAACGCTGAAGCATTGAAGGCGGTTTAGCCAAAGCAGGCGCGGCTCGGCCGTCAGGTAGCGCGGCGCGAAGCGAAGCGGCGCGCGCTTCGGGCCGCCGCCGGCGGCGAGCGTCCGGTAACCGTCGGGCCCGAAATCGACGACCCCGCTGTATTCAGTGAGAACGACCCCGCCGCCAACCGGCTTGATCAGGGCGTGGATAGCGGCAATCCCTACGCCATCCGGGCGGATCCGCATCCAGTCGCCGCCGCGGTGGAGAATCTCGCCCGTTAGGGCCGGTCCGTCCACATGGCCGCCGCCGCTGAGCGCGAACACCATGCGAAGTCCGTCCGGCGTCTCGCCAACCGGGTTCTCGTCGCGCTCGACCGGCGCGGTGACCCGGAACAGGAACTCTGGCTCGAAGACGAACCGCGCGGCGTGCGCAGGCGCGATACCGCCGCCCGCCGAGGCTTTGGCCGCAGACGGGGCGATAGCCGTCTGCGGAACAAGCGGCGTAAAAGGGACCCTACCCTTACGCGGATCCGCCTCTCGCCCCGAACAGGACAAAATTGGGATGAATGCGAGATCTGCGCCCTCCGGCTGCGCCGGCAAGTCGATGGCGAACAGCTCCTCCCCGCCGGAGCGGACTGCGTGGCGCAGCCGGTAGCCCCTCGCGAGCCGCTCCGCGCCGCCGTTCACGGTGTACGCGACCTTGACCACGTTGGAACGATGCGACGGCCGCGCTCCGACGACGACTCGCGCCCCGAGCCCTTGTCGAGGGCTCGAGACTAGGTCCGCCGCGTCCCAGCGCAGCGTGAGCCCGTTCGCGGTATATTCAGGCATCGCCGGCGATGCCGGAGGGGGGAGCCTTACGCTGGATGAGGGCGACCGCGTCCCAATCCTTGACCCGCAGCACGAAACGCTGTGCAATACGGAACGCGTGCTGGCCGTCAAGCATCCCTTGGAGATAGCGGACCGAAATGTCGTTCGGCACGACGATTTCGACCGGATTGCCTTGCAGCGAGATCACCAGGCCCTTTCCCAGCTGAAGACTGCTGGACCGCAGCAGTGGCCCATCAAGGAAGGGCGGGATGCTTTCGGCCGGCAGAACCATCGAGTTCTGGATCGGCCTATTGATCTCCGTAAAGAGATCGTTGGCGAGAACGCACGCATAGGGTTTGTAGTAACCCCGCCTTTCGAGGTCGGCAATTGCGCTGACGACTGCGCGGAACACGTCAGGTCCAAACACCCCAGGGTTCGCGTCATCGATCTGCGGCGACGATTCGCGGGCGTGGCTGACAAGGCCGTCATAGCTGTTCGCCCCCGTGATAGTGTAGACCGGCCGCACATGCTGGAGGTTCGAGGGCCAGCCGTTGAAGATGATCGAGTCCTCGACCCGCGCGACAATCTTCGCGGCGCGTGAGAACAGGACGGAGGCTGCCGCCAGTTCGGGATCCGCGATCATATGATTCTTGAGGTACACATTGACGGCCACGGTCGCGATGCGGAGCTGGTCGTAGTCATCCACCCGCATGTACTGTTGCGTGGCGCCCGTCGCCGCGGAGGGCGACGCCTCGCCGGAGAGCCCGTCGGGCAATGGCTCGAAGGAAAGGCGGTCCTGCGGCACGGTCACCGTTGAGCCGGGCAACGGCCCATAGAGAGGCAGAAACGACGCCGCCTCACGGGCGCGTAGAGCATCGTCATGAACGATCTGGCGGATCTTTTCCCATTGATCGTCGGTCAGGCCCGGTCCGCAGTCGCTCATGTTCCCCCCAATTAAATGTCTAAATTCATATCTCACTAGAGATAATGAAGTCATGTCCGCCATGCGACAAGAGCGCATGCAGCGTCCCCTCGGACCGACGGATTAGAGGCTTGGCCCCTTGCGCGGCGGCGATCGCGACCGCGGTCCTTGCATCCTGCTCGGCGGTCGCCGAATCGCCAAGCGCGCTGCGAGCGAGCGAGCGAACGCGGTAAAGTTCCGGCAGATAGGCGCGCTCGACGCGACGTTCGGAATCCGCGATGGCGTCTGAGAGGCGGAGCGCGGCTTGCGCCGGGTCGCCGGATTCGATCAGCAACTCGCCGAGCATAGGCTCGAACTGACTCATCACGATGGAGGCGCCTGTCGCTGTGAACTGCCGCATGTTCTCGATGATGCGCTGAATGGCGCCGTCGCGGTCGCCTTGCTGCGCCTCGACAAAGGCGAGACTTATCCGCGCCATCGGCTCCCAGAAGCGGAAGCCCTCATCCACCGAGATGCGAATGGCCTTCTCGGCGATCGGTGAAAGCCGCGCCCATTGGCGCGCGAAAAGAAGGAAATATGACGATACGCATAGGCAATGCACCAGCGCCGGAGGATGATTCAACGCCTCGGCCATCGCGTGGGCCCGCGCCATGGCTGCATCTGCTTCCGCATCGTCGCCAAGAAACCAATGCACGTTCGCCAGCAGAGTGGGCAGAGCCAAACTTGGCGAAAGTTGAAAAGCCTGAAGCGCTCGGAGATCGCTTTCGGGGTCGTAGCGGGCGACGCCCGCGCAGCCGGCGACTAGCGCCTCCCGATACTCGCCGCGGGAGTAGTGCGTGTATGTAAGGGCATGCGCGGCCACGAGGGCAAACAACGTGCTCCCCGTCTCGTCGGCCATGGCGGCGACGGTCCGCGCAGTTTGAAGCGCTGGGTTCATCTCGCCCCGGATGAAAAAACTCGTCCACAAACCCCAGGTCGCGCCGCACAAAGCTTCTCTGTCCCCAACAGCCGTCGCCAGTTCGACGGCCCGTTTACAAGCCGTCTCGACTTCTGGGGCCGCCCAGCCGTAGATAGCCGAAGTCGCCGGCGCGAGCGCCATTTGAATACGAAGCTCGGTAAGGGCGCGTTCGCCGTTCTCAGGCGACAGGGCCAGTTGGTCGAGCGCCGAACGGAGATAGGTTACACTCGGCGCGTTCGCCGCCCGGTCGAGCGCGTGCAGCCCAGCCGCCAACCAGTGAGTCACGGCAGGCGCGGCGAGGCCCCCGTTTGAGCAGTGGCGCGCTATCACTTCCGGTTCGGCGCCTTCGAAGTGCGGGTTGTGGGCGAGCATCGCCTCGGCGACAATGCGATGGAGCTCGCGCCGCCGCTTTTTGAGGAGCGATTCATACGCCGCGTCCTGCACAAGGGCGTGGTGGAACGCGATCACGCCGGCGTCCTCCTGCCGAGCCAAGTTCGTAAGACCCGAATCGCAAAGACAACGCAAGCCGCCTTCTATGTCAGTGTGATGCGGCGCAATAAATCGGAGCATTGCGGCGCTGAATTCGCGGCCGATGACGCTGCCGATCTGCGCGAGCTCCTTTATCTCCCCGAGCTGATCGAGGCGCGCCATAAGTGAGTCCTGAAGAGTCCCAGGTATCTTCAGTGCGGCAAGTGAATGCGGGTCGCCGCCGTGATCCGACATGGCGTCGAGCACCGTCCTCGCCAGTTCTTCGACGAACAGCGGCACGCCCCCCGCCTTTTGGAGGATCGTCCGGACGACGGAAGCAGGCAGCCTGCGCTCGCGCATGACCGTGTTCAGGAGCCGGGCGCCGGTTGCGGCGTCGAGCGGATCGAGCGTGATTGGCCCGCCGCTCCCAGCGACGCGCCAGGGCGGCGTGAAAGCGGGCCGAGACGTCACGAGCAACAGCGTCGGCAGCCGCTCGATGCGGTCGATGAGCATCGTCAAAAAGTCGAGCGTCGCCGCGTCCGCCCAGTGCGCGTCCTCTATCAGGATCAGGACCGGCATCTCGCCTGTCATGCCTTCCACCCACCGCGCGAGCGCATCATATGTGCGGCGCGCCCGCGTGGGGGCGTCGAGCTCCGCCCGTCCAATGCTCGTGATTCCAAGAAAGTCGGCGAGAAAAGTCACATCATCGGCCCCGAGCGTCGGCGAGGCTGCGACAAGCGCCTCCAGTCCAACCCGCCGCGCCTCAGCCGGAAGAGTCCTCGATAAGCCGGCCCTCGTCTCGATCTCTCGCACAATTGGGTGGAGCGGTCGATTGGCCAGATGCGCGGCGCAGTTCCATTCCAGGATCGCCACTGGCTCGTGGCCGATCCGCTCGATAAACGCACGCGCCAGACGCGACTTGCCGATTCCGGCCTCGCCGTTGACCAGGACGACCTGTCCCGCGCCGTCCCGCGCCGCGCTCCATAGCGTCCTGAGCGCATCGAGCTCCCGGCCGCGCCCGACGAAAGCATTGAGTCCGGCGCTCGCCCGCGCATCGAACCTGCTCTGCGCTGCGCCTTCACTCAGCACGCGGTAGATCGTAATCGGCTCAGGAAAACCGTTGAGTCGGACGTCGGCTCGCCTTTCGTAATCCAGCAGCGCTCCGCAAAGTCTTCGCGTCGCTTCGGAGATCATGATCTCGCCCGGCGCTGCAGCGCCCTGCAGCCGGACCGCCAAGCTGGGCGTCTCGCCGACGACGGACTGCTCAGGCGCCAATCCGCCGCCGCCAACCTCGCTGACCACCACCAGTCCCGTAGCGATGCCTATCCGGACCCTCAGGACTTCTCCGTCCGGCGTACGCAGCTGACCGACCTTCGCCACGATCTCCAACGCCGCGCGCGCCGCTCCCTGCGCATCGTCCTCTCGCGCCTGAGGATAGCCGAAATAAGCCAAAACGCCGTCGCCCATATATCGAGCGACGTAACCCGATCCAGAAGTGATGGCGACGGAGCACATATCCAGGAAGTTGCAGAGGACCTCGCTCAAATCTTCGAGCTCCAGCCGGGACGACATCTCCGTAGAGCCGACCAGATCGCAGAACATCGCGGTCAACTGGCGCCGTTCGCCCTTCAACGGCATCCCGGCGCTCGCGCGCGCATCGAACGTGCTCCACGCCGCGCTTTCTCCCAGCACGCGGTAGACCGTTATGGGCTCGGGAAAGCCCTTGAGTCCTATGTCGGCCCACCTTTCGTAATCGAATAGCGCTCCGCAAAGCCTTCGCGTCGCTTCGGAGATCACGATCTCGCCTGGCCCCGCGGCGCCTTGCAGCCGAGCCGCCAGGTTGAGCGTCTCGCCCACGACGGACTGCTCCGGCCCCAATCCGCCGCCACCGAGCTCGCTGACCACCACCAGTCCCGTAGCGATGCCTATCCGAACCCTCAGGTCCTCTCCGTCGGGCGTAGGCAGCTGACCGACCTTGGCGGCGATCTCCAACGCCGCGCACACTGCGCCCTGCGCGTCGTCCATGCGCGCCTGAGGATAGCCGAAATAAGCTAGGACGCCGTCGCCCATATATCGAGCGACGTAGCCCGATCCAGAGCTGATGACGGCAGAGCACATATCGAGGAAGTGGCGGAGGACCTCGCTCAGATCCTCGGGATCTAGGCGGCCGAACCTCTGCGCGGAGCCGGCGAGATCGCAGAACATCGTGGTCAACTGACGCCGCTCACCCTTCAGCGGCGGGCCGTCCCCCGCCGCCCTGCACAGTCGAGCGGCGTTGAATTGGGCTAGCCGCTCGGATCGCGCCCGCATGAACAGCTTCCGTTGGGCGAGCGTAAGGCCGATTTTGCGAAGGTCGGCTTCAGTCAACCCGTCGATCCTGCTCGCATCGATGTCGCTCGCGGCGAGCAGATCGAAGAAATCGCCGAGACCGCGCCGGTCGAGCGTCACCCTGAGCAAAGCAGACACAGTCGGAATTCCCCTCATGCATAGGCGACTCTATGATCATATCGAACCCCCTTGAGGCAAGCATCATGCAACGATTAGCGCGTCATGGCGCTCGCAATCATTCCTTATGCGGCCGGTCGGCGGGGGGAGCGACTAATCAACTGGGATGCTACGCCGCCTTAAGCAAAGGCGGCATCGGCTCGAAAATCCATGCGATTTGCGATCGGTGCGTGGATTTTGGGGTTGCCAGGTCAGCCGCTCGCTCAAATCGCCGTTGAGGACCCCCGCGCGAACCTGCAGCATGCGATGCGCGCCTTGCGGCGACCGTTGCATCTGCTGTTTCTTGACCATGCGCTTGGCGACCAGAAAATCGACGGCGGACTCGGCAAGCGACGAAGCGCAGGGGCACAAAAAGGCTCGGGATTTGGCGGAAGCCCTTATGGGCGAAGCGGACGAGACTATTCCGGCCTTCGTGCGTTCGGCGCTCGCGCCGCTTGTGCGCCAACTACATGCTCTGGATCACGAGATCGCGCAGAGTGATCGAGCCATCGCTACGTTGGCTCGAAACGACGAAACCTCGCGGCGCCTAATGACCATTCCCGGCTTGGGTCCGGTGACGGCCTCGGCGATGGCCGCGAGCGTCCAGGACGTCTCCGCCTTCTCTGGCCCACGCGAGTTCGCCGCCTTTCTTGGTCTGACGCCTAGACAAAACTCGTCCGGCGGCAAAGAACGACTGGGCCGCGTCTCGAAGATGGCCAATCGATGTTTGCGGAAGTTACTCGTCGTCGGCGCACATGCGGTCCTCTATCATTGCGAGCCGCACGAAGACTCGCTACGTTCCTGGGCGAAGAAACTCATTCAGACGAAGCCTTTCAAGCTCGTCGCCGTCGCGCTCGCCGACAAGCTGGCGCCTCCCCCTCCGAGGCGACGCCGACGAACCCGCGAATATGGCTGCGCGGGCCCGCCGAGAACTGGGCGGCCCATTAGGAGCTGACCGCCCGATCCGCGAGCCGCTATTGCGCCGCTTGGAGATTGACCTTGGATTCCGCGATTTCCGTAAGCTTTTCGTCCGCGGCTTTCTCCTCCTCGAGGTTCTGACGAAGCACGCTGGCGCAATCGCTCCGGCCGAGTTGCTCCGCCCAGGCGATGAGGGAGCCGTAGCGGCTGATTTCATAGTGTTCTACGGCCTGCGCCGCGGCTATGAGCGCAGCGTCGAGGACTTCCTTGTCGTCAACCTCGCCGGCGACTTCGTCGGCTTCCTTTATGATGCCGTTGATCGCCGGACAATTTATTGTCTTGGCCTCTACGCCGTGCATCTCGAATACTTGCTCGACCCGCCGCACATGATTGCGCGTTTCCGCCAAATGCTGCTCCAGGCCAGACCTAAGTCGCGAATTGGTCGCCTTTTCGATCATCGTCGGCAACGCCTTCACAATCTCACTTTCTGCGTAGTAGATGTCTTGCAGCGTGTGGACGAAAAGATCATCCAACGTGCCTATGTCTTTCGAGAAGAAGCCCATGATTTTCTCCTTGATGGTCTTGAGAGAGATGGGGCGTTGAGAAGAGGGCCGGGAGAACGCGCTGTCCTCCCGGCCGGCGCCTAGAGCATGTTTTCGATCAGAACATGCTCCAACTCCTTGAATCTGAGCGATTCCTTCCCGATCAGATGATTCCATCCGATCGGGAAGCCCTCTAGCGTCTGCCATGCGACGCCTCTCCGCCGCGGCGGTCGGCTTCAGCCGCCCACTCCTTGTCATTGGCGAAATTCCCCCCCCCCGACGCCTGGCCCCCTTTGCGGCCCGCTTCGGAAGCAAGTTCGCGATCCTGAGAGAAGCTGCGCTTCTCGTCGGGGACGCTTTGGCCTCCCTTGCGACCGGCCTCGGACGCGAGTTCTACCAAGTCTCTTTGATGATGACCGATAGGCCCAGTCTCTTGTTCCGATGGACATGATTTTCCAGGGCATATCGATGAGCTTGTTCCAGGCGAAGCAGCAGTGATCGAGGATGTCGTCGTAGGATTTGAAGATCGGGTTCGAGAGCCAGTTGTCGCGCATGAACCGCCAGATATTTTCGACAGGGTTCAACTCGGGTGACTTTGACGGCAACGGGAGGAGCGTGATGTTGCCTGGAACCGGCAGTTTCTTCGAGACATGCCAGCCGGCCTGATCGAGGATGAGGATGGCATGCGCGCCGGGCGCGACTGTAAGCGAGATTTCCTCGAGATGCAGAGCCATGGCCTCGCTGTTGCAGCAGGGAAGAACGAGCCCAGCGCCTTTTCCTTCGGCCGGGCAGATGGCCCCGAAAATATAGGCCGACGCCGTCCTCTGGTCGCGTGGCGCCGAAGGCCGTGTTCCTCGTCTCGCCCATCGGCGAGTGATCTTGTTCTTCTGTCCGACCCGAGCTTCATCTTGCCACCAAATCTCTATCGGTTTGCCACAAGCCTGTTGTGCGGCGGCTTCGTCCACGATGGCTGGAAAGCTTTTTTAAAAGCCGCGGCGGTTTCCTCGTCTTGCGCATGATGGCGCGGCCGCGCCGAGAGCTTGCGAAAGCCCATTGCGCGCAGTTCGCGGCTGAGCGTCTGCTTGGAAATCGAGACCCGGAACTCTTCAAAGAGCCACTGCGCGAGATCTATCAACCGCCAACGTACGACGCCATGGACGGCGGGGATCGGGCCAGCCTCGACGACATCTGGCATTTGGACGAGGTCGTCATTACGATCAATGGCGAGAAACGTTGGCTGTGGCGCACCGTCGATCAGGAGGGCTGTGTTCCCGACGAAATCGTCCAGGGCCGCCGCGACACAAAGGCCGGTCAACGTCTGCTGACGCAGTTGCTCAGAAAGCGAGGCGTTGCGCCCAGACACATGATCACTGACGAGCTCGGATCCTACGCCAGCGCCAAGCGTTTGATCATGCCAAAGGGCGAGCATCGCCCTCACAAACGGCTGAACAACCGAGCGGAGAATTCCCGCTTTCCGCTTCGAAAGCGAGAACGGGCAATACAGGGGTTTCGATCCTGGTCGCGGAGACAGCAATTCGTCTCGATCTTCTCCATCGTCCGCGACCTCTTCGTTCCACCACATTCACGCCGCTCCGCCTTCGCTACCCATCTGCATCGCCTCAACGCGATCGCTGAGTGGAGGTCTGTTGCAGCCGTGATCGCCTAGAGTCGTCAAGCGCGCGGGCGAATGCTGTCCGTCGAAGTTACCGTGACAACGCCGGCATTTAGGGATCCGTAAGGGAATTCAAGGATAAGCTCCTTCTCCGCGACTCACTACTTTTTTAACGAGAGCAACTTTCGCGAATATCGATACGTGCATTGATCAGACGGATGGCGCGCCGGAAGGATTCGCCGCCATGATTTGGAATACGGAAATGTCTCCCCTTTGGTTTACGCAGGTTAGGCGGCGGCGCCATTGCTTGCCGAATCGATCCGGCCTTGCCTCAGTCGTATGGTTCGCGTGCCGAGCTCCTTGGCTTCATTGTGACTGTGCGTCACATAAACCAATGTGAATCCGATGTCGTAATGCAACCGCAAAATTTCCTGTCGCATCTGCAGGCTGAGTTCATCGTCGAGATTGGAGAGCGGTTCGTCCATAAGCAGGATGCGGGGCGCCGTGGCCAGGGCTCGCGCAAGCGCCACGCGCTGCTGTTCGCCACCCGATAGTGTTCCCGGCCTGGCGTTCAAATAATCGCCGAGCCGCACCAGGTCGACCATTTCTCTGACCCGTTGGCGACGCTCGCGATTGGCGACTCGTTTTGCGATGAGGCCGAATTCAATATTCTCCGCGACAGTCATATGAGACCAGAGAGCAAGGTCTTGAAAAACCATGCCGATACCGCGCTGTTCCGGTTCCTGTAAATTTTTTCCAGCAGTCGCAGCAAGCTCTCCGTCGATTAGGATGTCGCCAGAATCTGGCTTGGCCAGTCCGGCGATCAAATGCAGCAGCGTCGACTTGCCGCAACCGGATGGACCGAACAGAACGACGCGCTCTCCTCTTTCCACTTTTAGAGATATGGCGTCTATGGCGACCCGGCTCTGGTAGGCTTTCGACACCTCGCGAAATTCGATCATGCTCATGAATGTCGCGCGCGATATTTCAGCCAAAGACCCGCCACCCCGAGCGGTAGTAGCGTCGCGGCGATCAAAATGACGCAAAGCGCCGCAATGAGATTTGGAGCGCCATTGGCCATTAACGTCAAAATACGGACTGGCAGTGTTTCATATCCCGCTGGATAGACGACCATGCTGATGCCCAGATCGCGCAGGCAAAACACATAGCTGATGAGCCATGCCGCCATGAGACCGCGAGTCGCCAGCGGCGCCACGATCCGCGTCAGCGTCATGAACCAGCTTGCGCCACTCAGCCGCGCGGCCTCTTCCAGGGATCGGGGAATGCGCGCCAGGGTCGCGGACGTAACCCGCATTGGCAGCACCGAATATTGGGCCAGATAGCCTAAAATGATGATCGCTGGCGTGGCGTAGATGACATTGGTCATCGGCCTGTTCCAAAGGCCGATGAGGCCGATACCGATGACGGTTCCCGGCAATGTAAACAAAAACAGCGCCAACCCATCGACGCTTCGCGCCAGAGGCTGTGTCGGATCATGAATCAGAACCCCACAAAAGAAGCCGAGCAATGTTAGTAGGGTTGCCCCGATGACCGCGAATGCGAGGCTATGCATGATGCTATCGCTCGCCCGTGAGAATGCTTCAACATACGCCCCGACGGACGATGATTGAATGACCAGCGCCAGCAATGGAAGCAATACCGAGACAAAAGCCCACACCGAGACGATAACGAAAATCGGAAGGCGCCAACGTTTGAGCTCGATTTTCGCGCGACGCTCGCCGGGCGCCTCAGCTCGAAGCTGGGAGACTTTCCCGCGCTCCAGTCCATACTCCAAGATCAATATGATTGAAGTGACGACGAGCATGGGAATCGTCGATGCGGTCGCGGTTCGAAAGTCATAGAAAGCGGCGAATTGTGTTAGAGCCTCGACCGGGTAGACCGGATAGCGCAAAAAGGTAGGCACGCCGGTTTCGCCAAACGTCAGAAGAAACACGAGCACGGCCGCGAACGCGATCCCCGGCGCAATCGATGGCAAGGTGATCCGACGAAGGATGCTCGGCCAACCGCTCACCAGCCGGGCTGCGTCCTCCCATCGTGGGTTCACGGCGCCCGCATGAGCGATGGTGAGCAGCATGACGATCGGCATGAATGCGGTGAACAATACTCCTGTGCAACCAAAGAGCCCGAAGAGCGCGGAGGACAGGAATTCCGTCGTTTCGGAAGGAAGTGCGTGACCGATCAATCCTCCCTTTCCGAGGATCGTGAACCAAGCCGTTGCGATCACATAAGGCGGCAACAATAACGGTACTGTGAACAGCGCCATTAGAACGTGGCGCCATGGCAAATCGGTTTTGCCGAGCAACAGCCCCAAAGCGGCGCCCACAAAAGCCGCAAGCGCCGAGGTCAGGAAGGACAGCAGCATGCTGTGCGCCATCGGCGCGGCCTGATGTTTGCTCGTCGTCAATAACGCGTCATAGGCCTTAGCGCTGAAGCCGCCATTCACAAAAAAGGTATCTGCGACCATCACAATGAGCGGTAAAAGTCCGATAACGGCGAGCAGGATCGCAGCGGCAGTCAGGGTGAGGCGTTTTTGCAATTTTTTAGGGTTCCGCCCAGCTCTTCAAGAATGGTTGGATCGCCTGCAATTTCGCGGCGATTTCAAAATAGTTCGCTTTCATCGTTTTGATAGATGCTATCGGCTCTAACCCCGGCGGAGGCGGAACCCCGCGGTGCAGCGGAATCTGCGCCGCGTCGGAAAAGGCGAGCTTTCTCTCGGTTTCTTTCGAGAGCAGATAGTCGATGAGCTTCTTGCCGGACTCCGGATGCGGCGAACCGGCGATCAGCACAGCTGCATTAGGAACGATGAAGCAGCCGATGTCGTCGGGGCCCTGATCTGGGTAGACCAATTCGACTGGTTGACCTTGCTGGATCCGGTTCACAACGTCGTCGCTATCCACCAGACTGAAAGTGAACTCGCCGCGCGCCACGAAATCGGCGCTGTCACCGTTGCTGGGGGAGAGCTTTACGGCGTTGTCGCGCACCTTCTGCATGAAGGCGCGGGCGCGCTCATCGCCCCAGAGAACGAAGAGGGCGGCGATCTGCGTCGTCGTCGTCCCGAAAAGCGGATTGGCGATCACTGTTTTGCCGCGCCATTCCGGGTCCGTGTAGGAAGTTATGGAGGCCGGCTGCGGCGTCGCGCCTTTCCGCACGATGAATACGCGCGCCCTCGCCGCAAAACCGGTCCAGTATCCGTTGGGATCGCGGAACGTCTCCGGGATTCCAGCCGCATTCGGGGAGACATAGGCCGCGGCGATGCCTTTTTGACGCAAGACCTCGGCGCGAACTGGCTCGTTGGCCCAGTAAACATCGGCTTGTGGATTGTTCTTCTCGGCGATGAGCCGGTTCATCGTCCCCGCGCTCTTTGTTTCCTCGGTGTCATAGACGGCGCGCACTCGGACGCCGGTCTCCTTCTCGAAATCTTTGAGGATGGGCTCGGAAAAGACCTCGTCATGGCTGACATATATGGTCACCGTCGGCGCCCCTGCAGGAGAATAGAAGCGCCATAAAGTTATTGCCGCCACGACCAAGACGGCAGCCGCCATCCAGAAGATCTTTTTCATCCAGGCGATCCTCTCGCTGCCGCTCGCGGGTCAGGAACTTCGGCTATTGCGCCAGGCGCGACTCGCAGCAGGCCCTCGATGCGGCGACGAATGCGCGTCGACTCCTTAACTCTATTTGTCGGCGAACGAAAAGTCATCGAAGGTCGTGACGCTGTCGGCCTTGGTCCATACTCCAATGGAGCCTGTGCCCGCGATATGATCGTCCTGCGATTCGATATATTGTTTGCCGTCCAAGAGAACCCTGAAAACATTTCCGGAGAATTCGACGCGCAAACTGTGCCATTGGTTCCGCGCCACTGGCGCGTCGACATATTTGATCGTGATGCGGCGTCCATGCTCGGTGTAATAAAGAGAAACGTTGTCTTCCAACGCATTGGCGCGCGCCACGTAGTAATTGTTTCCGTCCTTCCAGCGCCAGACAAGCCCCCCAGCCTGATCCTCGCTTCCTGACAGCGGCTTGAACTTGACCTCGACATAGCCGTCGGCGATCGAAACATTGTTCTTGACGCACCAGGGAAACGCGCCGCTCCCAGACTGTTTAAGAATGTTTGGTTGGCTTGGGGCAGATGGATCGGATTCGATCATCCATTTAGGCGAGCCTCGACCGGTCACGCCGCAGGTCCAATCGAGTGGCGGCGCGCCTGCCGACATATTGTCGAATGTGTCAATCTCCGCGAACGCTGGCGTCACAGCCATGATGGCCGCTGCTGTCGCGAGTAGACGCTTCATAAAGTCCTCCGAGGTTGCTAACATTAGTTTTGTATATCAACGAACCTAATTCGCGACCGCCGCCTGGGCGCTCAGGACGTTCTTGAACGATTGTGACAGGACCGCCGCTTTGCCTTTTCCCCAGAAATGCAGAAACAGATAGTGCGGCTCCTCGTGTGTCATGTGCTGGTGGATGGCGACAATATTGATGCCTTCGTGACGCATTGCCTTAAGGACAGGCTGAAGCTCGTTCTCGGTCATGGCGAAGTCGCCATCGATCACAGCCTCTTCATCGGTGCCTCCGAAGGCGGCCCAGGTATTGACGCCCATCGCATTGCCGATGGGCGCTCCATGCATCTTGGCCGGACGGCCGACGACGATCTTGAACATGCCCTCGCTCGCCTGCCCCTTTATGCCGAGAATGCCTTCGAGGGGCGCACTGGTGATGGCATTGGTTGCGCCGATTTTGGCCGGGAAACTTTTCGCGGGCGTCGGATTGGCCGCTCGGACTTCCGCGATCTTGTCATAGATTTTCTTCACGCCAGTGGCGAGGGCGCCGGTCTCCCCCATGCCGCCAATGTGCATGAAGTAGACCTTCGGCTCATCGAAAAAGAAGTGATTGTGCAGCGCTGTCACCTCGAGACCCGCGTCGAGAGCAGCGCTTATCGCCGCATTGACCTCGTCTTCGAACAAGACGGTGTCGCCCATCATCACGACTTGTCCGTCATGGGCCAGCGTAAAGGCTGCCCATGAGGTCAATCCCATGAAGGGCGGCATCTGCCATTCATCCACCTGGATTTTGACATCCGTCCTCGGCTTGCTGATCCTGACGACGTTCTCATTCGCGATGAGGGAGCTTTTGAGGCCTGACATTTGCTCGATCTTGGCCGCGTCGATCGACGCCGTGGTTTGGGCCGCAGCGGGACTGATCACCAGGGCGGTGAAAGCCGCGACGATCAGCATGGGTTTCAGTTGCATGGTCAGATTCTCCGACACTCGAACGTGGCAGGGCTAGGTCCCGTAGCTCTATGAGCGCAAGTTGCGGACCCGCACGGCTTACGAGAATTCTTCCCTTGAGCAGCGAGGCTGGCAGATTTCGTTTAAGGCAGAATTATGAGTCCTTTCGCCGAGACGGCTGGGACAGTTATCTCGCGATCGCCCGTGGTAATCAGCCGAGTGAAATTCGAGGGCAGATCGTTCGGGACGCAGCTGGTTTTGACCTGAAGATGACGCTCTTCATTCGAGCCGATCGGGAAATGATAACGTAAAGATCGCGCCGCCGCCCGGATTGTCGGCAACGCTGACGGCGCCCCGGTGCAATTTCATGATCTCCTTCACGATCGCCAGGCCGAGACCCGCGCCGCTGGTCTTCGCGCCAGCGCCCCGCCAGAATCGTTCAAATATGTGATCGCGATTTTCCGGCGGTACGCCATGACCGTGATCGGCCACGCCCACACGACCCTGATAGTCGACGCTGACGATCACCTCTTCGCCAGCAGGAGAATGCGTCACCGCATTTTCGATGAGGTTGCGGATCGCGTCGGCGATTGCCTGCGCATTGCCTCTGATCCGAACCGGCTTCTCGGCTCCTTGGAAGGCAAGGAGTCGATGCTGGGCGATGGCCCATGGAGCCATCCCGGCGACAACTTCGGTCGCGACGTCGTTGAGATCGACGCATGCGGAGACGTCGATCGTGATCGAGTCGAGTCGTGCGACACGGAGAAGTTGCTCGACCAGGCGGTTCATCCTCGCCACGTCGGATCTTAGTTTTGCAAGTTCGCCGTTCCCCTCCATCGCGTCGAGCGCAGCGGTCACGATTGCTAGAGGCGTGCGCAGCTCATGAGCGGCGTTCGCCGTGAATTGGCGCTGGACGGCGAAGCCTTGTTCGAGACGATCCAGAGCCCGGTTCACCGCCGTTACAAGGGGCGCTATTTCACTTGGAAGGTCGCCCTCCGGCAGCCGGACCGAGGTCGTCGCCGGGCCGATCGCCGCCGCCATCCTCGAAATTTCCTTGATAGGCTTCAGGCCACCGCGAATCGCAAGAATGGCGGTTCCCAAAGTGATCGCCACGAAGAGTGGAATGGTCCAAACAATGTCGGTGACGAATTCCCACAACAGAGACTCGATGAATGGTTTGGCGCCCGCCGCGCGGCCGACTGTGACCCAAAGTTGTCCGGCGGCGCTGGCGACGGCGAGGTTGAGGCCGTAATATTGCCGCGTCGGATCATTGGCGTCCGGCAACCGGAAATAGCTCGGATCGTCAGTCGGCGCGGGCCAAGCCGCAACCCGATCGCCGAAATCCGTCGGCAGCGCCGCAAGGATCTGGCCGGCAGGCGTTCGGATGGCGTAGATGTCGGCGTTAGAGCTGGCGGCATAGGCCGCAGCGAGCTTCGGCGGCAAATCGAGACGTGGTTTGCCTGCGCCGCCGATTGTGACCGACCGGCCCAAATCCTTGGCGCGCTCGCTCAACTCCCGATCTTCGAGGCTGTCGGCCGTTGCGTAGGCCCGCCAGATCAGGCCTCCGGCCGCCGCGGAAGCCGCGACCACGAAAAGTATTGCGAGCCTTATCGCAAGGCGAAACTGCAAAGAGCGCGCGCGGCCTCGCATCAGCTCTTCGCTTCCGTCAGTATGTAGCCAATGCCCCGAACCGTATGGATCTCGGCCGTCGCTCCCGCCTCCATGAGCTTGCGCCGAAGATGATGGATGTGCACCGGGATCGCATTGGACTCTAACTCGTCGTCGATGCCGTATAGTTTTTCTTCCAGAACGGCCTTGGGCACTACACGGTCGAGGCGCCGCAGCAGGTGCTCCAGAATTGCGGCCTCGCGCCTGGCTAGCGAAAGCAGATGACCGTCAATTTGCACATCACGTCCTATGCTGTCGAAAACCAGATTGCCGGCGCTCAATTTCGTTCCAAGAGCGCTGCCGGGCCGACGCAGTAAGGCCTTAGCTCTCGCGATGAGTTCGACCATCGCGAATGGTTTAACCAGATAATCGTCGGCGCCTGCGTCCAGTCCGATGACGCGATCTTCGACCGCATCGCGCGCCGTCAAGACAAGAATAGGAATTGGATTGCCTGTCGACCGTACTTCATCGAGAAGGCTTATCCCGTCCCTGTCGGGCAACCCTAGGTCGAGAATGGCGATATCGTAAGGATTGAGCGAAAACGCCTCTCGGGCGTCGGCGCAGGACGATACCGCATCCACGACAAAACCCGCCTTCTCGAGGGCGCCTTCGAGGATTTCAGCAATTCTAGCTTCATCTTCGACAATCAAGACGCGCACGATACACTCACTCGATTCACTGTCGGGCAAACCATCCCAACGCAGCACAAATCGTTTATGGCAGATTTAAACTGAATTCTTCTGTCTCATTCATTCCCATAACACTGCCTTAAACGGCAGGGTCCAGGAAACGGTCGATTTTCGTCGGTGGGTTCCGCCACCGTCGCCTCTTACCGATAAGAACCTGGAGAATGAGTCCATGAGAAAAGATATCGCTACTGGCGGGTTCGCGCTTTCTTTGCTGGTCGTCTCCGCTTTGGCGGCCCATGCGGAGACCAACGAAGACAAAGGCGCCGCACTGGCTAAGGCCCTTCCGCAAGCTTCCGTTTCCTTGGCTCAAGGCCTGAAAGCGAGCGAAAGCGCGGGAACGCCGATCTCGGGCAAATTCGAAATCGACGAAGACGCTCTTCAATTGTCAGTTTATACGATGAAGGGGGACAAGTTCAGCGAGATCATCGTCGATCAGAAATCGGGCGCCATCAAGAAAACCGAAGCGATCACGGATGCCGAGGATCTGAAGGATGCAGCAGAGCAGAGCGCAGCCGTTGCGCAGAGCAAGATTTCTCTCGAAAACGCTGTTCAGGCCGCCGTGGCGGCCAATGCCGGCTACCTGGCGGCGAGCGCTATCCCGGCGCTGACGGGAGAACATCCCGTCGCCGATATCACGCTTATCAAAGGCGAGGACGTCAGGAAGGTCCAGCAAAAGCTCGATTAATCCCCGAGGGCCGGTAATTTGCAGCGGTTTGGGCGAACCGACAATTTGTCGATTAAGAAAACCATCCTGGCCTTATGGGAGAAATGGGGCGCCGCTGCCCATGATTGTCGCCAATTGACTTGAAGGATCCGAAGCATCCTTTATCAGTGCTGATCCAGCCCGCACACGGACTATAACGACTCGAGGAACCACGCTTTGCGTAGCCGCATCTGATCTGCGGAGAGCCTGCGATAAAACGGAACGAGAGCCGTTCATGAAATCGAAATCGGCAAGAGCGCAGACGCGACCTTTGCCGGGGATGAGCCTCGCGGCGTTCCTCGTTCTGCTTCTATCGTCGCCTGCCTCCGCAGGACCGCCGTTCCTCACCGACGACCCGGAGCCCGTCGATTATCTGCATTGGGAATTGTACATCTTCTCGCAGGGAACGCATGCGATGGGCGAGACGAGCGGCGGGGCGCCCTCCTGCGACTGCAACTACGGCGTTCTGCCCAATGTTCAATTGCATGTCCAACCAGGCATGGCCTTCCACCGAGCCGAGGGCGTTCCGCTCCAGTGGGGACCGGGCGACACGGAATTCGGCGTGAAGTACCGCTTCATCGAGCAGGACAAGAACAGCTGGGTTCCGTCGGTTGCGCTCTACCCATTGTTGGAGGCGCCCACGGGCGACCGCGCTCGCGGACTCGGCGCCGGCAGGACCAGAGCTTTCCTGCCGCTATGGGTTCAGAAGGATTTCGGCGACTGGACGACCTACGGCGGCGGCGGTTACTGGATCAATCCCGGCCCCGGCAACAAGAACTACTGGTTCATGGGCTGGGTAGTGCAGCGCAAGATTACGGACAAGCTCGCGCTCGGCGTCGAATTGTTTCATCAGACGCCCAGCGAGATCGGCGGCGTGCATTCGACGGGATTCAACGTTGGCGGAATTTACGATCTCACTGATCACTACCATTTCCTCTTTTCGGCTGGAAAAGGTTTCCAGCACGCGAGGGAGACGAACGAATTCTCTTGGTACATTGGGCTCCAGGTGACTGGCGGAGGAGAAGCGCCCAAAGCCCAGGAATCAGCGCCATCCTCGAGCTCGCCGGCGTCCTTTGCCTGGACGGGCTTCTATGTCGGCGCCGCGGCAAGTTACGCATGGGAGAAGGTGCGGGAGAACGATTTGGTGGGCCACACCCTGGCGTCCTATTCGAGTTATTCGCCCAAGGGCGCCGATTTCGGCGGGCTCGCTGGAGTCAATTTCCAGTTCGGTTCTGCTGTCGCGGGCGTTGAGACCGATGTCGAGGCTGGCGGCGTGAATGGCCGTGAGGCGACCTCGACTATCGGGATGTCTCTCCAAAATAATGTGCGGGGGTCGGTCCGCGGTCGCATTGGCGTGGCTACAGGACGGACCTTGCTTTATCTGACCGGCGGAGCAGCGCTCGCCAACTTCTTCGCCAACGCGCTCTTCGAGCCTTTCAGCCAAGCGCGCCCAGGCTGGACGCTCGGCGCAGGCATAGAACACGCCGTCACCGACCAGTGGTCGGTGCGACTTGAATACCGTCACAGCGATTTCGGCGCGGCGAACTTCGTTTCGAGCAATTTCGACGGCAATTCCTATCACCTCCGCATAAGAGACGACTCCGCGCGACTTGCGGTCGCCTATCGTTTCAGCTTCTCCGAGCCGGAACCGGTCATCGCAAAATCAAAAAACTAGAGGTCCGTCTCGGAGCCGATATCGGATTGCAGCGGATGCGCAACTCTCTTCTGAACCTTTCGTCGAAGGGCGCCGTCCAAATTGATAGTCGCGGCCGGTCGTCAATTCTCCTCCGGCGGCTTTAGCTCACGAAACTGTTCGAGCAGGAGAACGTCATAAGCGATCTTCAGCGCGCCGCAGATGATGAGCGGCGAAGCTTGCCATGAAAAGGAAAAGAGCGCGCCGGCCAGCGCAGGACTCACCGACGCCGCGAGGCTTCGAGGCACTGAAGTAAAGCTCGCAGCCGCCGTCCGTTCCGGCTCGGTCACCACCGCCATCACATAGGACGAGCGCGTCGGCACGTCCATCTGCGAAAGAGCGGCGCGCACGAGCAAGAGAGCGAGGGTTATCGTGAGAGACGGCGCGAAGGCGGCGAGGATCAGGCATAGGCTCGATGGGAGATGGGTGAACACCATTGTGTTCACCAGTCCGAAGCGCTTCGACACACGCGCGGCGACCGGAAATGAAAAAGCCGAGAGCACGCCAGAGCAGAAGAAGAATATGCTCGCCGCCGAGAGAGACATGTCGAAGCGCGAGAATAACCAGAGAGCCAGGAGCGATTGGACGACGAAGCCGCCGGCGAAGGCGTCGAGACTGAACAGGGCGGCGAGCTTGTAAACAATGGCTCGAGAAGGGCCCAGCGCCGCCTTCGAGGCATGCTGCGCAGCTGGCGGCCGGCGCGGCATGCGCGCGTAAAGAACTGCCCCGAAGAGGCCCAGCGCCGCATAGAGCAGGAACATCGCTTTGATGGCCGTGAGTTCGGAGAGACCTATCCGCGTAAGAAAATCCGGCATTGCGGCGGTCAAGGCGCCCGCCGCGCCGGAAAGCCCGCCGATCAGGCTGTAGCGCGCGAACATACGGGTGCGATCCTGGTCCGGCGTCTCACGCGTCAGCACGGCATGTTCGATCGGAACGAAAGAGCTGGCGCTGCCACCAGAAGGATTCACCGATCCGACGAAAGCGATGACAAGCAAGATCGCGTAGGCATCAAAGATCGACAGGGTGAAGCCGGTCGCCGCCATCAAACCCGCGGCGGCGAGAAGCAAACGACGATGGTCATGACGAACGCCGAGGAAGCCGATGGCGAGAGTCAAAACCGCCGAGCCGGCAAGCGCCGTCGCCGCCATCGCGCCGATCTCAAAGGGTGAGAAGCCGAGTCTGGTTAGATAGACGGGCAGGAGAACCGCCACGAACCCGTCGCCGAAATCACGCAGCGCCCGGGCGGCGAGCAACAATCGGAGAGGGCTGCCGATCGCATCAAATGATTTGGCTGCGCAAAGCTCCGTCATCATCTTCCGTCGAGACCCCATCGATCACTTCAGGAAGCCATCCAAACCCAAGTCGTCCGACGCCCCGATGACGAGTTTTACCGCGGAACCCTTCTTCCATACGAAATAGCAAGCTTCTTCAGAAGAACTCTCGGTCACGCAGAGCTGATCCTTGACGACCTTCCATGTGTTGGTGACTTTCTTGCCCATGCTCGTCCCTTGAACGACGCCGTTCGCTCTGTAGTTGTAAGCGAAGTGCGCTTCGTCGCTGAACTCCTTGCCTGAGAACGCTTGCCGAATCTGGGCGCCGCTGAGCTTCTTGAAGCCTTCCGCCTGCGGGGAAGCAGCGAACGCCGGGGCGGCGAGGAGGAAAGTCGAAAGCAACATGCGAAGAAGCATTTTCAATCCTTCATGATGACGGTCGGCGTATTCAGCACGTCAATATGCGTATGTTGCAGCGATCTCGACGCCGCTGCCTGCGAACTGCCCGGAGCGGCGGCACTCCCCGGCGTGATTGCTCCGGTGAGAAACAACAGGATGCCCGCCGCCGCGCAGCCAGCAAGCGTTTGCAGCAGGCCGGCCTTGAATTGGAAAATGGCCAGAACCGCGCCGACGGAGAGCAGCAGCGCCCACGCATCGATGCTCGCCAAAATCGGAAGATCGAAGGCGAAACCGAGCCCGCGCACGGGAACGCTCTGGCGAAAGAGGGTATGGATCGAGAACCAGATGGCGAGGTTGAGGATGACGCCGACGACGGCCGCGGTGATGGCCGAGAGCGCGCCCGTCAGCGCTTTGTTGTCTCTGAGTCGTTCGATATAGGGGGCGCCGAGGAAGATCCACAGGAAGCATGGGGTATAAGTGACCCAGGTTGTGAGCAGGCCGCCCAACGCGCCCGCGACCAGTGGCGGCAGCGCGCCGGACTCGCGATAGGCCGCCATGAAGCCCACGAATTGCAGCACCATGATCAGAGGGCCGGGCGTCGTCTCCGCCATGCCGAGACCGTCGAGCATTTCGCCTGGCCGCAGCCAGTGAAAATGTTCGACCGCCTGCTGCGCGACATAGGCGAGAACCGCGTAAGCGCCGCCGAAGGTCACCACCGCCATTTTCGAAAAGAACATAGCGATCTGCGAGAAAACGTTCGCTTCCCCAAGGAAGAACAGAAGCGCGGCGACCGGCGTCAGCCAGACCGCGAGCCAGATGGAAGCGACTTTCAGCGAATGGCCGGCCGAGATTTTCGCATGGTCGGGCAATTCCTCGCCGAGCAAGCTGTCTTGGCTTGCGTTCCCGCCGTTCGTCCCGTGCCCGCCGCCGCTTGCGAAGGCTGGATGACCGGCGCGGCCGCCGAAATAGCCGATGGCGCCCGCCGCTAGGATGATGATTGGAAACGGAACGTCAAAAAAGAAGATGGCGACGAACGCCGCCGCGGCCAGGCCCCGCATGATGTTGTTGTTGAGCGATCGCTTGCCGACGCGCGCCACCGCTTGCAGCACGATCGCCAACACGGCCGCCTTGAGGCCGAAGAATAAAGCCGCCACGAGACCGACGTTGCCGAAGGAGGCGTAGATCAGGCTCAGGACCATGATCGCAATCACGCCCGGCAAGACGAAGAGACCGCCGGCGATGATTCCGCCGGGCGTCTTGTGCATCAGCCAGCCGATATAGGTCGCGAGCTGTTGCCCCTCGGGACCGGGCAGCAACATGCAGTAATTGAGGGCGTGAAGGAACCGGCTTTCAGACACCCATTTCTTTTCCTCGACGAGAATGCGGTGCATCATCGCGATCTGTCCGGCCGGGCCGCCGAAACTCAACAGAGCGATGCGCAGCCAGACGCGGGTCGCCTCGCGCATCGTGACGCCGTGGCTGGTCTTGCTGCTTTGGACGCCTGTCATGACGTTCATTTCTTGGCCTCGAGCTTGGCGGTCGGCGAGTTATGGGGTTCGTCAACACCGTCGCGGGCCCAATGATAGAATGCGTCGTAGAGAGCAAGCCCCGCTTCGAGCTGCTCCAGATCGTCCGAGTAAAGAGTCGAAAGACCCAAAGACGCCGCGAGCAGGCCGGCGGATTCCGGGGCGAGATCTGGACGGCCGGTATCAGCGCCCCTCACAATCAGCGCGAGGCGTCGCAAAGCTTTGGTTTCGAGCCCAAGCTCCTCAATCAGCGCATCGAAACTGCAAAACTCTCCGCGATGGTTCCAATGCGCGCCTTCGATGTCGAATGGCGCCGCGTTGAAGCGCTCGGCGACCGCGAAGACTTCCGAGGCGGCGACATACAGGAACACCGCATTTGAATCGACAAAGCGGCGAATGAGCCAGGGGCAGGCGATCCGGTCGACCTTCGGCCTCGCGCGCGTGACCCAAATCGTGCGGCCGAGCGCGTCGCGCGGCGGCAGCTTGGCTTCCGCAATCAGGGCAGGCCCGCCGAGGCCCAGGCGTCGTGGCCGCCTTCGAGCGTGATGGCGTCGGCTCCGGCGTGACGCAGCCAGGCAGCGACGCCCTCACTCATCTTCGCACCCGTCTGGTCGGTCACGATCACCGAGTGTCCGACGAAGGCAGCGGCCCATTGCGCGACAGAGGCGGCGTCGCGACGCACCGCGCGGGGGATAAAACGCGGGTCGGCGGAAAATTCCTCATCCGTGCGCACGTCGACGAGCGCGGCGCCCTTCGGAGCGCCGTTCAGGCGAGCGAGATTATCGGGAGAAATCAAGGCATATGCAGACATGCGGCGTCCTTAGCTGAAGAAGCTGGACGCGATGCTTGGGCATGTCGCCTCGTGGGGAGATCGCGATCCCCATAGCGGCAATGAAATAGAAGCAGCACTGCACTGTCAATACCTATATCGACATCGTCAAGAATGTCTCTTGTGGGTTACCTGCGCGGCCTGACAAGGCTCCAGAAGCCGCTTTCCGCCTGTGCGTTTTCGACAGCGCGGCGCGATAGGTCTGCTGCGGATCAATCGAGCCTGCAGCATCTTAATGCGTAGCAAGCGCATGGAGTTTTTCCAGATACCTGGCAAGCATGGCCATGGGCGGAAGACCGCGCCCGATCGAGGGTATCGTCTATGAGAACACGGCACAAAATCGAGGCCGCCGCCGGATGATCGGGCTCCAATGTTTCGGCCGCCACCAACAGCGCCTCTAATGGCGGCCGTCCCAATCGGCGCGCGGACGGAGAGCAGTCCGCAATGGATCATTAGAAGAGGAGCGAAGATCCCAGGCGGATGTCACGGGGCGTCTGGCGGCTTCCTCGTGAGGATCTTGCGGCCCGTGAACATGGCCGACGTGATGCTGCCGCCCTCATGAAGCTCGGTGAGAACGACCGCGATGATGTGAAGCGTTATGACGACTGCCAAGGCGTAAAATGCAAACTCATGGACTTGGACGAACGGCGCGCGGAATGCGCGCATAGCTTGATATGACGCCTTGTCGATCAAGTCGGAGGCGCCGGGCTGAACCGATGTCGGGTCAACTCCCGGAGCGGCTACCCATTGTGCGAACCAGTGCCCGAATGGCGGCCAGAACAGGTCTGTTCCGGCGATGACGAGCCCGGTTGTCAATTGGATGAGCAGGAGCAGGAAAAGAACGGAAATTCCGATGCGCGCCAGCGGATTGTGTCCGACGAATTGTTGCGGCTCGCCGGACAAGAAAGACAGCACATAGGCGCGCAAGGACGTCAGATAGCCGGAGCCGCCCGGCAGAATGCCTCGCCAGCCTGTATAGCGGTCGCCGTAGAACGCCCAAATGAACCGCCACAGAAGATTGATCGCCATGACGTAGCCGAACGACGCATGAATGCTTTTCAGCAAGATCTTGCCTCCAGCCGAAAGTCCTAGAGCGTCGTCGTTGAGGATGACGAGCCCGGTCGCAATGAGCGCGAGAACGGCGAGCGCATTGATCCAATGAAACCAACGCGTAGGCGCGTCCCAGGCAACGAACTCCTTATACTCGGAGATGACATCGGGAGATGGTCGCTGCGTCATGGTCGAACCTCTTGAAGTGCATTTGGCCGGAGCCCGTCGCAGTCATCCTTTAATTACACCCTTGGCTGGGAAGCGCCCAGCGGTCCAGCACATAAAAGCCGAGGTTACAGCTGGCCTGACTGAAAATGACACCCTCTCGCTGCTCAAATCCTCTGCCGATATCGCGAAGGCAGAATCACAACAAGCGATTAGAGGAATCCGCGCAGGTGGAGAGCAAGAAACGGAAACCGAACGATTCGCAAAGTGGTGCTAGGTAACCGTAAAGCCCTTCGTGCGGCAGGTAATCGAAACGCATGACAACCACCACGCCCAAATCGAGCAGTTGCTCGAAAAAGCCAAGAAGGATTGACGGTCGCGGTAGGGAGTTGGGTTTCCCCACGCCCCTACCGCGACCGGATTGACCCGCATGGTTGGGCAACTGAGGCCCTGTGTTTGCCAAGGATAAGGGGAGTGCCGCCGGCCCTGTATCCTGAGCGTCATGTGTCGTAGACTGAAATTACGATGCGGACGCCCCACCTGACACTTTCATCGGCATGCGCTTCTGGTTCGCCAGCGGTCGGTGCTTGCCAATGTCATGCGGGCTCATCTGGCCGAATTCGCCGGGCTTGAGGGTTCGGAACGGGATCGCTACGGAGTTCAAAACTCGACGGACCGCCCATCGAAAACGCGGCGCAAACCCATATGTTCCTCATAATAAGATGCACGGCGACACCCGCTATGCTGGCCCCTATTCAATGGCTGGGTCGCGGTGCAGCTTCTGCTCCGGTAAAGAAGTTACGTTAGCGGGGGCTTTGCGCTGACCGAAGCGAGCATAGAGCGCCGGCAAGACAAGCAATGTAAGCAGCGTCGCGCTGATCAAGCCGCCGATTACGACCGTCGCGAGAGGCTTTTGCACCTCAGCCCCCGTTCCTGTCGCTAAGGCCATCGGCACGAAACCGAGGGAGGCGACAAGTGCCGTCATCGCGACCGGCCGCAGTCGGGTGACAGCGCCTTCGTAGATAGCCAGCGGGAAAGGGATCCCCTTTTCGATTAGTTGCTTGATGAAGCTCAGCATCACCAAACCGTTCAGCACAGCCACTCCGGACAGGGCAATAAACCCCACTGCGGCCGAAACGGAAAACGGCATGCCGCGCAGCCACAGCGCCGCAACGCCGCCGGTAAGTGCGAGCGGCACAGCGCTGAAAACGAGAAGCGCATCGCGTGGGGTGCCCAAAGCCGTATAGAGCAGCAGGAACATAAGGAAAAAGCAGCCAGGCACCATGATCATCAAGCGCTCGCGCGCCGCCGCAAGGTTCTCGAACTGGCCGCCCCACTTGAGCCAATACCCCCCAGGAAGTTGAATCTGTTGAGCGACTTTCGTTTGAACTTCTGTCACCAGCGAGGCGATGTCGCGGCCGCGTACATTTGCCGTGACGACAACACGACGCTTGCCATTTTCGCGCGAGATTTGATTTGGTCCCTCCGACAATTCGAACCGCGCAACTTGCTTTAGAAGGACGGCGGACGCCCGTCCGGTCTTCGCCGACGGAGGCAACGGCACAGGCAGGTTCTTAAGCGCCTCCATATTCCCGCGTAGCTGATCGCTGAGGCGAACGATGATTGCGAAACGCCGGTCACCTTCAAAAACAACTCCGGCTTCGCGCCCTCCAATCGCCGCGCCGATCACGTCTTGCACAGCCGAGACGCTGAGGCCAAGACGGGCGATTTCGGTTTTGTCTATCTTGATTTCAAGGAATGGCAGCCCCGTCACTTGCTCGACCTTGACGTCTTCTGCGCCCTTAGCGCCGCGTAAAATCGAGGCGATCTGGTTTGCAGCCCCCAACATCGGCTCGAATTCGTCCCCAAAGACTTTGACGGCGAGGTCACCTCGCGCGCCCGCGATCAATTCGTTGAAGCGCAACTGGATCGGCTGCGAGAATTCGTAAGTGTTGCCTACTAAAGCTCCTATAGCTTCCTCGATCTGGCGCTGAAGCTCGATTTTGGTCAAGTCCGCGTTCGGCCACTCTTCTCTAGGTTTCAGCATAATGAATGTATCCGAGGTGTTGGGGGGCATCGGATCCGTGGCCGCTTCGGCCGTCCCGGTCTTCGAAAACACCAATGCGACCTGCGGAAATCCACTGATGGCTCTTTCAACCATCAGCTGCATTGCTTGCGATTGGGAGAGGGCCGTGCTCGGAATGCGCAAGGCGTTCATCGCGATGTTCTTTTCGTCGAGCGTCGGAATGAATTCCTGCCCGAGCCGGGTAAATAACAGGCCCGCCATGATGAGCAAAACTACGGCCCCCCCAATGAAAGCGAGCGGGCTTCGAATTGCGCGGCTCAGCGCCGGCTCGTAAAGCGCCTTTATCCAACGAACGAAAAGGTTCTCCTTTTCCTGAACGCGGCCGACGATCATGATCGCGATCATCGCAGGAACGAAGGTCAACGACAGGATGAAAGCAGCTACCAGGGCGATGATGACGGTCAACGCCATGGGCTCGAACATCTTGCCCTCGATCCCGGTGAAAGTCAGGAGCGGCACGTAAACCAGAATGATAATGGCTTGGCCGTAGACAGATGGCTTGATCATCTCTTCCGAGGCCTTGATCACCGCGGCGAGACGCTCTGCTTGAGACAACCGGCGCCCACACTCGTGCTGACGCTCGGCCAAATGTCTTAAGCTGTTCTCAGCGATTATGACGGCGCCGTCGACGATGAGGCCAAAGTCGAGGGCGCCGAGACTCATCAAATTCGCGCTGATCTTGCCTTGGACCATGCCCGTCATGGTAAGCAGCATCGCGATTGGGATGACGAGCGCCGTAATGAGCGCCGCGCGAAAATTCCCAAGCAACAGAAAAAGCACGAGGATGACGAGGACGGCGCCCTCGACCAGATTCTTGCTTACCGTCTTCACTGTTGCGTCGACAAGGAGCGTGCGGTTCAAAATCGTCTTGGCCTCTACGCTTGGGGGAAGCGCGAGGTTGATCTCCTTCATCTTGGCGTCGACCATAGCGGATACGCTGCGGCTGTTTCCGCCGATCAGCATCAGCGCCGTTCCGATCACCGCCTCCTGTCCGTTCGCGCTGGCGCTTCCGGTACGCAACTCCCGGCCAATTTTAACCTCCGCAATATCCTTCACCCGAACAGGCACGCCGCCTCGGGTCGCGACGACAACGTTACTGATGTCCTCCATGCTTTCCAAACGTCCCTCCGAACGGACAACATAGGCTTCCCCATTATCGTCAAAATAGCCGGCGCCGCGGCTCATATTGTTGCTCTCGATCGCCGTGGCCACGTCGGCGAAGGACAGGCCGAGCCCAATGAGTGTGGCTGGGTCTGGCTGAACGTGATACTGCTTCTGGAAGCCGCCAATGGAGTCCACGCCGGCGACCCCTGGTACGGTCTTGAGCTGCGGACGAATGATCCAATCCTGCACTGTGCGCAAGTAGGCCGCGCGCTCGAAATCAGTGCTAAGTTTCTTGCCGTCAGGGGTTAGGTAGCTCCCATCGCTCTGCCAACCGGGTTCGCCGTCCGCAGTAGTGGCGCCCTCGCCTGGATGCTTATATTGGGTCGTCCACATATAGATCTCGCCTAACCCAGTCGCGAGTGGTCCCATCCGCGGCTCGGCGCCCGGCGGCAGGATCGCTTTGGCTTCAAGCAGGCGCTCGTTGACCTGCTGACGGGCGAAGTAGATATCGACGTTGTCGTCGAAAACGGCGGTAATCTGCGAGAAACCGTTGCGCGAAAGCGATCGGGTGTATTGAAGCCCAGGAGTGCCGGCGAGCGCGGTCTCGATTGGATAAGTGACTTGCTTTTCGATGTCGTTCGGTGAGAGCGCAGGCGCAATCGTGTTGATTTGCACCTGATTGTTGGTGATGTCCGGCACCGCATCGATCGGCAACTTGGTCAGTGACCAGACGCCGAAGGCGGCCGCGGCAAAGGTGAGCAACGCGACGAGCCAGCGCTGATGAACCGAAAAGGAAAGAATACGAGCTATCATGATATTTATTTCTGGTGCTAATCGCCCTTGCCAAGTTCGGCCTTGAGCAGGAATGTGTTTTTGACCGCAATCTGTTCGCCGGTGGAAAGGCCCGAAATGATCTCGACATCTTGCTCGTCCGACCTGCCGATCGTGACAGCACGTCTTAGAAATCCGTTGGGCGTTCGTACGAAAACCACGTGTTCGCCGCCGATCGTCTGGAGCGCAATGCGCGGAACGCGGACGTCCACAGGCTCTTCTTTGGTCACAATTCTGGCGGTCACAACCGAGCCAGGACGCCAGATCTGCGCCTTGTTGTCGATCTGAGCGATCAAGCGGGCCGAGCGCGTGTCGGGATCCACAAGCGGACTGATGAATATGATTCGTCCGACCCCACGCTTGCCACTGTCTCTTCCACTGGTGATTTCAACCGTCTGGCCTTCCTGGATGACGTCGAGATCTGCTGTCGGCGCCGCTAGCTCGATCCAAACCAAGGAGAGATCGGCGACGGTATAGAGGTCGGGAGGATCGCCCTGGTTCCCGATCAATGTTCCCACGTCCACTTTGCGTTCAATGATGCGACCGCCGATCAGAGAGCGGATTTCATATTCACGCAGACTTGAAACGCCGGATTTAAGAGCGCTCTCTTGCTTTGCGGCCTTCTCCACCTCAGCCGGGTCCAGTTTGAGCGCGGAGAGCTTCTGCCGTGCAAGATCGAGCCTGAGCTCCGCCTCCAGAAAGGTGGCGCGCGATTGAAGATATTGCTGTTCGGCCGAGATCTTTTTGGCCCATAAAATCTGCGCGCGCTCGTACATCGTCTTCCGTAGATCGAAGCCCACCGATGCGGTTAGATATTCGCTTTTTGCGTCCGCGACTTCGCGGCTGTCGAGAACGGCTACGACTTCGCCTTGGGCTACGGAGTCTCCCAATCGTTTGCGCAATTGAGTGACCGTGCCGACCACCCTGCCAGGCACACGGGCGACCAAATCCATGTCAAGGGTGACGGTGCCGGGCACGGTGAGCCGGCGCGCAAGAATGCCCTTCTCGACAATGGCAATCTCGATTCCCTGGGCCTCAATCTGCTCGGAGGCCATGGTAATCAAGCCGTCTGGCGGCTTCCCAGGCTCACCCTTGCTTGCCGACGGCGAGGATGCATCCTTCTGCACGGCCGGCTCGGCTTGCGTCGAAGTCTGCTTCTCGTGCCGGGGCGGAGCTATCCAGGCGAATACGCTTCGAGCCCCCGGAGAGACTTGCAGCGCCACGCCGCCCAATGCGGCCCCTAGGGCCAGAACGCCCATGATTGCGAATATCCGCTTCATCTGAAACATCTCATCTCGCGCAATCCTTCAACTGCGCTTTGCCCACACTGCGACGATCGCGCCCATGACTCTTCCTCGCGCCGGCCAGATTGACGATTGGGCAGGCGTCCGCGCCATTTGGATTGGACGTTCGCAAGACAAACCCCATAAAGTGTCCATTCTTCGCCGCTAGTGTGATCCTTGCTGGAGGCATCTATGAGACGGCGTCCTTGCACAAGAAACCATCCAAAGTCTGTGGCCGAAGGTTCACGGCGCATGAGGCGCCTATAGTGTTCGTGACGCGTCTTAAGTCGGACATTATGAGCATCGCGTCACATTGCGTAGGTCTTCAGACGCGCTCCCAATCGCGGTCGGCGCAAGTGGAAGGACTAAGATCGCCGCCAAACCGCCGAGGCTTGAGCAACCAAGGCGCAACTCGCCCTTGTAGGCCCGGGCGAGGTCGCGGACGATGCCAAGGCCGAGACCCGCGCCGCCCCGGCTTCGGTCGAGGGGGAGCGCGCCGCGGACAATCTCCTGCGCAACGGCCGCCGCCATTCCCGGTCCGTCATCCTCGATCGTGATGATGCAGCTGGCGTCGTCCAGCACGGCGGCAACACGAACCTTCTTATCCGCAAAGCGGCACGCATTGTCGAGAAGATTGCCAAGCATTTCGTCAACGTCCTGGATATCAACCGAGACCTCGGTCGGCTGTACGAGTGTGGCGTCAAGATCGAGATTGCGGTCGCGATAGAGGCTTGCCATCGCCCGCAGGACCTCCGATACGCGACCGGCGACGTCACATTGAATTCCCGGAACGCCCGCCGCGGCGGCGGCGCGCGCGCGAGCCAAGGCGTGATCGACCTGGCGCCGAATCGCGACCGCCTGCGTGCGCACCGTTTCTGAAGCTTCGCCGCCGCCGAGAGCATCGGCCGCGTTCGCGAGAATCGCCAAGGGTGTTTTGAGACCGTGCGCTAGATTGCCGGCCTGCAGCCGCCCACGCTCGACGACTTCCCGGCTATGCGCCAGGAGCGCATTCATATCCTCCACCAATGGCGTGACTTCGGAGGGGAAGGCGCCATCAATTCGGCCGCTTCTGCCGTTTCGCACGGCCATAACTCGGGCGCGAAGCCGCGCGAGCGGGCGAAACACCATCCAAACTTGTCCGGCGACAAGGACAGAGAGGCCAACCCCAACCGCGGCGAAAGTCACAAGCAAAACATACGAGAAGGAAGCGATGGATTTTTCGAGGTCGGCGACGTCCGCGGCGATGGCGGCGCGGACAATTTGAGAATAGCCAGGCAAGGTCACGCGGCGCTCAATCGCGACCAATCGTTGGCTGTTGGGGCCAGCGAGCTCATGACGATGAACCTCACCGTCGGTAGGCGCGTCAACTGGTAGAGGAAGCACGGCGTCCCAGAGCGAACGGGAGCGTATCCGGTTGCCGGTTTGATCCTCGACCTGCCAATAGAAGCCGCTATAGGGCTGCAGGAAGCGCGGGTCCGCGAGAGCCCCCCCGATGACTAGAGCGCCGGAAGAGTCCTGGCCAACTCGGCTGAGCAGCTGGTCGAGATGCGCCGAGAGCTCGGCGTCGAAGCGTCGCTCGATTTCGCTGCGAAACAGATGGACCAAAAGCGCATCCGCCACGCCAAAGGTCAGCGCGCAAACCAACAAGGAGCTAGACAGGACGCGCCCGCGCAGCGATCTGGGCATGCCGATCATTGCGACCTCAGGCGATAGCCAAACCCACGCACGGTCTCGATCGCATCGGCGCCGAGCTTGCGCCGGAGCCGCGCGACGAACACCTCGATCGTATTCGAATCGCGATCGAAATCCTGCGCGTAGAGAGCGTCGATCAATTCGGCTTGGCTGACAATGCTCCCGGCGTGGCGCATCAGGCAGGCGAGCGTCTTGAACTCTTGGGCGGTCAACCGAATAGCCTGTCCACCGCGCCGCACCTCCGCCGCCGCCAGATCCAGCTCCAGGCCGCCGCAGCGCAGAATCGGGCTTGCCTGACCATGCGCCCGACGGATCAAGGCGCGCAGCCGCGCCGCGACTTCGGCAATTTCAAACGGCTTTGCGAGGTAGTCATCCGCGCCAGCATTGAGGCCGACGACTTTCGCGTGCCAATCTCCACGCGCGGTCAGAATAAGAACCGGGGTCTTTTGATCCGCCGCCCGCCATTTCTTCAAGATGTCGAGCCCATCTCTATCGGGTAGGCCGAGATCGAGAACAATCGCGTCGTAGAATTCCTCCGCCCCGAGATAGGCTCCGTCCTCTCCGGTCGCCGCCGCGTCAACGGTGAAAAGCTCGCGCTCCAGGCCTTGCTTGAGCTGAGCCGACAAGGTGCGGTCGTCCTCGATGATCAGCACGCGCATCAATCGTCCTCGTCCAGCGCGCGTCCGACCGGATGGTCGGACAGTTTTCCGTCAGGCAAAATCTCCCCCGTGCGCGCATCGAGATGTCTGAGCCTAATCGTTCCATCCGCCGCAATCACACGAAGCTCATAGACATAACGGCCGTCTTCCCGCTCAAGTTCAGCCCGAAGCAAGCGGTCATCGCCCAGTCGGGCGCGCGCCAAGATTTCGCTAAGCGGCAGGATTTGACGCGCCTCAAGAGCCGATAATGCGCGATCCTGGTCATCCGCGGCGATCGCGCGGCTTGCGGCGATCGCCGCCGCGGCGGCGACGATCAAAATTAATGCGCGGGTCTCAAGCACGTTTGCGCCCCGTTATCATGGCGAGCGGGAGATTCTCGCGATGACGGATGCTCTCAACGATCGCTCCGCCAACATGGACGCAGACGCAAATTGCGGCAAGATGAGCAATCGCCTCATGAAGGTCCTGCAGCCAGCGGACGCCCCAAAAGGCGTCGGTCGTCATCAGCCATCCGGTGAGGGCCAGAAGCGCGATCTGAGCAAGCAGCGCCAGGATCATCACGCCGCCAACTGGATTGTGGCCGACGAAGCGCCGCTCACGTCCGCGCAGCATGTCTCGAACATAGACGAATAGGCTTCTCAGGGAAGGAACGAAATCCGCGAAACGGGCGCGCGGAGGTCCGACGAAGCCCCATGCGATGCGCAGGGCGACCAGACCCCCGGCAAGATAGCCGAAGGCCTGATGCATGGCGCCATTGCCCTCGGTCAGGAGATAGGCGGCGATGAAACATGTGGCGAGCGTCCAATGGAATATCCTAACGAGCGGATCCCAGACGGGGATCATGTTCAGGGTCGGTTCGGTCGCATCGCGCATCAT
This sequence comes from Methylocapsa polymorpha, assembly GCF_045689225.1. Taxonomy (GTDB): domain Bacteria; phylum Pseudomonadota; class Alphaproteobacteria; order Rhizobiales; family Beijerinckiaceae; genus Methylocapsa; species Methylocapsa polymorpha. The sequence continues at coordinate 1,712,914 of NZ_CP136862.1, read as the reverse complement.
CGCCTTGTCCATCTCAGCGCACCCGGACGATGTCCCCGGTATGCGGGTGCAGGTAGACCTCAAACCGTTTGCCATCCTTGTCGAGGCCCTTGGCTTCGACGCAGCCTTCCTCCTCGCCTAGGCCTTTGATCTGAGTATAGCCGCGTTCGGACAGGATCTCTTTGATCTTGGCGTCATCGATTCTAACAGGCGTGATGCCGGCTTTCGCGGCGCAAAGCCGGCTGAGCTCCGACGCCCCGGCGCTTGTCGCCGCGGCTCCCAACACGGCAATGCAGGCAGCGATCATAAGGTGCTTGTACATGCGAATTCCTCCGAGTTGAATGTTTACCAGGCGTCGCAGGAACGGACCGCGCGCCTATTCGCGCTGGCCTATTTCCGTTCGAGCTTGAGGCTTTCAGCTTTAAATCGATCCCGATGCGTCGCCTCGTCGCCGGAGACCTCCTCGAAGTGTTTCGCGGCGTCTTTATCCCCAGCCGCGCGGGCGCGTTTCGCCATGTCGGGATACATTGTCGTGGTCTCGTAATTCTCGCCCTTGATCGCGTCGCCGAGATTCTCTGCATCGCTGCGCACGAGCCCGGCGAGCTCGGCGTGCTCCGCGAAGTGCTCCTCGCGCTCCACTTTCGCCGTTCTCTCGAACAGCTCGGCAATGTCTGGATGCCCGTCTTTCCGAGCCTGTTCCGCGAACGCCAGATATTTGAGGTAGGCGAAGGCTTCGCCCTTCATCGCGTCTTCGAGATCCTTGCGAGTGCTGTCATGGATGGGCGGCTCCGCCAAGGCGGGCAGCGCCGCGAACATCACGAGCGCAATAACGGCAGGCATAATGTAGTCGCGCATTTCGATCTCCGTTGCGGTCCCAGTGATTGGTCGCAGGAGAGATATCTACGCGCTTCGAGCTGAATCTGGCCTGAACAGTCCTATCCTTGGTTTGGACCGATCGTTTCTGGTCTCGGCATTTCTCGTTTACGCCGCGCGATTGCATTGAAAGCGTCCTTGTCGGTCGGCTCACGCTTACGAACATAAAATTCGTCGAGCTCGCCAAATATCGGGCTTTGCCAATAGCGATTCAGCCTGGGTTCAGCACGAAGCGCGCATCATCGCTTCGTTCCCAGCTGGGGTTTGTGGCTATAGGGTGTAGATGGTTCGCAAAGTGGATGCGGTTTATGACGCTCATGCGAATGAGCATAAGGATGAATCAACCCGAACAAGTCTCAACTTCTGCACTATCGGTCCTTTCCGACCCTAAAGCGGTGGTTCATAAGGTACGCCAATCACTCCTTGGCTTAATGCTGACATGGATCGACCATCACCGGGTTTTGATATGATTTACAACTTCGAAGCCAATTAAAACAGGAGGCGCATTATGGATCGCGGTTTTACGTCAATTTATGTTGTATTGGTCTTAGGCGCTGGGGTCATAGGCGGCGCACTTATCGGACTTCTCTTGGGAGCTTTCGTAACTAATGGGGTAACGATAGGCCTCGCCTCCGGATTTATCGCTGTTTTGCTTGCGGGCGTCGTGCGCCGGGTTGCTTTGAAATTGCTCCCCCAGGGTCTGATCGTCGATGCTGCGGCCGATAAGTTTCCCCGCGTTGTTCTGATCAATATCTTGATTGTCTCGCTGATTGGAGGGCTGGCCGGACACGATCTCAGCCACGAAACCGGCGAGTCCTCGCCGGCGATTATTGGCGCGCTGTCCGGATTAATAGCGACGCTGTCGATGGTCGTGCTGATGGTGACCTATTTCAGCAGAGACCAGAAACTCGCATCGCTGCTTCCGACATTGACGCCAAAGAATTGAGTGGAGTTTAATACGCTTCAACGGCTTTATTGGGGTTTGTCTATATGCGAGCCCCAATTGCCGTTCCAACAGAAGGACCCCCTTGATGGCGGCGCGCGTCCATTGAGCTCTAGCGCATAGTAAATCGAGCGGCCGCGGCAACGCTTTGCGTTTCGAGCGAGTAGCGGAGCAGATCGCGTAAGGCTCGCCTCGTTGTTGACGATGAAACGGGCACCCCAATCAGGAGGCGGCGCCAAGCATGCGGCGGGATGATCAGGCTTCGAACAGAAACACGCTTGGACTCTTCATAGAGAAAGCGGCGTTGTTGCTCGCGATGACCGGCGCTGCGGTTGCCGCGTGGATATTGCGAGACGTTGTATTGATTTTGTTTGGCGCTCTTGTGCTTGCGATTGGCATGAGCGCGGTTGCAAGACTTTTGGGGAATCGAATGCGGATTGGATATGCCGCCGGCTTTTCCGTAGTCGTGCTGACGGGACTTATCTTGATCGGGGCGATTGGATGGTTCTTTGGCGCCGCCATCGGCGAACAACTTGATGAAGTGGCGCGGAAAATCCCGACCGGCCTCCAATGGCTGACCGATCAGATAGAAGCGCGGCCCTATGCGCGCGATTTGCTGGCCAAACTTCAGACTGCCGATCTTTCGGGGCCAACCGGATGGATCGCTAGCGCGCTCGCCGCCTCGGTTCGAACTTCGGTGGCGGCTGCCGGATCGCTTGTCGTGATGGCGATCATCGCGGTCTATTTGGCGGCGCAGCCGCAACGCTATAAGATCGGGATCCTCCGTCTGCTGTCTCCCGCCATGCGAGCGCGCGTATCGAGGCTATTCGATGCGGAGGCGAACATACTCGGCCGCTGGTTCGCCGGCCAGTTGGCCGTGATGGCCACCGTGGGCATTCTCTCGGGCCTCGGGCTCTGGGCGCTCGGCATTAGAGCGGCTCTTGTCCTTGGCCTTGTAGGCGGCTTGCTCTCATTCGTGCCCTATGTCGGCGCGGTGATCGCCGCTGTGCCTGCGACGCTCTTCGCGTTGGCCCAAGGACCCTATTACGCCGCCGCGGTGATCGCTATGTATGTCGCTGTGCATTTCATCGAGGGCAACTTCATCACGCCGATCATCCAATCGGAGGCGACGGCGCTGCCCCCTGTCGTGAGCTTGCTTTCGGTCATCTCTTGCGGGCTCCTGCTCGGCCCGCAAGCGGTGTTCCTAGCCGCGCCGTTGGCGCTGTTCTTCATCACTGCGATCGAAGTTCTGTACGTCGAGCCGGTAATCACCCCGGAGAAAAAGGTCGAGCTTTGACGGCTGGCCTTGCTCTGCTGATGATTTGCGGTGGCCAAACGGGCGCCGTTTGAGCAATGTCAAAGACACGACATGACGGTGAGCCCAGGGTGGGCTCTCCATGAGGAGGGGATGCCCATATGCCATTTAAGAGTGTCTGCCTCGGCCTGAGTTTCGGTGAAGTGACCCCAAAGCCTTTGGAGGAAAGCGGCGCCGCCGAAAACTACGCCATTGCCTTTTGCGCGCTCGAGCGGGCTCATCTCTCTGTCTTGATTGCGGCGCCTATTTTCCGCATCCCGAGCGCCGGATTTGTCCCGCTGGCTCATGCAGTCGTTGATGAGATCAATGCTGAGCGGCGGCTACGTGCCGAGGACGCCGAAAAGAGAATAACTACCGCCGCAGCGACTGCGGGCGTAACCGTCGAGTTCCAAATCGTTCAGCAATCCTATCCGGCCACGAATAACAGCCTAGCCGTGGCGGCGAGACCGAGCGACATCGTTATCATTTCCCGGCCGACATATGGTTTTTCCCTCGACAGCGACCTGATCTCAGCAATGCTGTTCACGTCCGGCCGCCCAGTGCTCGTCATCCCGCCCTATTGGGATGGCGGCGTCGAGTTCGACAAGATCATGATCGCCTGGGACGGAAGCGCTCGGGCGGCGCGAGCGGTTGGGGACGCCCTGCCTCTTCTGACGCGGGCCCAACAGATCGAAATCCTGTGCGTCTCCCCTGATGCGTCGAAAAGCATCGCCGGGGCGGACCTGGCGGCTCACCTTTCGCGCCACTCCAAGAGCGTGACCGTCACGGAGCTGCAAACCGAACATCGCGACGTAGCGAAAACTCTCCGAGATCACGCTACAATGGCGAGAGCCAGTATGCTCGTCATGGGCGCTTATGCGCATCCACATCTTTTGCAGATGGTGCTCGGCGGCGTGACCAGCGACATGCTTACCGAGGCGGAGCTGCCGGTTCTTCTTTCATATTGAGCCCAAAGCCGGTTCGCGCATTAGCTCCGTGGTGGCCAAGACCGGCGAGGTCGCGGACAACGTCTCTAGCGAAACAGAGGTCCGACGCCAAATGATTGAACTTGTATGACAGTGGGGGCGATGATCGACGAGCGGAGGGTGCGCCGAGCCCTCATCATCATCGCGTTGGCGGCGCTTGGGGTCGGACTCGCCGTGGCTGTCGCGGGACGCACCGGGCTAGCGCGGTGGATATGGGCTGCGGGGACGGTTCCCGTGGCTGCAAGCCTCGTCCTCTCGATCATTCGCGACCTTCGGGCCGGCAGAATGGGAGTCGACGCAATCGCGCTCCTGTCGATGCTGGGAGCTCTGGCGCTCGGCGAGACGCTGGCCGGGGCAGTCGTCGCCGTCATGTATGCAGGCGGCGGCGCGCTGGAGGATTTCGCGGTGGGGCGGGCCGAGCGAAATCTGAAATTGCTTGTCGATCGCGCGCCGCGGATCGCGCATCGGCGGATCGAAGGATCCATCGAAGATGCGCCGATCGACCAGATTTCGATCGGAGATGCGCTTCTGGTGCAGGCCGGCGAGGTGGTTCCGGTCGATGGACTGGTCACCAGCGCGAGCGCTTCCCTCGACGAGTCGGCCGTGACGGGAGAGCCCATTCCGGTCACGCGTCGGGCCGGCGGGGCGGCGCTGAGCGGCGCGATCAATGCGGGCGAAACCTTCGAGATGCAGGCCTCGGCGACGGCTGGAGACAGCACCTACGCGGGCATCATCAAAATGGTCACGGCGGCGCAAACCGCCAAGGCTCCCTTCATGCGGATGGCGGATCGATTTGCGCTGCTTCTTCTTCCCGTGACGCTTCTGGTGGCGGGCGCGGCTTGGATCCTTTCACATGACCCCGCTCGAGGCCTGGCGGTGCTCGTCGCGGCGACGCCCTGTCCTTTGATCCTGGCCGCGCCCGTGGCCTTCATCGCCGGGGCCGCCCAGGCGCGCTGCGGCATCTTGATCAAGGGCGGCGGCCCGCTCGAAGCGCTCGCGCGAACGCATACGGTTATGTTCGACAAGACGGGCACTCTGACCGTCGGCGGAGCCCGATTGGTCGCCGTCGAGACCGCTCCGGCGAAGACCCGAATGAAGCGCCCCGGCTCGCGGCCTCTCTCGAGCAAGCCTCGCAGCATGTCGTGGCGGCGGCCATCGTCGCCGCCGCGCGGCAAGGGCCTGTCCTGGAGATCCCGGAAAAGGTCTTCGAGACCATGGGATCCGGGCTCGAGGGCGTTGTCGGCGGCCGAAAGGTTCGGGTCGGCTCCTATCAGCTTTATCGTCCATGGCGCGGGGCGGCCGGAAGAATGGGCGGGCCGGGCGCTTCGGCGGGCCTCCTGGCGCTCCGCCTTGAGTGTTTTCGTTGCCGTGGAAGGGCGCGCGGTCGGCGCTTTGCTGCTCGCGGACGAATTGCGGCGCGAGTCGCCTCGGCCGTCCAGGCCCTGCGGGCCGCGGGCGTGGCGCGGATCGTGATGGTGACTGGGGATCGCGCCGACGCGGCCGAGACGATCGGCGCCGCGCTCGACCTCGACGAAGTGCTCGCAGACCGCGTCCCTCCGACAAGGTCGACGCCGTCGCAATCGAACAGCGGCTCAACCCGACCTTGATGGTCGGCGACGGCATCAATGATGCTCCCGCCTTGGCGGCGGCCGACGTCGGCATCGCCATGGGCGCGCGCGGCGCGAGCGCGTCCTCCGAGGCGGCCGATGTGGTGATCCTCGTCGATCGGCTCGATCGCGTTTCGGACGCGGTCAAAATCGCGCAGCGCACGCGCGCGATCGCCTTGCAAAGCATTGTCGTCGGGATGTCGCTTTCCGGCGTGGCCATGGGGGCCGCCGCCTTTGGCTGGCTGACCCCCGTCGCCGGAGCGCTCACCCAAGAGGCCATCGATGTCGCCGTGATCCTCAATGCGTTGCGGGCGCTGAGTCCGGGTCGAGCGCCGCGCCGGCTCGCCATGCCGGCGGAATCCGCGGGAATTCTGCACGAGGATCACCAAAGACTTGCGGCGAGCCTCGACCGCCTGCGCCAGATCGCAGATGCGCTAGACGACGCCGCTGCGGGGACGGCCGTAGAATGCATAGTCGAGGCCAATCGCATCGTTGGCCAGGAAATCGTCGAACACGAGCGCGACGACGAGAGCTCGGTCTATCCCCGACTCGCGAGTTTCCTCGCAGATGGCCATGGGCTTTGCGCCATGAGCCGCGCTCATCGTGAGATTCTTCACCTGGCGAAGCTCCTCGCGCGGCTGACGGATGGGCTCCGTCCAGACGAATCCGACCGATACCTGATCCGGGACGCCCAACGCATCATCGAATCAATTGAATCCCTCGTGCGCATGCACAATGCCCAGGAGGAAGACATCTACGAACAAGCTGTTGACTGGCGGTCCGAGGCGCCATCGCATGAGGTCGGGAAGCCGCGCGCGATCGGTGAACGCTCAGATACGATCCAAGACGCTCTGCAAAGCGCCCACAAGAGCAGCTTGGGGTGGCGCACGGCAGCTGCCGCCCTCGCCGTTCTGGCGGCTGTCGGGGGCAGCGGACTCTATTGGTCCCTGCATCGTGACGCTGGCGCTCGATACGTGACGCAGAAGCTAGATCGCGGTGCGATCGTCCACACAGTGACAGCCAGCGGCGGCGTCAATCCGACGGCCACCGCGCCGGTCGGCGCTCACGCGTCGGGCGTGATCCAGGCGCTCTATTGCGACGCCAATACTAAAGTGAAGGCGGGGCAGCTCTGCGCGAAAATCGACCCGCGCCCCTATCAGATCGTCGTCGATCAGGCCAAGGCCAATCTCGCGGCAGCCGACGCTCGGCTCCAAATGGACAAAGCCGATCTCGCCCAAGCGAAAGCGGAATTAGACCGCCATGAGGTTCCGGCCAACCATCGCGCCATTTCCCGCAAGGCGCGCGACAAATCACGCAAGGCCTATGCGCAGGCGCAAGAGCAGACGAAACTCGACGAGGCGGTGGTCGCGAAGCTCCAAGCAGCGCTTCATGCCGCCGAGAGCAACCTCGGCAATACCGACGTCAATTCGCCCGTCGATGGAACAGTGGTCGCACGCAGCGTCGAAATAGGCCAGACGGTTTCAGCAGGCTCACAGACGCCGCTCTTCCTCGTCGGATCAAATCTCGCCGTCATTCACATCGCCGCCAACGTCCGCGCAAAGGACATCGACGAGGTGAAGCTCGGGAACAAGGCCACGTTCCGGGTCGTGTCATTCCCGAACCGTCACTTCGCCGGAGAAGTGGCGCAAATCCGGCCATCGTTGCAGACGTCTGAGCAGGTCGCGACCCATGATATCGTCATCGCCGCGCCTAATCCAGATTTTTTGCTCGAGCCCGGCATGATGGCGACGGTCAGGATCGTGACCGAGAGGCGCGACGATGTCCTCCGCGCGCCGAATCAAGCCTTGCGCTATTCGCCCGGGAATCCCGCGGTTGCGAGCGACGGCGCCGATCCAAGGACATCGCCCGACGGTCCGCGCCTTTGGATTCTGCGCGATGGAAAGCCAACCGCGCTCCCAGTGGAGCTTGGCCTAGACGATGGCGTCTATACGGAAATCCTCAAGGGCGATCTGCAGCCGGGCGATGAAGTGATTGTCGGCGAAGGCGCGCGTTTCAGGCAAGACGCGGGCGCGGCTTCAAGCCCTCTGTAGGGAGCGCCAAAGAGGTGATTCTGGCTTTAGCGCGAGCGAGAGCGGTTTGAGGTCATTGGTCGCACAGCGGGGCACAAAGGCCTTGGCGCAAATTTTGGCTGGAGATGGCGGTTCTGATCTCCGCGGCGAGCGCGGCGGTACAAATCTCTGGCGCGGACAAGCTCTTCTTGCGCCTCGACCTTCGCCCCCGAAGACTGACGCACGAAGCGCTGATGATCGGCCTTGCGGAGCGCCAGGCTCAGACAAATCGCAGCAACCACCCTGCCCATGCCGCAAGGTTCACCAGGAGCAACCCTGGAATGACGCGAAGGGCGAATGCCGTTCCGCCGGCGACTACGCTGACAACAAGCTTTGTGATCGTGTTCGTCGAGAACGCGATCAAAATGGGAAACGCCGCGTCTGAAGCCATCATTTTCCCTTCACCGACCAATGTGGCGACCGAAATCGCGGCGGAATGGGTGTCGGCGAAACCGACGACGGCCGTCGTCGCAATGACGCCAGCCTCGCCGAACCATTCGTCCATCGCCCGTGAGGCAAGCAAGATCCCGCCAAGCATGGCGGCAAAGCCGAATGCGGTCCAGAGGCTGAACGCCTGACCACGCTCGCTAACATTACCGGAATCGCCCTGAAAGGCGCGCACAGCAAAGAAACGGCTATAGGAGACGGCGGCTACGCCCGCGCAAGCGAGCGATGTGACGAGCGCCTGCAAGGTTGCCAGATTGGTTGCAGCGAGAAGCAACGCCATCTGGACGACGGTCGCGACCGTTGACAGAATAGCGCCCGCCGCCGCAGGCGATAAAAGGGCGGACGTTTCGACGGCCCGCGCCCCCATGGCGGCAATTGTCGCGCTGCTGGAAACGAACCCCGATGCGAGACCCGCGATCGGAACGCCGAAACGCGGTCCAAGAAAACGAACGGCAATGTGGCCAAAAGCTCCAATCGCCATGACAAGGATCACAACGATCCAGATCGCGTGGGGATTGACGGCAGCAAAGGGCCCCATTTGCCGGTCCGGCAGGAGCGGCAACACGATCAGCGTCGTGGCCGCGAAAATTAACGCGTCCCTGACCTCATCTACGCTGAGGACGGAGCCAACAAAGCGGTGGAGCGGCGATCGGGCCGCGAGCATGATCACAACGGCGACGGCGACGCCGGCCGCAAGCCCCGGGCGGGTCATTGCGAGCCCTCCGAGGAGCACAGTCACAACAAGACCAATTTCCGTTGTAAGACCAGGATCTTCCTCATATCCGCGCCAATAGGCGAAGCCGGTCAGGGCGAAAACTCCCCCAACTGTGACTGCAAGCAAAGGTTCGCCGCCAATGATGGCGCAGAGCGCCCCGCTCAACGATGCGAGCGCAAACGTGCGAAGGCCCGCGGAAGCGGGCGCGGACCTTTCTTCTTTCCGGCGTTCGCGCTCCGCGCCGATCATGAGCCCTATCCCAACAGCGACAGCGAGACTCAGGATCACAGGATCGAGGTTGAGCATAGGCCTATTCAAGGTTTAATTGCTTGGGCGGCAATTGCCGGGCTTGAGCTCTGCGCGATGGCGAAGGCGCGTCCGAGGGCGGGGCTTCCAACCATAGCAGCATGTAGCGCGTTTCGCAGCCGGGTCATCGATCGTCTATGCGAGCAACCCCTCGTGGAGAAGAGAGGCCGTCTAAAACATGTGTTCCGCTGCCATATCACGGTAACGCGGGCGTTTCGATCGCTTAGCGTTGAGCGACGCTTCACCTCGTTTCCAGCCTCACCAAAGTCCCTGATCCCATATCGCCCCAGGTTTACGCCGGTCTCAAGCGTACAGAAAATGACAAACCTTCCGCTGAACTCCGGTGGTCACGGCGGACGTTCCCGGCTCACGCCGGAAAAACATCGCACTTTTTTGTAAGAACTTTTCCGTTCCAGTTTCGCGGAACCTTCGCCTCGAAGTGACAGGACAAAGGATAATTCGCCCTGCTATATCGCTTGTCGCAAAGGTTGGAGATGAAGGGCGCGGGGCGAATTCGCAATTCGGTCCGGTGCGGCTGACGGAACCGCCCCCGGGATTAACTTGGCTTCCATCGTGCAAGTGTGTTTCGAGCGCAGTAAGTCATTCGCGGTCGCCGACGCGGTTGTCGTCGTCGAGAAAACGGGTAGGAACAGCAGCAAGGCGGGCGCAAAATCTCGGTCACGGTTGGACTCTGTTGCTTTGTCCTGTCCTTCGCGATCGACGGCCGCGCGAACGCGAAATCATGCGGTGTCCGGATGTCGTATTGAGAAAGCCTTAAGTCTGCGCCGTTAGTGCACGACCACTCGGGCTCCTACCTCGACGCGCTTGTAAAGATCGATCGCGTCAGCTTTCATCATACGGGTGCAGCCGGAGGACGCCGCCTTGCCGATCGTCTCCGGCTCATTGGTTCCATGGATGTGAAACAGCGTGTCCTTGTCGCCCTGGTAAAGATAGAGCGCGCGTGTGCCAAGCGGATTATCAAGGCCGTCGCCCATGTGGTCGGGCAGATTGGGGCGCCGACTTAACATGTCTTTCGGCGGGAACCAGGACGGCCATTCTGCCTTGCGCTCGACATGGGCGACGCCCTTCCATTCGAAACCTCGGCGTCCGACGCCTATTCCGTATCGAATCGCCGAGCCATCGGGTTGGACCAGATACAAATGACGGGAGTGAATGTCGACGACGATCGTTCCCGGTGACTCCTGGGTCGGGTTCCGCACCACCGCGGCCGTTGTTTGGTTCTGATCGACGCCGCGCTCGGGATCCTCACGATCGGAAGACCCGCAGTCGGCTTGGGCCGGCGGTTGCTGCTCCCAGGGCGCATCGTAGACGGGCTCGCGATAGACGGAGGGCTTGCTATGGCGGCCCGGCCGGCGGGATATAGCAGGGTCGGCGGGGTAGGCGTCGGGATAGGTCGGCGCGGGTTCATAATAAGGGTAGGGGTAAGCTTGATACCCGGAATAGAATCCACCTTGCGCGGCGGCGGGAACGGCCGGCGACACGACGGAGAGCGTCAAAGCCAGGAAGCCGAGGCAAGCGACGGAAGCATTGGTGGGTCCGTGAGCCATTGTATAATATCTCCCCGCCTTCAATCCCGCCAACCGCACGGAAAACCAATGGTGTGCTTTAAGTTGTTGGGCGCGGCGGCCGCGTCGTCAAGAATAGCGGCCGGTTTTGCGCAAGGACTTCAAGGTGAGGCGCTTAATCAAAAGCGGGCGCTGTTTTTTCTCAGACTGAATTCAATTCAAGAAGGCCCAACCACATAGGAACATGAAGGTTTGTCAGATAGAAATTTGGGATTGAACAGCGACCGCGCCGCCGCAAAACTGCGCGGCGAATGACATCGGGCAACGGGCATCGGCTGAAACCCTGGAAAGCAGATGCGGCAGATGAGGGAGCAAACTAATCCTATGTCGATCCCTTGGGATAAAATCTCAGGTCCGCTCGCCGCCGCGGAAGACGCGCTCGCCCGGCTCGACGAACGGCTGCGGTCGAGCCCGATCGCTGAGGGCTGGATCAGCCGGACGCATTTTCAGGACGCCTGCGCCAGCCTTTGGCTCGCCGGCGAGCTCGTGACCATCGAGGATCTCGTCCTGCATGACGCGCGGATGGACGTTCGTTCGCCGACGCATGAATTGGCCCGCGCCCAGGCGGCGCTGCGGACCCGTCGGCGGATCGCCGGCGGCGCGCCGGATTGGGCCATGAGCGCAGAGCGCCTCGCCATTCTTCGCGGCGATGGCGATAGCAAGTCCGCGGACGCGACGCGCGCGGACGAGGCGGCGGATTGCGGGGACGAGACAGCGCCGGGCTCAACCGACGATGCCGCTGCAGACCCACTCGCAGAGGAGCTCGCAGCGCTGGATCGCGCGCTCGAGAGCAGCAACCAATTCCTCGCCGGAGGCCTGGTCGCAGCAAGGCTCGTGCTCGTGCGGGATCCCTCATTTATGATCCGGATTGGGAGGATGGCGAGAAGCTGGAGGCCTGGCGGAGCGGCGCCGCGGCGTCCCAATCCGATCCTCCCATCCTGGCGGCGGCTCTGCTGTGGGACGCCTGGGAGACCAATCCGCCGCTCGAGCGTCAGGTTTGGCTCGGCAATCTGCTGGTTCCTGCGCTGCTTCGGGAGCGGCGGAAGACGCGAGCGCATCTCCTTTGCCTGAATTCCGGGCTGCGCCACATCCGGCGCGAGAAGCGGCGGTCCCCTGATCGGCTGACGCGGCTCAACGCCTTCCTGGAGGCGATCGCGATGGGGGCCGAGGCCGGCATGAAGGATCATGACCGCTGGCTGCTCGCCCGACGGAGCTTGGAGGGCAAGCTCAAGGGCAAACGTTCCAGCTCCCGCTTGCCCGCTTTGGTCGATTTCATTCTCGCGCGGCCGGTCGCCTCGGCCGGCATGATCGCGGCCGAACTCGGCGTAACGCCGCGGGCGGCGCAAGACATGGTCGCCGAACTTGGCCTCCGCGAGATCACGGGGCGGGGGCGGTATCGAGCGTGGGGAATCTTGTGATCGGAGCCTTTGCTATGTCTTCGCCGCCAGCCGCGTCGTCCGATAGGCGGCGGCGAGAGGAACGCTGAAGCTGATGCTCTCGAGCGTCAGTTCGCCGGTCTCCATGGTCAAGGGCTTGCTCGGCCAGGATCCGTCCTGATTGCGGCGGAGAAGCTCGGCGCCGATCGAGGCCGTCTTGAGCACGAGGATTTCCTGGACGCTCGGGATGGTCGTGTAGGCCCAGACATTGGCCCAGGTCTCGGCTTGATTGCTCGGGGAGAGGATCTCGATCAGCAAGACAGGGTTGGCAAGAGCACTTTCTTCAGAGTCATAATCGGAACAGGTCACAGCAAGGTCGGGGATGCGGACATTTGTCTCGGACTGAACGTGGGGGATCACCCCGGGCGTCGTGATCACGCGACATGGGCTGGAGCGCGCCTCGAGGTGATTGCGGATGAGGCTGCAAAGTTCAGCTTGTATCGCGCCATGGGTGATGCTGGCCGGGGCCATCGCTTGCGGCTCGCCGTCGACCAACTGCCAGAGCTGGGGCGATGGCGGGTTCCAGGCGAAGAATTCCGCGACGGTCATCCGGACTGGGATCTCGGGCAGCGCGCTCATGGGAGAAATCTAGCAGAAAAAGCGACGGTGGGTAAGAGGTCGGCGGAAGGCGAGCCGTGGGCCGTCTGCCCGTTCAAGAGCGACGCCAGAGCTTATCGTCATTTGCGGCTGGATGACCTACCGCGGTTGCGGCCGGCGCCATTCAAGCCCGATTCCGTCGACGGGGCCAATGCGGGCGACGCGGCGGAGCGCCCAGGGCCTGCGGGTGAGGATCCGGTGAAAGAGTTTGCGGGATCGCCGTCAGCGAGTTCCTCAGGGAGATTCGAAGGATCCGAATCTAGGTCAATTGCGCTTTGTTGGACGCCATGGGGGTCTAATACCAAGTCTCTTTGATCATGACCGATAGGCCCAGTCTCTTGTTCCGATGGACATGATTTTCCAGGGCATATCGATGAGCTTGTTCCAGGCGAAGCAGCAGTGATCGAGGATGTCGTCGTAGGATTTGAAGATCCGGTTCGAGAGCCAGTTGTCGCGCATGAACTGCCAGATATTTTCGACAGGGTTCAACTCGGGTGACTTTGACGGCAACGGGAGGAGCGTGATGTTGCCTGGAACCGGCAGTTTCTTCGAGACATGCCAGCCGGCCTGATCGAGGATGAGGATGGCATGCGCGCCGGGCGCGACTGTAAGCGAGATTTCCTCGAGATGCAGAGCCATGGCCTCGCTGTTGCAGCAGGGAAGAACGAGCCCAGCGCCTTTTCCTTCGGCCGGGCAGATGGCCCCGAAAATATAGGCCGACGCCGTCCTCTGGTCGCGTGGCGCCGAAGGCCGTGTTCCTCGTCTCGCCCATCGGCGAGTGATCTTGTTTGTCGGGATGTCGTTAAATATGAGATTCGGGTAGATGCTGCGATGCGACAGCTATTAATTTGAGGCAAGTTTGGTCAATTTGTCTCAAATTAACAGCTAATTTGAGACGGATATCGTGCAGTTCGATGTCCCGGCTCGCGTGCTTTAAGTATCCAGCAGAGATCCTGCCCAGGCAGCCTCTGTGGGTCAGAGCGTCGCGGATCGTGGAGGGCAGGTTTTCCAGCACAGCAAAGATTGCCCTCCTCCCAGCCTCTGTCGCCGCCTCAGCCAATTCGCCGACCCAAGCAGCCGGATGCTGGTCGAATCGATGAAATGCGGCCAATAGGGTGAGCCGCTTGAAGGGGTTCTTTGTCCGAATTGTAGTAGGCGGTGAGGAGTGAATGGCTTCGAAAACCGGACGAGAGCTTTCGGGAACGATCAACCTGAAGCCGGTTCCGCCGCCATCATGACGGCGCATCGGCGCAGATGCCAGCAGCCACACAATTTTGGGCGGCAATATCCCGCATGGTTTTCCGCTGATGTACTGCGCGAACAGAGCGCTCCCAGCCATAGCATCTTGCCAGAGTGTCTCCGGTACCTTTTTAATCGCCTTGGCCTCTACGTTCCTGCTCTGCGGGATATGGAATGGCCGCCGGCAAACACCGCAAGAGATCTGCCAGCTTTCGAACCAGGAGCGGAAGATTGGGCGTGTCGTCGGGTTGCCCTGCCACCTGAGATCGCCGGTGGCACAGCGGGAAACAGCTTCGGATATCGCCACGAACCTCTGAGCCCGCACGATGGGAATCGAGTGGCACATGTTGCGGATCCGAAGCGTATTGGTCCGGAGACACCAACTCAGGCGGTGTTGAACCGAGGCCGGAAGGTCAAAATCTATCGTTCGGATTTGGGTTGTCGGCGCGACGCCAAATTGAACCAAGAGGTCGTGCGCCGATACGCTATAGAAGCAGGCTGTACGTTGAAGCCATGATGAGAGCAGTTCGTCTCTGAGAGGCTTCAGGATAACCGGCAGCGGCTTTGCTGGAGGGTCCGCCAGGGTCCAGGTCATGCGTATCGCATCTCGGACTCGCCTGGCGCTTGTACGTTGCTGATCAGGTCGTCGTCAATGCACTCCCGTTCGGACTGTATCGCCACAATTGGGGCTTCGTGCAACATTCCGACAATGTGAGAAGTGATGCCGTCTGATACTTGAAGGACGCGTTTTAGGCCCGCGTAGACAAGATCGAAGGCCGCCGGAGCGGTAGGTTACGCGGACCCCGATGACCAACCCTTGGAACTCCTCGTCGGCCTTCCAGCGCGGAAGCGCATATTCCTGAAACCGGCGCGCCAACTGAGCGTCGCCACTGATCGCCTCCTTTGCATCGGCTACTCCGAAGCAGACGACAGAGACGCGCAATTCGTTGCTGATGAACCGCAGCAAGTTTAGCATGGCGCGCTGCTCGT
Source organism: Methylocapsa polymorpha (assembly GCF_045689225.1). GTDB lineage: Bacteria > Pseudomonadota > Alphaproteobacteria > Rhizobiales > Beijerinckiaceae > Methylocapsa > Methylocapsa polymorpha. The sequence goes on along the minus strand of NZ_CP136862.1, from coordinate 1,697,847 downwards.
TATAGGTCGCCGCCAAAATATTGTGTGCCTCGTCGATCAGAAGCATCTTGAGATCGATATGCTTGAGCATTCGAAGCGCGACCACTTCCAGATCGACCAGACTAATGCGGGGATTGGGCGGCGCCCCGATAATGTCCATGATTTGTGTGTAGAAGCGCTTCTCACTGGGGCGGCTTACCATCTGCATCGACAGTACGGGTATCCGTTCGATGCCCGCAGTGCGATCAAAGGCCGCCTTATGCTGGTCAAGGAAATGCTGCATCAGCATTGTCTTTCCCATGCCGCTGTCAGCATAGATAGCAACGCTCGCCATCCCGTTTGCTCACATTGCGGGGTGCGGCGCGCGCTTCCAAGCCGAGTCACCTTGCAGCCACCTTGCATGCAAGGTGGCTACCATGATTCCGCAGTGCACACAAAAAGACTCTCAAATTAACGCATTTGTCTCAAATTAACGCATCGGCCATCGCCTTGAAATTACGTGAGATGCCGTCTCAAAATTAACGACATCCCGACAACGGCGGCAACCATCTCGTTTTGGGACTAGCGGATGTCTTTCCGCGCGTGTGCGATTGGATCGACGCGAGGACCTTGATCTCGCATTTTTAAGACGGCTGTCGCGTGGCGTCTGAAGTGAACATCACTAGAGCGGCCGCTCAAACGCGAGTGACCGCGGAGATGTCGGTCGGCTTCGAATTTTGATGTGCTGGACATTGTCTGCCTGCCAAAATACCATAGCCCCTATGGTATTAGACTGAGGCGAGCGTGGGTCACACTGTCAAAGAGAAAAGCAAACTGTTGAACCGTGTCCGTCGCCTCCGCGGTCAGGTGGACGCCATCGAGCGCGCGCTGGAGGCCGAGGCTGGATGCGCCGAGGTCATGCAACTCGTCGTGTCGGTCCGTGGAGCAGCCAACGGCCTCATGGCCGAGGTGATGGAGGATCATATCAGGATCCACATCTCCGATCCGACGCATGACGCCGACGCGGAGCGGGCCCGGGGCGCTGAACAACTCATCGACGTTGTCCGCGCCTACTTGAAATAATGACGAGGAGCAGCCGCGATGGCGCTAAACGATGCACGAACCGATGCCGCTATGCTCGCCGATGAGCCCCAAGCGCGAACGACTGCGCCCTCGGCCGAGTCGAACGGGCGCCATGATCATGGCCACGATCACGACCACGCCTTCGAGTGGCCAGGGGCGCTGCGGATCGGCTTCGTCGCGCTCGCCGCGGCGCTGGTCTGGTTCAGCGTCTGGGAGCCTATGGCCGCCGTCAGCGTGATTGGCGTCGCCGGCCTGCTGATCGGCGGCTGGCCAATCTGCAAGGAGGCGTTCGAGAACATTATTGAGCGGCGGATGACCATGGAGCTGTCCATGACCATCGCAATCGCCGCCGCCGCCGCCATTGGTGAATTCTTCACCGCTTTGGTCATCACCTTGTTCGTGCTGGTCGCCGAGGTTTTGGAGGGCATGACAGTCTCTCGCGGCCGCAAGGCTATCGGGGATCTCCTCGACTTCCTACCGCGCTCGGTTTCGGTGCGGCGGGCTGGCGCCATTAGCGACATTCACGCTGACGAACTCAAGATCGGCGATGCGGTGCTGGTCAATCCGGGCGGCCGGGCGCCGGTCGACGGCATTGTCCTGAGCGGCCATTCGTTCCTCGACCAAGCCCGGATTACGGGCGAGTCCATGCCGGTCGAGAAGACCGCCGGCGCGCCGGTTTACGCCGGTTCGATCAACCAGACCGGCGTGCTCGAGATCCGCGCCGAGAGGATTGGCCGCGACACAAGTTACGGCAAGATCATCGAAGCCGTGGAGAATGCGGAGCGCTCGCGCGCGCCGGTCCAGCGGCTCGCTGATCGCATGGCGGGTTACCTCGTCTACTTTGCGCTCGCGTCGGCCGCGCTGACGTTCCTGATCACTAGGGACGTGCGCTCGACCATCTCGGTCGTGATCGTGGCTGGCGCGTGCGGCATCGCCGCCGGGACGCCGCTCGCGATCCTGGGGGGCATCGGTCGCGCGGCGCGGCTCGGCGCGATCATCAAGGGCGGCCGCTATCTGGAGGCCTTGGGCCGGGTGGACACGATCGTCCTCGACAAGACCGGCACGCTCACCTTTGGCCGGCCGGAAGTTCAGGCGATCGTTCCGGCGGAAGGTGTCTCGTCCGACGCGGTTCTCGATGCGGCCGCGGCTGCCGAGGCCCGATCGGAGCACCCGCTTGGGCAGGCGATCGTAGCCCACGCCGGCGACCAGGGCCGCCCGATCGTCGAGCCCGAGCGCTTCGACTATACGCCGGGCCGGGGCATCACCGCGGTTATCGGCGGCGCGACTGTCCACGTTGGCAATCGCGCGCTCATGACCGATCACGGCGTTTGCATGCCGGCGGGCCTCGCCGCAGGCGATGGGCGGCGTCCGAGATTTTCGTCGCCCGCGACGGCCGGGTGTTAGCCATCGCCGTCGCCGATACCGTGCGGCCAGAAGCCAAGCGCGCGATCGAGGCGCTCGGGCGAATGCGACTGCGCACCGTTCTCCTGACGGGCGACACCAGGGCGGTGGCTGACGCTGTGGCCCGATCCCTCGGGATCGGCGAGGTGGAGGCCGACCTGCTGCCGGACGAGAAGCTGGCGCGGATCAGGACGCTGAAAGCGCAGGGGCGTTCGGTCGCCATGCTAGGCGACGGCATCAATGACGCTCCGGCGCTCACTGAAGCCGATGTGGGGGTCGCAATGGGTTCCGGGACCGACGTCGCGCGGGAGAGCGCCGACGTCGTGCTCCTGGGCAACGACTTGGTCTGCTTTGTCGATACGCTCGTGATCGCCCGGCGCACCCGTCGCATCATCTGGCAGAACTTCGCCGGCACGATCCTTGTCGACGTTGTTGGGATCGGTCTGGCGGCGGTCGGCATATTGAACCCGCTAATGGCCGCCTTCATCCACGTCGCATCGGAGATGGCGTTTATCCTCAACTCCGCGCGCCTCTTGCCGGCTGCTGACCGCGAGAGCACTGGACCTGCTGTGCGGAAGACGGAGGCGCAAGCCTTAGCGAAGTCGGCCTAGCGTGACTGTTCAGTCACCTTGTATCGACATCTGCCAGATTGACGGCAAGACCGGCTGGTGCGTCGGGTGTCTGCGGACACGCGAAGAGATCCGCGGTTGGCGAACGATGACCGACCACCGGGGCTGTCAGATCCTGGCGGAGCGCCAGCGTCGTGAGTCAAAGGTCCCGGCGCGCCCGTAAAATAAGGGAGGCGGTTGACGATCTCTTCGACAAGAAACGGCGCTACCGCTTGCCCCTGATTCCGCTGGAAGGCGCTACTACGGATCCACGCGTCTATGCGCAATAGGATGCCTTCGAAAAGTGGCCCTCGTCAATTGAACCTGAAATAATTTTGAAAGCCGTCGCTGCTTTTCAGTCACACACCCGAATGCGTCGGTAGCCGGCGAAATCGCCCCAGGAGTCGTAGATGGGGCGACGCTCCAAATAGCAAGTCCGGGCATAGACCGGGGCGTAATATTCATGGCGAGGGTAGTAGCCTCCTTCGTAGTAACCGCTGGAATAGGCGGGATAATAGCCGCCGTGGCCCATCGCGCTTCCAATGATGGCGCCTGCCGCGAACCCGCCAATCGCCCCGGCTATAACAGGGCCGGCGTCGTGAGCAGAAGCAGGGGTCGCCGAGATCGCCAAGGCCGAACTGAGCGGCAAGGCAGTGACAATTGCCAAAAGCGCCTTCTTATACCGGGTCATCATAGTCTCCTTGATGCTGCGTTGCATCCCGTCACGAATGTTTTTCGTGAGAACCCTCTATTTGCCGCGGCGTAAGAAGAGCGACCGCGAAAGCGGCTCTCCTTCGGCCTTCCCGTCAATTGATGATCTGGGTGACCTTGTGAGTCTTCGCCTCGACGAGGACCGTATGCTCGTTCACGAGGCTGTAGCGATAATCGCTCTTCACGCCCAAATCCGCCGGCAGCGGATAGAGCTCGATGCTGGGCGGCAGGATTGCGCCGACAGCCACTTTCTCCATCACTTTGATGGACGGCCTCTTCTCTTTCATGACGTATTCGTGAATCTTTGCGCTCTGGTCGGCCGAAAGAACGGCTCCACCGGCTCCCTCCGGCGCCCCGGCCAGCGCCCGCGTCGCCGTGCCGGTCGACTCGCCTGCGCCAGCTGCGCCGCCTGTGGGCTGAGCATGAACGGCCAGCGGCAACGCAAAAATCGCAAGGATGGCGCCGAAAGAGACAAGACGTTTGGTCATGATCGTTTCTCCTGATGACAGGCTTCCCGTCCTGCCGAGGAGTAACTTCGTCCTTTTCGGCTGAAGCCAGGGTGAAGCTTTTGTTCATCTCCGGTTCAACGATTTACGATCGAGGAAAGACCGGTTGAAATGAACTCTTTGAGAGTCAGCCCGAGGAGGGCCCCCTGGCCAACATCGCCGAGGAGCACCCGCTGGTCACGGCGACTGAGAAATACATGACGCTACGCAAATATGCGCGAGCATGCCTCGAAGCCTTCGAATTCAAGGCCAGTACAGCAAAGGATCGATGAGACACGTAATCAAGATCCATCGGGGTTGAATGTCACCCGGTATAAGCAACGTCAGCGCGGGCCGCTCCAAATCGCCATCATCAATCCCGCGTCGGACAGGAACAAATTTCGGTGGTCGTCACGCACCCCGAGGAGACCGATCGTGAATGTGAGCACTGAACCCTCTGAAGATCTAGTCAGTGTGATGTCGTGCACGTAACTTCCATCGCGAGAGTCCGGTTCGCATTACGCCATTCACGGGGCGTGATCGCTGGATAGGCCAAATTGCAATGGCTTTTTTCAGTATTATACTCCTCTGCTGACGCAACGTCAGCTGGACGTCATTTAAGACGTATGACGCGTCCGTGACTGTTTTCCGATAGGCTGCAGAACGTCGCCGCTGGGCGCTTCCGGCCCGAGAGTGTAATTAAAGGACGCCCGCGACGGGCCGCGGCCAATGCGCTTCAAGAGGTTCGACCATGACGCAACGACCATCCTCCGATGTGGCTCCCGAGTTTAAGGAGTTCGTTGCCTGGGACGCGCCTACGCGTTGGTTTCATTGGATCAATGCGCTCGCCGTTCTCGCGCTCATTGCGACCGGGCTCGTCATCCTCAACGACGACGCTCTAGGACTTTCGGCTGGAGGCAAGATCTTGCTGAAAAGCATTCATGCGTCGTTCGGCTACGTCATGGCGATCAATCTTCTGTGGCGGTTCATTTGGGCGTTCTACGGCGACCGCTATACAGGCTGGCGAGGCATTCTGCCGGGCGGCTCCGGCTATCTGACGTCCTTGCGCGCCTATGTGCTGTCTTTCTTGTCCGGCGAGCCGCAACAATTCGTCGGACACAATCCGCTGGCGCGCATCGGAATTTCCGTTCTTTTCCTGCTCCTGCTCATCCACTTGACAACCGGGCTCGTCATCGCCGGAACAGACCTGTTCTGGCCGCCATTCGGGCACTGGTTCGCACAATGGGTAGCCGCTCCGGGAGTTGACCCGACATCGGTTCAGCCCGGCGCCTCCGACTTGATCGACAAGGCGTCATATCAAGCCATGCGCGCATTCCGCGCGCCGTTCGTCCAAGTCCATGAGTTTGCATTTTACACCTTGGCAGTCGTCATAACTCTCCACATCCTCGCAGTCGTTCTCACCGAGATTCACGAGGGCGGCAGCATCACGTCGGCAATGTTCACGGGCCGCAAGATCCTCACGAGGAAACCGCCGGACGCCCAATGATTTCTTGGTGAGTTCCCCACTGTGAGTCTTAACACTCAATTGTAAACCGGCTCGGAGTTGTGCCCCCAATCGGCCTAGCCGTTAGCCAAATCAATTCGTAATATCAATCGTCTAACTGCTTGACCCCACGCCGATTGGGGTCCACATGTCGAGGTCTATTCACACTCCAATATTGGGAAATCTGCCAGACAACTAACTCAAAAAGCCGGACCACTACGCCCGTGTCAGGTCACATCGTGTCGCTTAGCCGCCCGAGGGTTCACCTCATCTCAAATGGGACGGCTCAAAGCGATCGGGGTGTAGAAACCCCGATCCGCCCCGCCAACACTTTGCGCGACAGGCTCGCGCGGGCCATATAAAGCCGACTTGGAGTCGAGCAGAAAGGCGAGTTTTGCGGCGTGGAGCCTTCGTATGAGATTGGTCACGATGATGATCAGCCGCAAGCGCTCTCCGCGCGTAAAGTCGAGATTCTCGTCACCGCTCATTTTCCGACTTTTTCAACGAAATCGGCGCTTGGAGGTAGGCTCCTCCAGCGCCAAGAATGAAGCCATCACTCTTATCCTGGCTGACGCCGCCGCGTCGGCCATCGAGGCGTGGCGTCAGTTGCGGCGAAGGCGTCGTCTATATTTTACAGAGCGACGCGGCGGGATCCTCTTCGTTCGGCTGCGAGAACACCTTTCCAGGCGCCGGCGCTCCGGGAACGGAAGCGGCTATCCTGATTCTGCGACGGCACCCTGAGCATTGGACGGCGGCTTCTTGAACTCAATTTCCGGTTCGACGTGCCGCCGGCGCAGTCGTTTTCTCGCGAGCGCTGCGACTTTCGCCAACGATCACTTCGTCGCCTGGCAGCAGGTCGCCTTTGACAATTTCCGTATAGGCTCCGTCGCCGAGTCCGAGTTCGACCGGGATCGCCATCAGCTTTTTATCGCGAAGGATCCAAAGACGCGACGAGCCCACCGGCGGCGCTTCCGGGCCGCCGCCGTCGTTCGGGACGGTGGAGCCCCCCGGCGAATAGCGCAGCGCTTGATCCGGCGTGCGGAGGACCTCGTGGCGTCTGTCGGTCACGATCCTGACCGCCGCCGTCATGCCGGGCTCGAGCAAAAGATCCGGATTGGGCGCGGCGATGACGATATCATAGTTAGCGGCCTGCTCGGCCATATGCGGCGAGGGACGGATTTGCGTCACCTCTCCAGTAAAATTCCGGCTTGGGAACGACACCGCGCGGAACGTGGCCTTGTCGCCGAGCTTCACCTCGCCGATGTCCTTGGCGCTGACATTAGCGTCGACGCGAATGAAGGCGAGATCTGTTGCGACGAGAAAGAGGCGCGTCGCTGGCGCGACTGTTTGGCCTATTTCGACATTGCGCGAGACCACCATTCCATCGACGGGGGAAATGACGTCCGCATCGCGCAGGTTGGCCTCGGCGACATGGAGCGCCGCTTGGAGATTGGCGACGATCGCCTCGTCGAGCTTCATCTGCTCCTGCGCCCGCGCATAGGCCTTGCGCAACTTTGCGCGCGCTTTCCGGGAATTTGCCCGTCGCTTCGACAGCGACACATCGCCCTCGATACCTGCTTTCGCCGGGGCCAGATCGGCTTTGTCCTTTTCGAGCCGAGCCTCGGCTGCCGCAAGATCGGCCTTGGCCTGATCGACAAAGAGTTGATAGGGACGGGGATCGATTTTTGCGCAGAGCTGGCCGGCCTTCACTTTCGTCTTGGTGTCACAATAGAGTTCGTGGATCACGCCTGAGGCGCGCGCGACGACTGGCGTGGCCGTTGTCGGATTTACGATCCCAATCGCGGTCACGGTGCGGACGACGGAACCGCGCTCAAGCTTTTCAGTCACATAGTGAACGGCGCCGCCGCCGTACCGGGACCAGTAAAGCCATCCGCTTCCAAAACACAGAAGGGCGAGGGAGGCAGCCGCTATTTGGCGGCCCCACCGCGCCGGGGAAGCGGATTGAGGCGTGCTCCGATCGGATTGGCCATGAACCGCCGCATCGTCGACGGTGATCTCGCTCCCTGTCCCTCCCTCACCCGATCTCGTCTCCCCTCGCCAAGACGCGACTGCAGGGCGGGAAAATAACTTGACGCCCTCGAGCGCGAACAGAGGCAATGCCGAAACAGAAAGTAATATTAGGCCGTCGCCGTAGGAGATCAGCGTCGTCTTGAAAAAGCTTGCGAGCAATTCGTTATGTTGGCTCCAGACCTGAATGGAGATTGGCGCCGCGATCGCGACGAGCAAACTGACGTTTGAACGCATGTTCATGCGCCAAATGGTGCGAGTCTCGCTGCGAGCGCCAAAGGCTCGGAGGAGCTCGGCGAAGACTAGAGCCGAGAACGCGTATGTTCGGGCCAGTTCCTGCGTCGTGGACTTTAGTCCGTACACATATGCCGCGAAGGACACGCCCGAGGTCAGCACGCCGGTAAGAAGCATCATCCCGAAAAAGCCGCTATCGACGATGCGCTCGCGCCGCGTGCGCGGGCGCCGTTTCATGACCTCGGGATCGACCCGGTCCGCCGCAAGGGCCAACGCGGGGAGGCCATCAGTGACGAGGTTGATCCAGAGCAAGTGGATCGGAAGCAGCGGCGCGGGCAGGCCAATGACAACGCAGATAGTCATCAGCATCAGCTCGCCGGTGTTGCCGCCGAGCAGATATTGAAGGGTCTTTCGTATATTTTCGTAAATTCCACGACCTTCTTCGACGGCGGCGACAATGGTCGCAAAGTTGTCGTCGGTGAGGATCATATCAGACGCCTGTTTCGTCACCTCTGCGCCGCTACGACCCATTGCAATTCCGATATCAGCGCCCTTTATCGCGGGGGCGTCGTTCACGCCGTCGCCGGTCATAGCGACGACGGCGCCGTTTGCCTGCCAGGCTCTAACAATGCGGAGCTTGTGTTCGGCGCTTACGCGGGCGTAGACAGCAATGCTGGGGACGTGCTCGCGGAGCATGTCATCCGTAAGCTTATCGAGTTCGACGCCTGACAGCGCCTTCGCATCGTCGGCGATGCCGAGTTCGCGAGCGATCGCAACCGCGGTGCGCGGCTGGTCGCCGGTGATCATCACCACCCGAATGTCTGCGGCGTGGCATTTGGACACAGCAGCTTTCGCTTCAGGCCGAGGCGGGTCGTACAACCCGGAAAGACCGACGAAAACAAGGTCGCGCTCGACGCTTTCTGCGGTGAGCCGATCGGGCGGCATGGAATCGAAGTCGCGAAATGCCGATCCAAGGACGCGCAGTGCGTTGCCGGCGAAGGCGGCATTTTGTTCTGCGAGCTGCGCTCGGTCCGCGTCGGTCAGCGGCCGCACGCCGACATCGCTGAAAATGTACGCACAGCGAGAAAGCAGCAATTCGGGAGCGCCATTCACCAAGGCGCGATGTCGCCCGTCGGGGAGCAGACGCACGACCGAATGGCGCTTGCGATCGGAATCGAAGGGAATTTCGTAGCGCCTCGGCAAGCCCCGCTCGATTTCCTCCTTACAGACTCCCGCTTTGTATCCGACCGAAAGCAGCGCGCCATCCGTTGGATCGCCAATGACTTTCCAAGCGCCATTCTCCAATTCAAGATGCGCGTTGTTACAGCCTATGAGGATTTCGGCCATCTGCCGCAATTGTGCGGCGTGGCCTCCCTCGGTCGCCTTGCCATCGAAGCGGATCTCGCCTTCAGGACCGTACCCTTCGCCGGTAACTTCGTAGGCCCTCCCTCCGACAAACAAGGCGCGAACAGTCATTTGCCCGACGGTGAGCGTCCCAGTCTTGTCGGTGCATATGACGTTCGTCGAACCGAGCGTCTCCACGGACGCCAGTCTCCGTACCAAGGCGCGACGCCGGGACATTCGCATTACGCCAAGAGACAACGCTGCCGTAACGACAGCCGGCAAACTCTCAGGCAAGGCTGCGACGGCAAGGCTCACTGAAGTCAGAAAGAGTTGGAAGATCTCCGTCCCACGCACGAGCCCAAGGGTAAACAGCAGGACGACGATCCCGAGGGTGGCCCACAGGAGCATGCGGCCAAAGGCTTCAAGCTTTTGCTGGAGCGGCGTTTCTTCTTCACCGCTCGCTTCGCTGATGAGGGTTGCGATGCCCCCAATTTCAGTCTGCATCGCGGTGGCGACGACGACGGCGCGACCCACTCCGGCCGCCACGCTCGCGCCCATAAAGATCATGTTTTCTCTGTCGGCTATCGCGAGTTCAAGCTGATCCAACACTTTTGGGCTCTTGGCGACGGCCTCGGACTCGCCAGTCAAGGCGGCTTCGACGCATGCGAGCGACGAGGCGCTCAACAACCGCGCGTCGGCCGCGACGAGATCACCGGACTGGACTTCCAGTATATCTCCTGGAACAATTTCGGTGGCCCCAACCGTCGTTACTGCGCCATCGCGCCAAACCTTCGCCTGGGGCGCCGTCATCTGTTTCAAAGCGGCGATCGACTTCTCGGCGTTGAATTCTTGGTAGAAGCCAACCACTGCGTTCAGAACAACGATGGCGAGAATCGCAAATGCGTCGAGCGCCTCGCCGAGCATGGCGGAAACCACGCATGCGCCAATCAAGATCCAGATGACGACGCTCTTAAATTGAGCGAAGAAAATCGCCCAAGGACTGATCGGCTTGGCCTCTTTCAGCGCGTTTGGTCCGTGCTCTGCGAGCCGCCTTCTTGCATCTGCGCTTGTCAATCCGGCCGCCGTTACGCCCAAGCGTTCGAGCACCTCAGCTGGCGCACCACAATGCCAGGGTCTGGTCCTCGGCTGGTCGGGCGGCGATTCACTCATTCTTTCGTTTCCGCGAACCGCGTTCGCCATGCGTCGAGAAGCGTCATGGTGATCGTCACGGCAATGGGCCCAAGGATCAGGCCGACGGCCCCGAATAGGCTCAGCCCGCCAATGAGGGAAATGAACGCGGGAACGGAATGAAGCTTGAGACGGTTGCCAACCAGTATGGGATAAAGGATGTTATCGATGGTGCTCACGACCGCCCCGCCCCACAAGCCGAGGATGACGGCTTTCGTCCAACTTCCGTCGAGCGCCAGAAAAATCGTCGCGGGGATCCAAACGATGAAGGCGCCCAAGACCGGCACGACGGCCAGCAAGCCCATGACAAGGCCCCAAAGCAGCGGCGTCGGAAGCCCCAGCCACCAAAACATTAGCCCACCTAGAGCGCCCTGCACGCCGGCGACAACCACCGTGCCATAGATCGTGGCGTAAATGGTATCGACTACCTGAACGAAGAGGCGGTCCATTTCCACCGGAGATAAGGGTGAAAGGCGCCTCAGCGACTTGACCGCCAAACGACGGTCGCGCAGAAAATAGAAGAGAAAATAGAATGTAAGAAGAACGCCAGCGAGTTGAACCACCGACCCCCGCACAAACGTTGCGCCCGCGTTTGTCAACCAGGACGCGGCATTGCCGAAAATCGCGGGAAGGTTGATTTGCTGTTGGAGCCATTCGTCGACGGGCGCCAGCCGCGGATGCGCTTCAATTGCGCGCCGCCACGCGCCTGCCTCGATTTGCGCTTGGATGACAGATGCGCCTTTTGCGGCTTCATTGACGAGCCGTTCGGCCACGAAAATCGCCGGCGCAACAACGATGAGCGCTGCCACAACGACGGAGATTGTCGCTGCAAGGTTTGGCCACTTCAGTCTGGATTCGATCGCTCGATGGGACGATGCGAACAAGATCGCCAGCGCGAGCGCCCAGGTCAGGGCGGGCAGAAATGGCAGGGCGAGCCGGTAACAAATGTAGATCCCGACGCCCGTCGCGCCAAGCAGAACGGACGCTTGGGTCCGACTTTTTAGCGCCCAAAGCGCCGGGGTCTGGGCGGTCTCATGGTCCGACACGTCTGCGCTCATGAAGTCACCGTTTGATTTAGCCTGCCTGACTATGGATATTTGGATCGTAGGGGGCCGAACAAAGCACGGGATTTCCCAAATATGATTACGCGCGCCATAGGTCACGATTTCGCCGAGCGAGTCGGCATTTATTCAATGAGAAGCATCTGAATTGAAAGAGGCCAGAGATATTTGGCGCGCTTCCCGGCTGGGCCGGCATGTCGCGGCGCGGGCTTCGCAATGCCGACGAGTTTGATCTCGCGTGATCTTCGAAGACGGCGTCGGCGCGGCGATTTGGCATCTGCGTGATAAGGATGGGCTCGTGCGGCCGAGCCTCCCGCGCATGATCGGCGCTCGGAAATGACTTCGCCGAAACGAAGAAAGTGTCTGGCCGCGGCGCCGACGTTATATTTGGCGAACGTCCAATTCTGCGGCGGATCGCGAGGCCTTTCGACATGAATAGTCCTGCTGACAAGCCGATCCGAAGTCGAAGCGAGCGCGTGATCGAGCGCCTGAAGGAACCACGATGGCGCTTTGTGAGAATTCCGGCGGCCATTGCGCTTATTCTCGGCGGGTTGTTAGGTTTTCTTCCGTTGGTGGGCTTCTGGATGTTCCCGCTCGGCTTGGCAATTCTTGCAATTGACATTCCTATCGCTGGCCGCCTTTTGCATAGACTGATGAACTTAATGCAGCGGCTTCGTTGTTTCTATCGTGGTGGCGCCAATCGATAATTCGATGGCGACAGAGCATTTATGAATCCGCTGGGAAACGCGAGCCCCAAGATCCCTGCGCGAAAAACTTAAACTCCTTCTCTGGCCGCTAAGGCAGGCGCTCCCTTAAGACGCGGACGAAGATCGGGCGACAAAAGCACTCGGTCTGCTCGACTGTCAGCGCCGAACCGTCTTCATAGGTGCGGGTTTCGCGGCGCTGACCTCAGCAGGCCATATTCCATTCATAGCCGATTCATCGGAAGGGGCGTATCCATAAGGCGCTGCCGGGCTGACGCCAAAACGCTCGTCGCAAAAGGCTTGAATTTTGGGGTAGCACCGAAATCTCCCTCAAAAGAGCCTCAAAGGATGGGCATCCGTGCGGGCTCGACTCGTTTTTGCGGCTTGAGCGCCGGCGCGTCTACTGTCAGGTCCCGGATTTCGTAAACGAAATCCTGTGGTGAGGAAGAAGATGGATAAGAAGATTGTTGGAATGATTGGCGCAATGTCCGCCGTGGCGTCGGGGAGCGCGGCGCAAGCCTCTACGGCGAATCTCGCCGGGCTGATGAACCCAGGCTCTTACGCCGAGCTGCTGGAGCCCATACCAAATGCGGCGGCCCTTCTACGTGCGGCGAATGCCGCGGCGGCCAGAGTGGCCTTCGCCAACAGGACGGCTTCAGGAAACGCCAATGTGAGAGCAGCGCAATATTACCCAGCCTATCCCGACTATCCTTATTATTATCACCACCACCACCACCACCATCATTACTATCCGCCGTACGATTACCACCATCATCACCATCACCACTATTATGAGGAATATGGCGAGCAGCCTGAGTAGGTGAGGCATTTGCGGTCAAGATGGTTGGGAGGGGTTGCGGGCGATTATTTCTTCCTGCTTTTCTCTGTCGCCGCCCGGTGGATCTGGCGATAGGTCGCGTCGAATACCGTATTGGTGCTTGAGGTCCACTGGGTCGCCGCCGACAAAGTCGAGCGGGAGTTGTAAATCCGCCGCGCTTGGAGTTCGCGCTCAGCGGCCTCCTCTTCCGACATGGGGACCAGCTGAAAGTCCGGATCTTCAGGGATGACGATCATCTGCGCGAATGGCTCGCCCAATCTGAAGATATGGGTTCGGCCTTCGCTGGGCGATTTGAAAACCATGAAAAACATCATGGGCCACCAGTTCCTCAAAAGCGCTGGCACGGCGATGGGGACCGTGTCGCTGGCATCGGTATAGAAGCGGGGATGTGGTTCCGTTCTAATCGCGAACCCTTCTTCAACCTTTAGGTCCAGAAGTATTTGATAGGTGTAATATTGGTCGCCGAATGATCTGAACGGCGGCTGATAGGCGCCTGTCTCATCGGGGCCCGAGCGGCCTTCGATCACGAGGCGCCCATCCCGCGTGCTCACACGCAGGTCCTGCTCGAACGGATAGAACAGCTCAATTCCGTATTGCGCGCCTTCGGCGAAGGGGATGCAATGCCACGGCTGTTCGTGGGAGCCGGTCTTGCGAGGCTCCGGCTCACCGCCCCAACCAGGTACGTCTAGCTTCGTCCGGCGCGGCTTGAGTCCGGGATCGCTGAATCGATATTTGATCTTATGCATAAGCTCTCGTCATCTGTCTGCATGAACATGCGCGAGGCGTAAAGAGGTTGAATGTTGCGGCGACACTATGGCTGTCGGGATGTCGCTGATTGGCTCTTCCTCATATTGTGTGAGGAAGAACCGATAAAGTACAGCGTGACATCTTTCGTATTTTGGACCAGAGGCTCTTTCGATCGCCGACGGCTGGATAGGAGAATAAGCGCCTATTCGTGGCGCGCCGCGCCGAATGGTTTAAGCTTTCAGAGAAAGCTCCAAATGTCTGTCCGCTTCATCGTGGCGTCTTCAAGAGCCAGCGGAACCGGAACATCATAGGAAGCGAGCGAACGAAGCTTTTCGCGGGGCAGATATGCGCGCCCCGGGTCGCCAATGAGAACCTGGGTTCCGCTCCTTGCGCGATCTTCAAGCCAGTTTGTAATTCGCGCGGCCATATCAGGTTGATAGGAAACATCTCCCGCCAAAATAAGATCCCAGGGCTCATCGGAGCCGACCAAGTCGCAGAGCCGCGTTTTGATTATCACCGCGTTTTCAATTGCATTCAGCGCAATCGCCACCCCGGCGAAACAATCGAGATCATTGGCTTCGACTGCCCTTGCCCCAGCCCTTGCCGCGGCGATGGCGACGAGGCCGGAGCCCGCCGCCAAATCGAGCACTCTTTTTCCTCTTACCAGTTTGGGATGATCGCAGATATAGCGTGCAAGCGCCTGGCCTCCGGCCCAGGCAAAAGCCCAGAAGGGTGGCGGGCCAAGCCCTCGCTCCATTTCATCCTCGGTCTTTCGCCATAGATCCGTCCCCTCTTCGGCAAGATAGAGTTTAATGCACGACACTAAAGGGACTCGCGAAAGCCTAGTGTTTGCTTGGATGAATGCGGCGTAATCATTCATCAACAGGGGCTCCACCCTAATAAAACGCATTTGGTCGTTAAACGACAGCTATTTGTTGGATTAGGCAGTAACCGATATTCCGCAAATCGTCGCCACAACAAACTTAACCCTTCGCTCCTGCGTGCAATTTTAATGCACTAAAATGAGGTTCAAGGAATAAAGCGCAACGCGCCAACATTATGTTTAGTTCGCTGCGCCGGCGCCTTCACGCGGCATGCCGCGTCGCTCCAGCATTATTGTAGTGCTCTGAAAAACACGATCCAGATTCCGCTTAAACGCTTCCGCCGGGCTTGTCACGTAAACTAGCGCCGACGGCTGCTTGCCTAAAGGGTTCTATTTTAGGCGCGCCCGACTGCAATAGATTTCCACTTTGCATCGCCTCGAGGCTATGCAGATGAATTGCGGAGGCTGAGCAGTGTATCGGCGAAAGTTTACGTGAACACGCCCGAGAATTCGCATCCGTTGACCCGATGAAGGGAGAGGAAGATGCAAGGGTTCAAGAGCGTTGGGCCCCGGTAAAGATGTCTATCAAGCCATGCAGCAACATACAACACCTTTAACGTCCAACGCCAACTCACCTCAGCAAGAACGAACCGAGTCGTCGGGACATAGGAAGACCCACTTATTCCTCGCAAAGGCGTCGCGGTCCTCAGACGGTGGCGTGCGGTTCAGAACGCAATCCAAGCATAGAGCAAGACCGTGTTGTTGCCCGATGCGTTATGGCTTGCGCCGTCGAAATTAACGATCCCACCGAAGAGCTTTAGGTAGCTTGTGTAGGACACTCCGATTTTGGCGTTGATCCAGGGATAGACCGATGGTCCGCCTTTGCTGAACGGCATATATGCAGCGTCAAAGATGATCCCTTTGCCGTTAGGAAGATTGACCAGCGAATTTGCGCCGTAAAGCAAGGCGTCGGCTGAACCATAGACGCTGAAATAGCCTCCCGTCAGGCTGTAGGTGTGGTCATAGACATATTCGATCGAGGCCTTGAAGCTATCAAGCGAATTGTAAAGATTTGATGAGCCGCCCTGCAGAAAGGTTGAATTCAGCTTCTGCCTTTCGTGTATATTAACAGCTCTGATGGTTATGTTGTGCGGGTCTCCAATGAACTGATACTGAGCGTCAAATGCGACGTCTGTAATTTCATCGAACCCAAAACCAGCGACACGGCCGGGGAGCGTGTTGGCGTGCACGCCAAACGTTCCAACCTCGAATGAATGCTCGCCGACATTATATTCAAAGGCGGCGCGCCAATAAGGCGCTACGCCGTCGATCGAAATTGATCCGATGACCCCCGGCGGCACGCCAAGCCTCTTCAATGCCTGCATGGAAAGATTTTGATACGCGCTTACGTCAAGATACAGCATGTCGTTCCAGAAGGTGTAGGCTCCGGTCCCGACAACTAGGTCGCCGAGGCCGCCCTCGATCAAAGTTCCGGGTAGTGAGAATTGAGGGGCGAGCGTAGAGCTAATGAAAGGGAAGCCCCAAGCTGGCGTCGTGTTCCACACATCCTGAACGCTCGGCGCGTTGTTGACCGATATTCCATAGGTGACGTCGTAACCGAAGAGCTTCGTCGAGTCCGCGTAGCGGAGATCGCTGGCGTCGAGAAATATATGCTGGCTGGCGCCGTCATAAGTCCCTTGGATAAATGCGCCCAGATTCCCGTAGATTTGCCCGGCATAGAAAAGGCTGCCTTGCTGTAGCAGCACATTGTTGTTGGTGTGCGCCCATAGCTCCGGCGGCGTGTCTTGATTGACGTCCGTGTGCGTGAAGGTTGGCATCACCATCGCGGCAAGGGGCGGAACCCCCTGCTCCCAGGTCAGGCCGCCGCCTGCCGTATAGCCATTAAGCTTAAATCGTCGCCCGAATGGCGTCAGCTGAGGAAAAGCCGTATGGCATGTGGCGCAAGGTTGACCTGTCTGCCGCGCGAAGCTTGGTAAGGCCGCTGCGCCCGGCGGCTTGATCATGACCCCGGCGCCGACTACCGCCGCGACGAGAAATGCTACGCCGCCGAAAGCGGCTACGGCCCGAAAGTCGCGCCCGGCGGTCGCTGCAATGGCCTCCCCGTTTGCAGCCGCCGTCCTTTGCGCGGCATTGGCGCCTTGATCCGCTTCGACGTCTGACATGACGGCTTCCCCTGTCGCATAGCATGGGCAATCCGGCGTGCGCGTCCTTCGGACCTCATGCCCCCGTTACCGGCTATCCCCCTGAAGCAAACTTATCAAGCGACGCCACCTGTATTGTTTATAATTGATTGAGCGTGTTGTAAAATAACAACACGTATAAATGCCACATTCACGACATAATCTCGTGGTTGTAAAAATTTAGAGTCATATTCTTGCACTTAAAATAGCTATATGTAGGCGATTATATTATTAAGTTATTGTTAATATGTACACGATATGCGCTTAATAGGCTATAGTGTCTTGCAGAATGTGCTAGTATACTTGATAATTGAGGCACAGTTTCCCATTCTGGCTTGTTCCCGTGGCGCGCCTGCCGTTGTTTCACCAGCAATTCGCTTGGCGTGCGTAGGAAGTGCACCGGGGGCTGAACAGGGACTTAACCATGACCACCGCAATCGAAGAGGCGCTCGTGCGGCGCACGGCCTAGAGCCGCGCCATATTGGTCCTTGCTCCAGTTTCATCCATGAAGACAATATGTTCCGGGTTCAGATCTGGCAGCCTTGCCCGCCATTCCTCACGCGCCTTGGCGACATCGGCGCAGTCTTGTTCGGCGGCGCGCAATGACTTTTTTTGAGCGTCAGCCCGAGATGCCGCGGCCTTTTCCAAAGGCAGCCGACGCTCACTGATCTGAACGAAAGGAAGGGATTTACTCGAGATAACTGAGATAGGCCGCGACGGCTGCAATCTGCGGCTCCGTCAGGCCGTGCGCAATCGGCTCCATAATAGCTGATGTGTCTGGT
The DNA here is from genome assembly GCF_045689225.1 of Methylocapsa polymorpha. Lineage (GTDB taxonomy): Bacteria > Pseudomonadota > Alphaproteobacteria > Rhizobiales > Beijerinckiaceae > Methylocapsa > Methylocapsa polymorpha. The sequence goes on along the minus strand of NZ_CP136862.1, from coordinate 1,680,147 downwards.
TTTGCCGGATCCTGTCCCCGCTCTCTGCTCCAGTTCACCAGCTTCCTAAAGATGTAGTCATGGAGCTGACCGGCTAGGCGGGGAAATGCCCCGTCGCCTTTAGCCTCTGGACCGTGACAGGAAGCGCACGGAGGAACATTGGCTCCGGGTAGTCCGTCCTCGTAGATTGTCTTTCCCGCGGCCATGAGTTCCCTTGGAGCGCCACCTAGTGGTTTGGGATTTAGATCCTTAAAATGTGCGGCCAAGGCCGTGACCATCGAGGGGCTTAAGACGTGGGCCACGTTGAACATGACTGGGTTCGTCCGCCTACGCTCAATAAAGGCCCGCAACTGATTTTCGAGATATTCGGGTTGCTGCTCCGCGAGTCTCGGCATGGGAAAAGCTCCACGAAAACCTTGCCCCGACAGCCCATGACACGTTTTGCAGTATTCTATCTTAGCCTGAAGCTCTTGCTTCGAAACGGCGACCGTACTGCTTTGTTCTGCGCGGCCCGCCGCGGAGAAAACAATTGCGAGAATTGCCGCTTGCAACAGGGGCTGTGAGCTAATGTGTTTCATTATCCGGCCTCCAATATTATCTTACTCAACGACATGAGCGATACGCTGATCCATCACTGGCGCTGGCTTGCCGCACTGGCCGCTGACAGAGAGTTGGCGCGCCGCAACTCGGCGGGCGTCGGCTGCCCGGTTCGGGGACATCTGGCCGTCCAAGCGAACCCGCTGACGCAAGTTTCAGCGCCATTGGGGGTTAGCGTTGGCTGCCTTCGGTTGAATGGCCCTCTTAGGTACTGAGGCCTTGGACATATTCTCCAATCGTAGCCGAGATTATCGACGCAAGGGTCGCAAATATTGTCACCTATCGCGGCGCGTAGCTTCAGCCCTTACGTCGGGTCAAACGGCGCATGTACATCTGGTAAGTTCGCGTCCCGCTATCACAAATAAGACGGAGATGCGAATAGCACTTGGGGCCACCCCAGTCGCCAATCGTCTGCCGATCGCCAGTGAGAGCGATCCCCGCAGCACGCTCGGCGTTGATCGCCCGCGTCAGCCGTGTTGCCTAAAGGCATCACATTGACGAAATGTGATGGGCCGTCGGCTTTGAATTAGCAGAGGTCCCAATGACTGCTTATCATGATAAGGTCTCGTGAGTACATATCGCAAACTCGTCAAGGCCGCCAATCCAGAAAAGGAAATTGCGTCCTCCGTCCATTGAAAGCTGCTTTGGAACGCTGAAAAATTGAACACGCCCGCCAGTCCGGTTTTCCCACGCGGGAAGCAGCGAAGCGAGAGCTGTTTGCCTCTATCGAGGGATACTGCAATCGTCAACGGCTCCACTCTGCCCTCGGCTACATAACGCGAGAGCAAACTGAGCGAAAAGCCGCCTAAGTCCAGTGTCCTCAGATTCACAGGAAGATCAATTGGGCAATGACGTCAAAGGAAGAAGGCCGGATCATGAAGGTCATTAGTTTACGATTGGCTTTGCAAACAGCAGTGCTAGCTATTGTTTTCTCTGCGTCGGGTCGCGCCGATGAAATCGGGGCGGTCGCATTTTCGAAATCAGAGCTTCAGGCGAAGCTGGAATATTGCAAAACCTGCCATGGGCTGAGTGGCCAGGGTTATCGTGGATATTTTGCCATGCCGCGACTCGCCGGGCAACAGCCCAAGTACCTCGAGAATCAGTTGCGGGCGTTTATTGAGCATAGGCGGACGAACTCAGTCATGTTTAACGTGGCGCATGCCCTGAGCCCGTCGATGGTCTCCGCCTTGGCCGCGCATTTTAGGGAATTAGATCCTAATCCAATAGGCGGCGCTCCCAAGGAGCGCCTGGCCTTGGGAAAAACAATCTTCGAGGAAGGATTGCCCGAAGCCAACGTTCCCGCGTGCTCCGCTTGTCATGGTCCGGAGGCTAAGGGTCAAGACGAAATACCACGGTTGGCAGGTCAGCTCTTTCCGTACACAGTAAAAGTATTGACGAATTGGGGCAAAGAGCGAGGTCTAGGTTCGGCGAAGGACATATCGGCCATTATGGTGCCGACGACGCATAACCTGAATCAATCACAGATTGCAGCAATCGCAGCCTACGTTAGCCATCTGAAGTGAACCCGCTCGCTTTACAAGCCACGAGAATTGGGATCATGAAACTGATAAAGTCCAAATTAGCAATCCTGGCGATCGTTTCTTCCGCCGCCGGTCCGCTGTTCGCAGATGAGTCCCTGCCTGTCCGGAATTGCACCTGGTGCCATGGATCTTCGGCGCAAGGATTTTCGACCGCGCCACGATTGGCCGGACAAAGAGAGCAATACATAGAGAATCAGCTTCTGAGCTTCAGCGAGCACATCCGGGATAATCCCTATTCAAGGCAATATATGTGGGGCGCCGCGGCAAATCTCAGTCCGCAGACCGCGCATGATTTAGCAACATATTTTTCGGCGCTGCCGCCCAAAGCCGCCTATGACGGAGATCGGGAGCTGGCGGCCGCAGGACGAACGATCTATGAACAAGGGATTCCGGAGTCCAATGTTGCGGCCTGCCTCGTTTGTCATGGCCCGAATGCTGAGGGGATTAGAGAAATTCCTCGTTTGGGAGGATTGGCGTATTCCTACTTGAAAAGCAGACTCGAGCAGTGGGACGAAGGGTTTCACGCAGCCGCCGCGCCCATGCCCCAAATTGCGCGCACATTGTCCCCCGACGAAATTGACGCCCTCGCCTCATACCTGAGCTTTATCGAGTAGGAGTCGTTTGAGTAATAGTCCGGCTTTCTTCAATCTCCGTGGAGGGAAGGCTCCGGCGCAAATGGCAAAAGCGGAGCATATTCCCCCGCGAACTCACCTTTGGCGGAAGCGAAGTCGGATGCTGAGAATGGATGATCTTTTCAAAGGTCATGAATTCGACAGGGTGATCATCGTGATCGTCAGATCGGGGTGCGCCGTTGGCCTGACCCCGGAGGGTGATCCAGGTTCAATGTTATTGCATTGTGGGGCAGAACCCGGGCTGGGCCGAAGAGGTATTCAGCGCTGTATGCACTACGGCAGGCTTGGCGAATAGTTCGCGCCTTAGCCTTATCGAATCGATGGCCAACTACGGCTCCAGCTTCATTTAGCGGACTAGGGCGCCGATATACCGAGTCCTAGCCGATGCGGCGATCTTCAAGCTTGATTATTCAAGTGGGGAAGGGAATGCAGCCGATTATTTTAATATCCAACCTCACCAAGGCCTACGCGTCCGGCTTCAGGGCTGGAGATCTACCCCGGAGAGACATTCGCCCTTTTGGGCCCAAATGGCGCCGGCAAGACAACGGTGATCAACATCATCTGCGGGATCGTCAATCCGACCGGGGGCATGGTAATAGCCGACGGCCACGACGTCGTCAGAAATTACAGGGCGGCGCGAGCTAGGATCGGCCTAGTCCCGCAAGAATTGTCGACGGATGTGGGAGATGGTTTGAGATGGTCTGCCTGTGCCGCTCCTCCACCCAATCTTTCAACCAACCCCGCCTTTGCTCAGAGCCGCTTGAACCCCAGCGTTTTTGCCGCTTTCGCGCCGCCGCCTGCAACGCGGCCAACACGATCCTGGCCGAGCGTCATCACAAGCTCTCGTTGAACCGGGTCTAATACCAAGTCTCTTTGATCATGACCGATAGGCCCAGTCTCTTGTTCCGATGGACATGATTTTCCAGGGCATATCGATGAGCTTGTTCCAGGCGAAGCAGCAGTGATCGAGGATGTCGTCGTAGGATTTGAAGATCCGGTTCGAGAGCCAGTTGTCGCGCATGAACTGCCAGATATTTTCGACAGGGTTCAACTCGGGTGACTTTGACGGCAACGGGAGGAGCGTGATGTTGCCTGGAACCGGCAGTTTCTTCGAGACATGCCAGCCGGCCTGATCGAGGATGAGGATGGCATGCGCGCCGGGCGCGACTGTAAGCGAGATTTCCTCGAGATGCAGAGCCATGGCCTCGCTGTTGCAGCAGGGAAGAACGAGCCCAGCGCCTTTTCCTTCGGCCGGGCAGATGGCCCCGAAAATATAGGCCGACGCCGTCCTCTGGTCGCGTGGCGCCGAAGGCCGTGTTCCTCGTCTCGCCCATCGGCGAGTGATCTTGTTCTTCTGTCCGACCCGAGCTTCATCTTGCCACCAAATCTCTATCGGTTTGCCACAAGCCTGTTGTGCGGCGGCTTCGTCCACGATGGCGGGAAAGCTTTTTTAAAAGCCGCGGCGGTTTCCTCGTCTTGCGCATGATGGCGCGGCCGCGCCGAGAGCTTGCGAAAGCCCATTGCGCGCAGTTCGCGGCTGAGCGTCTGCTTGGAAATCGAGACCCGGAACTCTTCAAAGAGCCACTGCGCGAGATCTATCAACCGCCAACGTACGACGCCATGGACGGCGGGGATCGGGCCAGCCTCGACGATCTGCCGCAGAGCTTGGCGTTGATGGTCGTTGAGACGGCTGGGAGCGCCCAGCGCCTTGCGGTTCATAAGAGCGCCAGGACCCTCCGCGTTGAAGCGAAGAACCCAATCGCGCACGATCTGCAACCCGACCCCGCCAATCCGCGCAGCATCGGAGCGCGAGCCGCCCTCATAAATCTCGGCCAGAGCCAGAAGACGCCGGGTCTGATCGGGATCACGCGATTGACGCGCAAGCCTCCGCAGCAAAACGGCGTCAAAATCTGGACGAGGCGGGAGAGGCGCAGCCATGGCAAACCCTTCGGAAAGCTGTTCGCCAGACTGAATCAGAACTTCGTCGATTCGGGAATCAGCCGCATGAGTCAAACTATCAGGGACTTGGTATTCATGGTCCCGAGAGAAGCTGCGCTTCTCGTCCGGCACGCTTTCGCCGCCCTTCCGCGCGATTTCGCGCTGCTTCTCTTCGTCCATCGAGGCGAAGCCACGGTTCGACGCTTTACGATCTTCTGCCATCCTGATCTCCGTATTAGGGAACCGCTGCAGCTCCAAATGAGCTTCTCAGCACCCCCTTAATCCAAATTTCAGAATATTGTTCTAACCGCTTCCGACGATTTAAAGAATAGCGACGCTAATATCCTATATTATTGCCACGGGTAAGGCTCGCTTTATTGTAACGTTGCGCTTACATCTGAACTGTACACCTTATGGTGCAATATCTTGCTCAAGCCGCGCGCAGATTTGATCACTGGAGCGCCGTCCATTATCGGGGCTATTCTGTAGGACGCTCCGTCGACAAAGCCGCCGCCTCGTCGCTTATGTTTCGCCGCGCTCCTACTCCTAGAATCGGGCGGCGCGCACAGGGAGCCCCTTGGATCCAGCGCGCAATGGCGAAAGCGGCTTCACGCCGATGTCAGAGGCTGTTCGGGGCGCCGCTAAGGACAACCAGATAGAATTGTAGCGCCCACCCGAAGGTGATCGCTCTTGCTCACCACAACATCTGATAAATTAGTATGGCTACAACAAGCCTCAGAAGGCAGCCGCATCTTCGGGTTGATCGCGACGCGCTATATTCGGCCTGCCGGCGGTCCGGCGCGCGCTACGGCAAATGGCGATAGATGAGACCATCGATTTTTCCATCCGGCGCCAGATTGATCCGCCACTCTGTGGCGCCGCCGGCGAATTGCGCATCATAGACATCCCAGCCGCCGCGGCCCACGCCTTTGAAGGTCACGGATTGCAGCGCGCCAAGAGATTCGAAATCCTTCCGTATCATGGGGAGTTGTTGACGCGCCGCCAGCGCCAGCGCCTCGCCCATTTGATCGTAATTGGGCTGTCCCCGCTGCTCCGCCGCGATGGCGCCGCGCAAGGCGGCTTCGCTTCCCGGCGTCGGGATCTTTTCTTTGATTCTTCGCGCGAGATTGTCCGCCGCAGACTTTGCGTCCGCTTCGTCGATCCGCTTCGCCGCCTGGTCAAAGCCGTTTTGATGCAGAACCAACTCGCTGGCCCGGCCTTGCCCATCCGTGACAAATGTTATTTGAGCCATTACGACCTTGGAGAAGAACTCGCGATCGCTTTCCGGAAATATTTCACTCGCCTGCTGCCCGGTTAATTGGGCGAAGAGGCGGCCGCCGTCCCGGGTGATAGAAAAGATTGGTCCCGCCGCGAGTTGGTAATAGCCGACATAGCCATCCAGCAGTTTCGGGTCGATTGGCGCCTCTTTGCGCGGCCTCGCTTGCTCGTAGCGGCGTTGCGCGATCGCATCCTCGGATTGGTCAATCATCGCTTTATCTCCTGACAAATTCTGAGCGACAGCCCCAGCCGCAATGACGGCGGGCAGGATGACGCCAATCAACACCAACAGCCAAGAGGCGGACGGAACCACAAGACCGCGCGATTCAACGACGCGAGCGACAGAACGAAATAATTTTCTAGGCCCTCCTTCAATCATCTCAACACCGTCCACGCAGTCGACTTCCTCAAATGGGCGAGAGCGGCCCTCTCCTACCATCTCGGCGATGATCGGAACGCCGCCACGCCAAAAGCATGACTTCTCGTTCGAAGTCTCGCAAATCCGGCAAGCCGTCAATCAGCGGCCCTTTCGCGGATTTTCCGCGGCGCGCTTGACGGGCGGGCTTTGTCTTCAGCTCGGGGTGGGAACCGGGAAGGTCCAAGCCGCGTTTTCGAAAATCGATCATTGGCGGAATTTGTCGCCTCGCGTAGCGTATCAGGAGGTCGGCATGCCGCCGCGGTCAAACTGGAAGGGTTATCTAAAGCTCTCGCTCGTCTCTTGTCCCGTGGCGCTGTTTCCAGCGACAAGCGCCAGCGAAAAAGTCTCCTTTCATCTTCTGAACGCGGCGACCGGCAACCGGCTCAAGCAGCAATATGTCGACGCCGAGACAGGCGCCATTGTCGAAAGGCAGGACCGGCTCAAAGGCTATGAAATCGCTAAGAGCGATTACGTCGTCGTCAGCGACGAGGAATTGGACAAGATCGAGATCGAAAGCAGCCATACGATCGACATCGAGAGCTTTACGCCACGCTCCGAAGTCGATCCGGTCTACTATGACAATCACTATTTTCTCGCGCCGGACGATAAGGTCGGTGAAGAAGCCTTCGCGGTCATTCGCGACGCCATGCGCAAGCGCGATGTCGTCGGCATAGCTCGTGTCGTGCTCTACGGGCGCGAGCGAATGCTTGTGCTTGAGCCGAGATCGAAAGGGCTGATGGGCGTGACATTGCACTATGATTACGAAGTGCGCGATGACGCGGCCTATTTCGACGCCGTCCCCAACATCGAGATCGGCAAGGAAATGCTCGAGCTCGCGTCGCATATCATCGACACGAAGATGGCGAGGTTCGATCCTTCGAAATTCAAGGATCGCTATCAGGAAGCGGTGGTCGATCTCGTTCGCTCGAAGCAGGCCGGCCGGCCAGCGCAAATTCCACATGCGCCGGCCCCTAGCAATGTGGTCAATCTGATGGACGCCCTGCGGCGGAGCCTTGGCTCTGAGAACGCAGCTCCCGAAAAGAGGCGCGAAAAAAAGGAAAAGAGCGCCGATGAGTCCGCCTCGGCCAAGGCGAAAGCCGCAGCCCGAGAGCCTGCGCGCCGAGAGCCCACGCGCAAGGCGTCGACGAAAGGCGCCGCCGGTAAAGGACGCATCAGAAAGGCTAGCTGATGCCGGGGCCGGCCAAGGTGCTGGAAACCATCGCGCAAAGCGCGATTTAGTTGACCCGCGAACCGCAGATTGGCGGTCAATTGACGCAGGATAGTCAGGTCACGTCCGCCCATCATTTACTTTGCAATATCGAACGGCGCCTCAATGAGCTTAGCTCCGATCGGTGGAAAGCATTGGAGAAGATGAAACAGAGCTTGCTGAGTAAAAACACGACTTTACGGGTGCGCGGGCCTGCAGCAACCCCGTAAAGCGCGGGAGTGAGACCGCATAGATTGATCCTGGAACTTTTAGGCCGCTTCGGTCTTGTAGGAATGTCGAGCAGCATTACAGCTTAGCCGGGACGAAATCTCAGCCGGCGAGGGCCCGACTCTAAGGGCGCTTGAATGCGACAGCCAAAGCTTTCATTGCTTAAGTCGTATGTTGGAATGATGACCGTTGTTTAGGCGCATCCTCATTGGACTGATCGCGGCTTTGGTCGTTGGGCTCGCCGCCTTCGCGGCTCTCGCATGGCGACCGGAAATCGCTCCAATCGCGCCGCCCGCCGCGTCCGCTTTCGCGCCGGAGCTTGTCGCGCGCGGCGAGGCGCTTGCCGGCGCCGGCTATTGCGCGACCTGCCATACCACGAAAGGCGGCAAGCCCTACGCCGGGGGCTATGCCATGCAGACCGGATTCGGGATCATCTACTCGACGAACATCACCCCCGACCCGAAAACCGGCATTGGCGCCTGGTCGGAAGAGGCTTTCCGGCGCGCCATGCAGGAGGGCGTGACGCGCAGCGGATCGCACCTGTTCCCCGCCTTTCCTTATGATCATTTCACCAAGCTGTCGGACGCCGACGTCTCAGCGCTCTACGCTTATCTCATGACCCGCGCGCCGGTCGAAGCGGCGCCGCGCGCGAATACGATTCCATTTCCTCTGAACATTCGCCCTCTGCAGGCGGGATGGAAGCTGCTCTTTTTTCGTTCCGGCCGGTTCGAGGCGCTGCCGGATCGCGGGCCGGAGTGGAATCGCGGAGCCTATCTCGCCGAAGGGATCAGCCATTGCGGCGCCTGCCATACGCCGCGCAACCTGTTGGGGGCGGAGGAGCGGAGCCAGGCCTATGCCGGCGCCCTGATCGACAACTGGCTTGCGCCGCCGCTGACGAAGGCCAATCCGTCGCCTGCGCCCTGGAGCCAAGAGGAACTCTTCGCCTATCTCCGCAAAGGCGTCAGCCGGCTCCATGGAACTTCGGCTGGCGCAATGTCGCCTGTCGTCCACGACGGCCTGGCCAAGCTGCCCGATGCGGACCTGCATGCGCTCGCCGTCTATTTCGCCGATGTCGATGACGCCGAAGCGCGCGCCGGCGAGGCAGCGCCGGCGATTCAATGGGCGCTCGCCGCAAATCGGCGCGGCGTCGGAGAACCCTATGATGCGACTTCGAGATTCTATACGGCCGCCTGCGCGTCCTGCCACTATAATGGCGGCGACGGCCTCAATCCGCTGCGCCCCGATCTCGCGCTGAACAGCGCGGCGAATCTCCACGATCCGACCAATCTGATCCGCGTCATCCTCTTCGGCATAGGCGCCAAGGAGGGCGCGCCCGGAGTGGTGATGCCGGGCTTCGCCCAAGGATTCAGCGACGCCGATGTCGCGCGCATCGCCGCCTATCTTCGCGCCACGCGAACGAGGCGTCCGCCCTGGCCGGATCTCGAGCAGAAGGTCGCGGCGATACGCGCGGTTCGCCAGCCGGACTGAGGCGGGAAGGAGTTTTGGAGCAATGCAAACATGACCAGCTTTACGATCAACGGGCGCGCAGTCACCCTCGATGTCGAGGAGGACACGCCGCTTCTCTGGGTGATCCGCGACGACATCGGGCTGACGGGCACGAAATTCGGCTGCGGCATCGGCATGTGCGGCGTATGCACCGTGCATGTCGGCGGCAGGGCGACGCGGTCCTGCATCACATCGGTCGGCGCGGTGGACGGCGCGGAGGTGACGACGATCGAGGGGCTGGATCCCGCTGGCGCGCATCCGGTCCAGAAGGCCTGGCTGGCGCTGCAAACGCCTCAATGCGGCTATTGCCAATCCGGCCAGATCATGCAGGCGGCGGCCTTGCTCAAGGATTTTCCCACGCCCACCGACCAGGACATCGACGCCGTCATGTCGGGCAATCTCTGCCGCTGCATGACTTATCCGCGCATTCGAGCCGCGATCAAGCAAGCGGCGGCGGCGCATAGGAGCAAGACCGCAAATGGCTAGGATTCAGTCCTATGGCGAGAGCGGCCGACTGCTGACCCGTCGCGGATTCCTTGTGACGACGGCGGGGGCGAGCGCCGCGTTTGGGTTTTCCGACGCCGCCCACGCGGCGATCGATCTCGCGGCGCCCGGGAGCGCGGCGTCTTTGGCCGCCGGCCAGCTTTTCGAACCGACCCTCTGGTTCTCCATCGACGGCAAGGGGATCGTCACCGTCAACATCATCCGCGCCGAGATGGGCCAGCATGTCGGCACCGCGCTCGCCCGCATCCTCGCCGACGAGCTGGAGGCCGATTGGGACAAGGTTCGCATCGTCCATGTCGACACCGATCCTAAATGGGGCGTGATGGTCACCGGCGGAAGCTGGTCAGTCTGGCAGACCTGGCCGATCTTCAGCCGGGCCGGCGCCGCGGGCCGGATGACGCTCATCGAGAAGGGAGCAAAGCTTTTGGGCGTGTCTCCCTCGATCTGCACGGCGCGCGGCGGCGCGGTCATCGCGGGGAAACAAACGATCTCCTATGCCGACATCGTCCGGCGCGGCGGCGTGCTCCGCCGATTTACGCCGGAGGAGCTGGGGAAACTGCCGATCAAGCCGGCTTCCCAACGGCGTCTCATCGGCCGCGCCGTGGCCGCGCTCGACATCCCCGCGAAGATCAATGGCGCCGCCCGTTACGGCATAGACGCAAAGACGCCCGGCATGGTCTACGCCAGGCCGAAGCTCCCGCCGACGCGCAACGGATCGAAGGTGATCTCGGTCGACGACAGCCAGGCGCACGGGGTGAAGGGCTATATCCGCAGCATCGCGCTGGACGACCCCTCGGACACCGTGCCTGGCTGGGTGATGGTGATCGCGGAAACCTACCCCGCCGCGATCCGCGCAGCCGATCTCGTCACGGTCAACTGGACGCCTGGCCCCGGCGCGGACGTGTCCGAAAAGGATATTCTGGATCACGCCGCCCGGCAGATCGCTGACGCCGATGGCGGCGCGCTGCTCGACACCGGCGGCGGGGATACGGAGGCCGCATTCCGCGCGGCGAAATCGACGATCGAACAGACCTACACAACCGCCACCGTGCTGCATTTCCAGCTCGAGCCGGTGAACGCCCTCGCCTTCGAGAAGGATGGCGTCTTTGAAATCCACACCGGCAATCAGTGGCAGAGCCTGATCCTCCCAACCCTGGCCAAGGCCCTGCAGAGGCCGCAGACCAGCATTGTGATGCGGACCTATCTGATCGGCGGCGGCTTCGGTCGAAGGCTGAATGGCGATTATGCAGTGCCCGCCGCACTTGCGGCGAAAGCGCTCGGCCGGCCCGTGAAGATGGTGCTGACCCGCGCCGACGACGCGCGCTTCGATTCGGTCCGTTCTCCCTCGGTCCAGACGCTGCGCATGGCCTTCGCCGAAGACGGCCGCGTGAGCGCGATGGAGCATCATGCCGCGGCGGGCTGGCCGACGCAGGTCATGGCCGCCGACTCCTTGCCCAAGGGCCAAAATGGCGCGCCTTATGATCCTTTCGCCATTTCCGGCGCCGACCATTGGTATGATGTCGGCGCGCAAAAGGTCCGCGCCATTTCCAACGATCTGGCGAATTCCACATTCCGTCCCGGCTGGCTGCGCTCGGTCGGGTCGGGCTGGATCAATTGGGCGCTGGAAAGCTTCATGGACGAAGCCGCGCATCATGTCGGCGTCGACCCGGTCGCGTTCCGGCTGAAGCTGCTCAACGGAACGGGGCGCAACGCAGGCTCGGCGCCGAACTCCGTCGGCGGGGCCAAACGGCAGGCGGAAGTTGTCCGACGGACCGCCGAGCGCGCCGGTTGGGGGGCGACTCTGCCGCAGGATAGCGGCCTTGGCATCGCCACCAGCTTCGGCCAGGAACGCAACATGCCGACCTGGATTGCGTGCGCCGCCCGCGTCCGCGTCGATCGGGCGACCGGGGCCGTGACGGTGGAGAAGCTGACGATCGTGGCGGACGCGGGCACGATCGTCGATCCCGACGGAGCACGGGCGCAGACCGAAGGCGCCGCCCTCTGGGGCCTGAGCATGGCGCTGCACGAGGGAACCGCATTCCAAAACGGCCGGGTGAAGGACACAAATCTAAATAGCTACACGCCGCTGCGCATTGGCGACGTCCCCGAAATGGACATCAGCTTCATCGACAGCGCCGAAACGCCCGTCGGCCTCGGCGAACCGGCGACCACTGTCATCGCCCCCGCGATCGCCAACGCCATTTTTACAGCCGTCGGCGTTCGGCTGCGCCACATTCCGATCACGCCCGAAGCCGTAAGCGCCGCCATGGCGGCCGGCAAATGACCCAGCGTGAATTGATGTTTTCGATAGGAGTCGCGCCGCGCCCAGCCCATCCTACGACATTCAGATCAGTCCGGCCCGGGCGGCCTTCGCAACAGCGTGAGCGACATTGAGCGCTTGCAATTTCCAGCGCGCCGACCCGAGATGCGCCGCCGCCGTCCCGACCATCAAACGCATCTCCAACGCCGCTTCCTCCAGCCGCTTTCCACTAGCCATCCATCTCAAAACTTCGATTTCACGCCCACTCATTGCGTTGAGGTCCGCGTGGACCCCCCGCCCATGCAGCTGGCGCATATATTGATGTGCATAATGCGCGACGGAGACCAAGTCTTTCAACAGTTCAGCGCGGCGCTCGCGCCATTTTGCGTCGCGCTCATCCGACCTGACGCTGAACAGCGCCTCGACTTGGCTTCCCTCGCCTGGCACCGCAATCGTCAAGCCTCGATGATCCATGCCGCTCCGTTGCGCCTTGTTTAGCAAGCGCCAGATATTGTCCTCCAACTGCTGGACCACCGACCACTCGAGCGGAAAGTCCACATCGATCCGAATGACGTCGCTCGACGCGGGGTCCCCCGCGCGCAAATGCTCGAGTCGCGCGCGATTATAGGCCAAGGCCAGAAATGGATCATTGATGTGGCGCCGGCCAAGCGAAGGGCAAACATAAACGACGCTGGCTAGCCCGAAATGGCCACGAATAAGTTCGAGGAAGCCATCCAGGGCCTGTTCGCTCAGATCGGCCTCCAGTCGGAGCAGCGTCCTCAAATCGACGCTATCGAGATTTGTCATCTTCCCCTCCGCGCCCCGGCGCAGTCTTCGGCTCCTCCGCGCCATAAAGCGCAGAGGCAGAGGGCAAACCTATTCAGGCCTCGCCAAGTTCGACGAGGAGCCAAGAAACACATAGTAACCCAACACATGCGCGCCACGCTATCACATCGGACGCTATGCTTAATTCCAGAGGCCCGGTCATTTCGCAGTCCCTCTTGCCTACCATTAGCCGAGGCGTAACCGGAAGGTTGATAGCTGTGAGCAGCACGCTCGCCGTCAGAGCCGCGTAGAAATTAATATCCGATCCTAGATCTCGTTCATGACCTGAGCATAGGAGATCAGCTCGAACAGGGCCGTTCCGCCGACGATGTCGCCAAGCAAGACGGGCGTCGCAAAATCAGCGATCATCATGCTGAGGCCCAATGTGTCCGCCCGTGGGCGGCATGAGTGTCCGCGCGCCGCCCCTGACGATATAGGCGAAGCGATAAGCTTGTTGAATGCTCATGTCGGCGGTTCGAAACAGCAGATTTCGACTCAGGAACCCTTCACATAGGGACGCGTTCCTTGGTGCAAGACAATGCCAGCATCGCGTTCGGCTTGAGTTTATCCGAGAAATTTGCGCGGGCGTCGCTGTTTATTTCGCAGTCGATGCAACGTCGGCGTCTCGCAACGCCGTAGGCGCTGTTGAACCCAACAAAGGATACAGGAGCACACCATGGGCACTGCACAACCGGACTTCAACTTGATCTCGAGCGAGGAGGTTGAAGGCACGACCGTTTATGATCCGAACGGCAACGAGATCGGCAACATCGATCATCTCATGATCGACAAGCTTTCTGGCCAGGTCCGCTACGCCATCATGAGTTTCGGGGGTTTTCTGGGCCTCGGCCACAGCCACTATCCGTTGCCATGGAGCTCCCTGACCTACGATAAGCAGCGAGACGGATACGCGACTAACGTCACGGAGCAGCAGCTCAAGGACGCGCCGGAATTCAGCGACGACAGCTGGAAGGATCGCGCCTGGGAGACGCAAATGCACCAGCACTACAACGTTCAACCTTACTGGGACGAGACTGGCGCGCGGGATCTATCGCAGGGCGCCTCGAACACGCCTCGCTCCATCTGACGGCCAAAACGCAGACTGACAAGTCCGCGATGTTCCAGGGGCCTTGCTGTTCGATCAGCAAGGCCTTCTGTTTGCGGTGGGCCTGGGAGCAACCGAAGCGGCCTGGTCCTCCATGACCGCCAATAAGCTCGGCGCAAGGCAGTTAGTCCCAGCGAGAGTGCGACAATAAATTGCGCCGCCGCGCATGCGCCGAACTCTTGTCCGGGATCGGGCCCACGTGCTAAATTTATTTCCGGCGTTTACAAGAATTGGGCTGCTGATGAGAAGCTTGCTTGCCGCGTCCTTTGTTGCTTTCACGATGATGCTTTCATTTTCGGCGCATGCGGAGGAGGCGGCAAGTCCCGCCATCATGGCGGTCGAAAAAACTCCCTTTCACGTGCCTGTATTCCGCAATGACCTCGTAAGGATGCTGAGCGTTTACATCCCCGCGGGACGAACCTCCCCCTATCATACGCATTCAATCGATCAGGCGTCGGTTTTCGTGCGGCCGGCGAAGACAAGAGCGCAGGTTTTGGGAGAGCCGCCGGTCGATCGGGACATCATCCCGGGAACCGTCGCCTTTGCGGATTACGCCAAGAAGCCGCTCACTCATCAAGTCTCGAACATCGACTCCGAACCATTCTGGCTCGTCGGCGCGGAGATCATGTATCCAGAGCCGGGGCGATTTACGCCATCCTCGCGCGCGGAAGTCCCGGATTACAAGCTGGTTCTTGATAATGATCGCATCCGCGCGTGGCGAATAGTTCTCGAACCCGGCCAATCCGCGGCCGCCATCACCCAGAAAGCTCCTGGGGTTCGGATCGTTGTAGACGGCGGGGAGCTTATTCAAAGCGAAGCGGGGCGGCCCGATCAAAATATGATTTTGAAGGTCGGCGACTTCTTCTGGCAAGATGCGGGAGCGACCCGAGCGGTCCGAAACAGCGGCGCGAGTCGGATCGAATTCGTCGAGTTCGAACTGAAGTGACCGTGTGATCTCAGCGTGTGGTCTTCACGCGCGGGCGATGCTTTTCTCCACCGGCTGAAGCATCGACTGGGAGATAATCATCCTCCGACTCCGCTGGCGCCTGCGGTTCAATCCCAGCTTTCGAAATTCCGCGCCGTTGACCAACGCCGCTATCCCGACGCGACCTGAGTCGGGCAGCATTTTCTTGAGCTCCCGAGCGCGCGGCCATCAACCCGCACAGGCTGGATCGCGGGAAAATAGTAGACACAATTAATCCGATCGAATAAGTAGGAATAACGACCCGCAAGCGGGCCGTAGACCACGGCTGGCTCGCCCCCCCGGCCTCGGGACGATAGTCGCTTGAGCTTCATAACGAGGGTTCTTGTGTGAGTTCCCGCATATGGCGCCGGCGGCGAGGATTGATAGTGCGCCTTTCGCCAATCATCATCGGACTAGCTCCATGAAACGTCTGCTGTTCTTGGTTCATCGCTGGGTAGGCGTCGTCCTCGCCTTGTTCATGCTGTTGTGGTTCTCCTCCGGGCTGATCATCGCCTTTTCCGGTTCGGTGACCCAAAGCCGCGGCCAGCAACTGGCCCATTCCGAGACGCTAAGTCCTGAAGCCGGCTGGCTCAGCCTGGGCGAGGCCTGGACG
Organism: Methylocapsa polymorpha; assembly: GCF_045689225.1. Lineage (GTDB taxonomy): Bacteria > Pseudomonadota > Alphaproteobacteria > Rhizobiales > Beijerinckiaceae > Methylocapsa > Methylocapsa polymorpha. The sequence continues at coordinate 1,664,552 of NZ_CP136862.1, read as the reverse complement.
CGTAGCTCCAAAGCGCGCGATGGACGTCTGCGCGATGAAGGCGCGCGCGAGCTCGAAAATGCGGCTGCTGAAGCGCCGGAGAACAGGCGCTGGGGGCGCGGCGAGAATTCCATCGTCGACGCCCGCCTGTTGCATTCCGGCGGAGAGCCACATTGGCTGGTCGAAGATGATCTCGGCAGACGCTTCTCCATCTCAGCCATCGATGGCGAGCTGCAAGAATTTTCCGTCGAACAGGCGCGGCGCATCGGGGAGCAGTGGCTGGCCAACAACAAATCCGGCCCTGGGCCTTCCCCGGCCATCGCCTATCTCGACACGCTCGACGCGACGAGCAGCCTGCGCAATTATCAAGCGCTCAAGCCATTCCATCGCTTCGCTGTCAATGACGGCGAGGGAACCGAATTGCTTATCTCCGCGCGCAGCGGCGAAGTGCTGCAGGCGGCCAGCCGCTTGGAGCGCGGCCTCTATCTTGCCGGCGACTGGCTGCACCTGTTCCGTCCGCTCGATGCTCTAGGCGCCGGCGAACTCCGCCGCACCGTGCTGACCTGGACGGGCTTCGCCGCCGCCTGCGCCGGCCTTACCGGGCTCATCATCGGCTGGCTGCGTTGGCGGCCCGGCTGGTTCGGCAAGCCGACTTATTCCCAAGGGCGCGCCCAGCCCTACCGCGCCTTCTGGCTGCGTTGGCACTTCTGGAGCGGCCTTATCGGCGGCGCCTTCGCCATGCTCTGGGCGTCGAGCGGCTTTCTCAGCACCAATCCGGGGCAGATCTTCTCCCCGCTGACAGCGAGCAATGAAGAACTCGCCCGTTACCTCGGCGGCGAAGCGCCGGCGGCGGCCATGAACTGGCGGCCGGAGCGCCTGTCTTCTACGGCCGATGGCGCGGAGGTGGTGGAGCTCGGTTGGCGCCGCCTCGGCGATCAGGCCGTGCTGCTCGCCTATACTCGCGACGGTCGCCGTCTTCCGCAAACCGTCGCCGGCGCTACGGCGCAATTTGACGACAGAGCACTGCTGGCGGCCGTTCAACGCCTGGCCGGGCCTACGCAAATCGCGGAGCAAACACTGCAGCGGGATTACGATAGCTACTACTATCCCAACCATCATCAGGGCTCCATTGAGAAGCCGCTGCCGGTGGTTCGCGTGGAGCTGGCGGACGCCGGCCACACCCATCTCTATGTTGATCCTCAAGACGGCCGCCTGCTGTTGAAACAGGATTCGAGCCGCCGCGCCTATCGCTGGCTCTATAACGCCGCGCACCATTGGGACTTCGGCTGGCTCTACCGCCATCCTCTGTGGGACGTGTGGATGGCGACGTGGATCGCCTTCGGTCTCGTCCTGAGCGTCAGTTCCGTGGTCATTGGTTGGCGCCGCCTGCGCCGCACGTTCGGCGCCGAAGAAAAAAGCTCCCGCAAGGCGCCTTCCTCCCCAGCCCTCGCACCGGCGGTCGCGACCGAGTCCTGACCCGTTGAACGCGACCAGAACAAGGCGGCCGTAGCCCATTATGAGCGAGCGGATCTAACGAGTCCTCGCTTCTCTTTGAACCCTACCGGCGGCCGCCGACCTCATCAATGTGCCTCAGAAGGTCGGCCGGGTCCTCGTAGACGCGATAGGCGCCCGCGCGCTCGAGTTCTTCCTGGCCATAGCCGCCGGAGAGAAGACCAATCCCCAGAGCAGGCGCGCGCCGGGCCGCCAGCATGTCCCAGACGCTGTCGCCGACCACAGAGGCCGTCTGAATCGCCACGCCCAGCCGCTCCGCCGCGGCGAGGAAAAGATCCGGATCGGGCTTCGCGTATTTCACTTGATCGCGCGTAACGATCGGAGTCCGATCGAAATCGACGCCGAGCGATTCCAGCACCGGCCGCGCTGTTTCCATCCGGCTGCTGGTCGCGATCGCCCAGGGGATCTCCGCGTCCGTCAAATATGCCAGAAGCTCACGAGCGCCCGGCAGGGGTCGAATATCGGCGGACCACTGCTTATAGGCGTCGGCGTGGAGCCGTTGCAGGCGCACGATCCGCTCGGGGTCGATTTCAATCCCGGTCTCGCGCAACAGCATATTGGCGAACAATCCGCCGCTCATGCCAATCTTGCGGTGAATGCGCCAAACAGAGAGGTCAATCCCTTCCGTCTCGAGCGCCTCGCGCCAAGACAGCACGTGTTGATAAACGCTATCGACGAGCGTGCCGTCGAGATCGAATAGAAAGGAGGTTTTTGGACGCTGCATCGCCATCAACTTTCCAAACTGGTCAAGCGCAAACCTTCTTGCCTAAGAGGCCCTTTCGAAAGTAATCGCGATCGTCCGCCACATTGATTCTCGGCGACTTATGGCGACCGCGCGCGCGAACAACTCGACCCTCGGAACATTGACGTGGACATTCCGGCCGTTGGCGCCGTCATGGGGCGTGTTGGAATTGAATTTGGCGCGATCTCAAGCGTGACTAGACTATCTGATCATCCGACGAAATCAATCGTCCGATCGGACGGGCCTTAGTTGAGCTCTCCACGCACTCTTCTGCGCCTCTTGCTAATTGGTTTTGGAAGACCCATATCAACAGAGCAATGTCGAGGCCTTAAAGGCTCCGTTGTCCGATGGGGTCGCAAGATGCGCCGGCAGCGCCCTCGACCTGCGCGCATCGTCGCGCGGCTGTATTTTATCGCCGTTATTCACCCAATTCGTCGCATCAATGCCTTGAGCGCGCCTCTTCTGCCTTCGGGCGTAACCGCCGAGGTCTTTTGCCAGGCTCCCGCGGCCGCGCTAGCCGCGTTCGCGTGTCTTCGGGCCAATGGAAGTTTAAGTCGATGACCATCCGCACAACCCGCTCAACCATTTCGTTCTCGCATCCGTTCAAGCTCGGGGATCTCGACGATATCCAACCGCCCGGCGACTATCTCCTCGATACGGATGAAGAGCTGATCGAGGGCCTGTCGAGGCTAGTCTACCGACGCATCGCGACGCTGCTACATCTGCCAGCCATATCTCGTCCTCAAGGACGCATCGAGTTGGTCGCGGTAAGCCCCGCCGAACTCGATGCGGCTCTGGAAAAAGATCGAATTGGCGCAGCTTAGTTGGAGGCGGACGCCTCGCGTTTCGCCTCATGGATTCGACAGGAAAAACTCATGGCCAAACATATCTACTCAATTGGACAGCAGGTAAGCTTCGATGGGTCGGGAGGAACATACCTGAAGTTGGCCGGAGTCTTTACCGTTACAAGGCTCATGCCGCCGCTAGGTACAGAATTTCAATATCGCATCAAAGGCGGCGCCGAAGCCCACGAGCGCGTCGTGCTCGAACATGAACTTCGGGTCCCAGACAAAGGAAGCTCGATTGGCGCAGCGGATTCACGCGCGTCGTCGGCAGCCATAAAAACAGCGCGCGTTTTCATGGGGCAGTCGTAAACAACAACCCGACCGTCTAGATAATGAGTTCGCGACGTCGGCATCGACCTCTCTGCAAACTCTCTTTCTCAGGCGATATTTGGCCGATCACCCTCCCGCAGGATCGCGTCCAAGATATTCGCGCGCAAGCCGTCGCCCATCGTCCGGGTTGCTTGACATCGCCATGGGCCTATGGCCGTATCGGATCATCGTCATGAGAAGGACTGGCTCGACCGGCGCCGCGCGAGATCAACGCTCCGGGAGCTTTCAGGCTAGAACCTGAAGACATATGTAATTCCGGAAGCAGCGCGGCGTCCGCGATTGGACAAGTTTCTCAGGCGAAAGGACAGAGGGGCTCGGAAACGCCGGCGATCCGCCCGGCTGGAGAGCGCCGCCCATGCTTGATTTACCCAGCATAGATGACGCCGCGGCCCGACGCCGGCGCGCCGACGCCTCGGTCAGCATCGCCGATCTTTTCACGATCGGCATAGGGCCTTCGAGCTCGCATACGATCGGCCCCATGCGCGCGGCCTACCGTTTCACCCTGGCCATCCAAGAAGCCGGCCTCGAGCCAAGCGTCACTGGCCTTCGCATCGAGCTCTACGGGTCCTTAGCGCTGACTGGAAAGGGCCACGGGACCGACGCCGCCGTGATCCTCGGCCTCTCGGGACGGGAGCCCGAAAAGGTCGAACCCGCGGAAATTGCGGCGGTCGTCGAAGACGTGCGGCGAAGCGGCGCCCTGATGCTCGGCCGCAGCAAGCGCGTGGCTTTTGTGGAAGGGCTCCATCTGCTGTTCAGGATGGGCGAGTTCCTGCCGGTCCATCCGAACGGCATGCGCTTTACGGCCCTGGATGGCGATCGTCCGATCCTTGCGCAGCAATATTACTCTGTCGGCGGCGGGGCGATCGTCCTTGACGGGGAGGACGTTGCAGCCCGCGATCGCGGCTCGAATTTTCGACTGCGGTTTCCTTTCTCATCCGCCGCTGAGCTTCTCGCGATCGGCCAGGAGAATGATCTGCGGATCTCCGACATTGTGCTCGCCAATGAACAGTCTTGGCGGGAGGAGTCCGAAACGCTCGATTTCGTGGATCGCGTCCGCAACGCCATGCTCGCCTGCATCGAGCGCGGCTGCGCCCATGGGGGCATTCTGCCCGGCGGCCTCAAGGTGCGACGCCGCGCCAAGGCGCTTCATGAAGAGCTCATCAAGACGGCCACGACCGTTGACCCGTCGCGGATCTTCGATTGGGTCAGCCTTTATGCGCTGGCCGTCAACGAAGAAAATGCCGCGGGCGGCCGCGTCGTCACGGCTCCGACCAATGGCGCGGCGGGCGTGCTCCCCGCCGTGCTGAAATATTACGAGACCTTTTGCGCCGGCGCGACGCCTGCCGGATCGCGGAATCTCCTGCTGACCGCCGCAGCGATAGGGGCGCTCTACAAGAAGCGCGCCTCCGTATCCGCGGCGGAAATGGGCTGCCAGGGCGAGGTCGGGGTCGCCTGCTCGATGGCCGCGGCCGGCCTCGCCGCGGCGCTTGGAGGAACCAACGAGCAGGTGGAGAACGCCGCGGAGATCGGCATGGAGCACAATCTCGGCCTGACCTGCGACCCGATCGGCGGGCTCGTCCAGATCCCTTGCATCGAGCGCAACACGATGGGGGCGGTGAAGGCGATCAACGCCGCGCGCCTCGCCTTGCGCGGCGACGGCTCGCATTATGTCTCGCTCGACGCCGTCATCGAGACGATGCGCCAGACCGGACGCGACATGCAGTCGAAATACAAGGAAACCAGCCTCGGCGGCCTCGCCGTCAATGTGGTCGAGTGCTGAGCAGGGCCTCCTGACCCTATCACTCCGGCATGACTTCCGGCTTATTGTTGGGAAATTTTGCGAGCGTCGCCGGGTCGATGTTCAGGTGCTGGGCGACCAATGCCGGCGGCGTATGCGTCAGCCAATCGGAGAGAGAAACATCGGCGAAATAGGAGCTTTTGAACACTTCGAGAAATTGCAGGTCGGTGTCCCCGACATTCTTGATGTAGTGCCCGTTGCTGCGCTTCACATAGCCGATGTCGCCAGGGTTGAAGTCCATCGTGACCGCCCTCGGCCCCGAGTCGAAGACCGTCATCCGCCCCTTGCCCTTGATCCAATATTGCCACTCATCGGCGTTGGGGTGCCAATGCAGCTCCCTCAGAGCCCCAGGCCGCAGCGTGACCAGCGCGGCGGCGATCGTCTTGGAGACGGTGAAATTATTGCTGTCGGCGATCCGGACCTCGCCGCCTTTCGTCTGCCGGGTCGGCGCGCTCGATCCGAGCGAAAAAGTGAACGGATGCGGCGGAAAGCCCAATTGTCCCTTCACCGCCGCCTGGTCCGCGGCGAGAGGGCCGGGCAGCGTCCCTTGAAAGATATAAAGCTGGTGGAGGGGAATCTTCGCGAAGGTTTCGACCGGGACGCCGAAATTCTCCGCAAGAATCTCCGGCGGCGTATGCGCGAGCCAATCGGTGAGCAAGAGCGTGTTATATTCCGTCGCCTTGCCGTCGTCGAAGCACAAGAGGAACTCGCAGCCATCCGGCCCGAGCCCTTGCAGCGAATGCGGCAGGCCCGCTGGGAAATACCAAAGATCGCCCTCTTTCACGTCGGCGACGGAAGCCCGGCCCATCTCGTCGAGAATCGTGACCCGGCAGTTGCCATAGGTCATAAATCCCCATTCGGCCGCCAGGTGCCAGTGCATCTCCCTTATGCCGCCGGCGGTCAGCCGCATGTCGACGCCGGAGATGGTCTCGGCGATGGCGAAGTCGAATTGAGTGACCTGACGCGCCCAGCCGCCGTTCTGGATGCGCTTTGGCGCATTGTTGAATGACGCCCAGAACAATGGCATATCGCTGACGTCGGTCGGCGGCGGGAATTGCGCCGATGGAAACTGGCCGGCGATCGCCGGATTCTGCGGACCCGGATCAGTGAGGCTGGCCGGATTGCCCTTAGTGTTGACGGCGCCCTGCGGCGGCTCATCCGGATTGCCGAAGGAGGCGGATTGCGTCGGCGTCGCGGCCGCGACCACCGCGCCGGCAGCCGTTCCCCTCAATATGTTGCGTCTCGAAACCTTCGCCATCGAATCAGCCTCCCGATTTCCGCATCCACCTTATTATGGCTGTATTGACGAAACCTTTGGAGGCGACCCCGCCGCTTTGGCGTCGGGTCAGACGTCAACGCGGGTTTCCGCGGCCTTCGTTTCGCGGCCATGCCGGCGCCATTACAGGCCCCAAACTCCACGGCAACAGGAATTAGAAGAGGGAAATGCAAAGACAAGGCGTTCGTTGGGCGAGGGATCATCGCCGTTCGGATGACTCGAACGGAAGACGCCCCTTAGCTAGTCGCTGATAAGCTGAAGTCGCGAGGCCTGCCGAGAGCGGTCGAGGCGAAATTAAATTGACGCCTCTCGAGGCTCTCACCAGACGGCGAGGACGCACATGGAAAGAGGATAGCCTAGAACGATGCCCAGGATCGCGCCGGCGAAAATATCGCTCGGGTAATGGTGGGCCGTCGCGATGCGCGACCACGCCATGCAGCACAATAATGCGATCGCCGAGAGGACGGCGGCCGGCCAGATAAGCACGATCGGGACGAGCACGCCCGACAATGTCATCGTGTGCCCGCTCGGAAAGGAATGCTCGTCGAGAACGGCCAGCAATGACGAGAGCTGCGGATCGACGCGAAACGGCCGCGGCCGCCCGATGCGGCGCTTGATAAACGGGAAGAGGCAATGTAGCAGCAAGGCGTTCAAGCCGCCGAGAACGACGACTTGAAATCCCGCCGCGCCAAGCCATGCGAGAATGATCGCCCCTAAAATCGGATAGAGCCAACCGTTTCCCAACTTGCTGATGCCGATCGCCGAAGCCCGCCCTATGGTCGATCTTGCCGAACGGGAAATGAACCGGACGGCGGCGAGGTCGGCGTCGAGCAGCCTCCCCGCCCATAGGGTCTTGAGAGATTTGTCACTTTTGACCACGGCGGGATGGCCAAGGCGATCCGGCGTAGACAGGTGATTGGGCATGGCATCCATTTCGGGATGAATAACGCATTGTCACTGCGTTTTCGTGACAATGCCCCTGCGTAGCCCTAAATCGTAAGCCAGCTTTCTTGCGAAAGATAGCAATTAGCCAGACCGGCGAGACCGCCCTCAACGAAAATCAGCGTCGGAAACGGTTTTCGCGCATATAGCGTAAGCGTCGCATTTCTGCCGCCGAGCAAGTCAATCAGATCTTGCAGCGCAACGCGTTCCGACATTCAACTCACGCGATCGGGGGGGACCCAAGCATTCATTCGGCCGCGGCGGCCAAGCTTTGATAATGGCTCCAGATCGCCTTCGCGCCGAGCCCCGCGACGAAAGCCGCGTGAGCGGCGAGTTCTTCTTCGCTCAGCGCTGAGGGACAAGGCTTCGGCCTCTGCACGAGCAAGGCCCCCGTCGCCGCCTCCGACGCCCGCTGGCCGCCGGCGAAAACGAGCGCCGCCTGACGCCCGCCGGTCAGCTCGGCATAGACTTCAGCGAGGATTTCCGCATCGAGCAAGGCGCCATGCTTGGTCCGGCGCGACGCGTCGATGCCGTAGCGGGCGCAAAGAGCGTCGAGACTATTGCCGGCGCCCGGATATTTGCGCCGGGCCAAAGCCAATGTGTCGATCACGCGATCCTGGCCGATCGCCGCGATTTCGAGGAGGGCCAGCTCCGCATTGAGAAAGCGCAGATCGAATTCGGCGTTATGCGCGACGATCTTGCCATCGCCGAGAAAATTCAGGAAATCGGCGCTGATCTGCGAAAATACGGGTTTCCCGGCGAGAAACTCGGACGAGATTCCATGCACCCGAAACGCCTCTTCAGGGATGTCGCGCTCCGGATCGATATAGACATGGAACGTCTGTCCGGTCGGGATGGCGTTCAAAAGCTCGACGCAGCCGATCTCGATGATCCTATGCCCCTTCGCCGGATCCAATCCGGTCGTTTCAGTATCGAGAACGATCTCCCGCATCGACATCCTCAAATTTCGCTTCGACTCTTGGCTTTATCGGCGGCGCCAGCCAAAGCGCGTAAAATTCCGCGCACCTGCCGCTCGGCCGCGGCGAAGCCCGAACTGGTGTCGATGATGAAATGCGCCCGCGCGCGCTTCTCGGCGTCCGGGATTTGCTTGGCCAATATGGCCGCAAGGCGCTGCGGCGTCATCCCCGGACGCGCGGAGGCGCGCTCCTTTTGCACTGTTTCCGGCGCTGAGACGAGGACCACCGCATCGACCATGCGATCAATCCCGGTTTCGAACAACAACGGCACATCGAGCACGACGAGACGCTCGCCGCTTTTCGTCGCCTCGGCGAGGAAGACGTCACGCGAAGCCGCGACCATGGGGTGAATGATGGCTTCGAGCCGCCGCAGCGCGGACGGATCATCGAAAACGCAGGCGCCTAACCGGCTTCGGTCGACCGCGCCATCGCGCATTGCGCCCGGAAAGGCCGCTTCAATCGCAGGGGCGGCCGCGCCGCGATAAAGAGAATGGACCACGGCGTCGGCGTCATGGACCTTGATTCCTTCGGCGCGAAACATAGCGGCGGTCGTCGATTTTCCCATGCCGATCGAACCGGTAAGGCCCAGGACAAACATCACACGCTCTTCATGCAGCTCCGAGGTCGCGACCAGCTTGACGCCGAGCCAGGGAGCATAAACGATAGCGTATGCAAAGGCGCGCGTATACAAAGGCGCTCCTTCGAGCGCAGGCTATGGCTCGATCAGCCATCGAGAGGCGAGGTGAAGACTGGCTGCCGAACTGGCAAGGTGTTCGACTTGATTCCGTCAATGATTGGCGGCGAGTCCGCTCCTGGCCCGACGTGATCGCCAAGCTGGGAACGGACAAATAGTTCGCCGATTCAACTGCAAGGCTTGCAGTTGAATAACGCCGGCAATCGCTACTTGACGCCTACAAATTCTATTGAGTAATTTAAGGTTGTTCCCGTGACAATATAACTTGCTGTCACGCCATTCGGTCTATAGAGGATATGCGTTTTAGCCGATTCTGTCTTGCCAAATATGGCATTTACAACTGGCCATACTTTTGATTCTGGCGCAATATCCGTCTTTTTCAGATCAATTCTCTCCGTTTGCCCGATTGGATAATTATCTGTCCGGGGAGAGAACTTTCCCTTATCGTTTTCTACTCTAAACGACATTACGAAACCTGCGGAGTTTGTGACCGCGATGGTTTCGGCTATCCATAATGGTTCGCCATCCACTTCAGTCTGGGTCGCTGCACTTTCGCTGATAGTAGCACTGTCGCTCATTGCAACTCTCCTTAAATATTAATGACGCTTGTTCGGCATAGAACATGCGAAATCAGGCATTTACGTAATAAACAGACCTAATGGCTTGGCCATTGAGGCAAAGCTATATTATGACTAATAACGATTAATGTAAATCGTCATATAATATAGTTAAGCTTGCGCCAGTCGCACTCCGTATTGCTGAAGAAGCCTCAGATGCTCTTCAAAATATCGGCCTCGACGAGGGCGCGCAGCTCGGTCGTCACTATAGGCTTGACCCCGAACCAGCGGGCGAATCCCGGCGCCGCCTGATGCAAAAGCATGCCTAGGCCGGAAACCCCTCGCAAACCCCGCGCTTTAGCCATGCGGAGAAGCTCCGTTTCGAGCGGAACGTAAACAATGTCGCTAACGATAGCCTGCGCCGGCAAAGGCCCGAGATCGATCTCGAGCGCAGGCTGGCTTTTCATCCCGAGCGATGTCGTGTTGACGAGAAGATCGGCGTCGCTTAGCGCCGGGCCGAGCTCGGCCCAGTCCACAGCCTCGACCGCCGCGCCGGCCTGCCCCGCAAGCTCCAAGGCGCGCGCCTTCGTTCGGTTGACCAGCGCGATCCTTTTGACGCCGCGAAGCAAAAGCGCGTGGATGATCGCCCGCGCCGCTCCCCCCGCGCCGAGAACGACGGCTTTGTCGGCATGGGCGGCCCAGCCCGGCGCATCCTGATCCAGGGCGGCGAGAAACCCCTCCACATCCGTATTGTCGCCGCAGAGCTTGCCGTCTTCAAGCCACAGCGTATTCACGGCCTGGAGCTTCGCCGCCGTTTCCGTGGTCGCATCGCAGAGTTCGAAAGCCGCCTGCTTATGCGGCAAGGTCACATTCGCCCCGACAAAGCCGTTGCGGGCGAAATCATGGACGAAGCGCGCGAAATCCCCCGGCGCGACCGCAGCGCGTTCATAAGAGCCGGCGAGTCCGTGCTGCGCCAGCCAAAATCCATGAATGATCGGCGAGCGGGAATGGCCTGCTGGCCAGCCGATAATGCAGGCCTTCGGCTGAGGGCTGCTTTCGACGCTCATCGGAGCAGGCTGCCTTCCTGGCGCAGATAGGTCAAAAGCGGCAGGAGCGGAAGTCCAAGGATCGTCGAATGATCGCCCTCGATTTTTTCGAACAGATGAATGCCGAGACCCTCGATCTGATAGGCGCCGACGCTCGCCAGCACGGCGTCGCCGACCATGGCGATATAGGCCTCGATGAAAGCCTGCGATAAGCGCCGCACGGCAAGCCTCGCGACCGGCGCGGCTTCGAACAGGACCTCATTCGCCCGCGCGACGCACAGAGCCGAACGAAGTTCATGCGTGTGGCCGGACAAAGCCGCGAGCTGCGCCGCCGCCGCCGCGCGGTCGGGGGGCTTAACAAAGACCTGGCCTTCAAGCGAAAGCGTCTGGTCGGCGCCCACGACAAGGCGATCCGGCTGCTTTGCGCTGACCGCCAAGGCTTTCGCGCGGGCCAAATGGCGGGCGATCTCGGCTCCCCCGGCGCCGGCGGCGCAAAGCGGCGCTTCGACCGCGCGCTCGTCTATAAAGGAGTCCACTACCTCGAAAGCTATGCCGGCGCCGGCGAGAAGGCCGCGTCTGGAGCTGCTTTTCGAGGCGAGAATGAGGGGCGCCCCGCGCCAAAGCTTTGTCATGAGCAGGAGATGAACTTCAGCCTGTGAATATTATAGAGGTCGATGATCGCCGCCGCCGTCTCTTCGATCGAGCGGCGCGTCACATCGATCGTCGCCCACCCGCGCCGCTCGAAGAGCTTGCGCGATTGGGCCACCTCGTCAGCGACGACATGCCGATCGACATAAGGCGAATCCTGATCCGCGTCCAAGGACAAAAGCCGCATCCTGCGGACCTGGACGATGCTGTCCGGCGTCGCCAACAGGCCGACGACGAGGGGCTTGCGCAGGCTCTCGATCGATTTCGGCAGAGGCACATCGGGCACAAACGGGATATTCGCGGTTTTGACGCCGCGATTGGCGAGATAGATGCTGGTCGGCGTTTTCGACGTCCGGCTCACACCGATGAGGAGAACGTCGGCGGCTTCATAATTCTCCGACTGCTGCCCGTCATCGTGCATCAAAGTGAAGTTCAGGGCGTCGATCCGCCTGAAATAATCGGCGTTGAGCATATGCTGCGCGCCGGGCCGCGGCGTAGCCGGCGCGCCTAGATAGGACTGGAACAGGTTCAAGATCGGCTGCAAAACCGAAAGACAAGGCGCGCCGATCTCCTTGCACCCCTCCTCCAAGCGGTGCGCCAGCTCCTGATCGACCAGGGTGAACAAGACCATGCCGGGCGCGGCGGCGATCTCGTTGATCACTCTTTCAAGCTGCCTTCGCGTGCGCACGAGCGGATAGATGTGCTCAAGCGACGACACGCCTTGATATTGAGCGGCGACGGCGCGGCTCACCGCGATCAAGGTCTCCCCAGTCGCGTCGGAAATCAGATGCAGATGGCAGTAATGGCGCTCCACGAACGGCCTCGCCGGGGTTTTCCCTTAAACGCGGGATTGCCGGGGATGAAAGTGGATAATGGCGCCGCCCGTCCGATGACAATCGATTTTTCGGCTAGTTGACCGCAAAGCTATCAACAGCCCTCGGCAAGGGACGCTCATCAGGCCGCGCCTGTGAATCAGGCCGATCCTTGGAGAAACCTTTGCTTTAATCGGTGGGAAAAAAATCTATCGCCTTCAAATCGCGCTTAAATTTTGGCTTTTGCAACGGCGGGGATCGCGCTGTGAGTCCCGGGGACAAACCAGATGCGGCTAAACCATTTGTGGAAATCGGCGCATAAGGCTAATCCACGTCCTAAATTGAATAAGAAACAGTCTTAAGAAGATTCATAAATTATTAAGGATTTCTCGAAAATTGGACGCCAAACCCCAAATTCAGGCGAAACCGTTTCTTCGCGTGCTGGACGGCAAAGCAAACGCGCCGCCGCCGCTCTGGCTGATGCGGCAAGCTGGACGCTATCTGCCCGAATATCGAGAGATCCGCGCCAAAGCCCCTTCTTTCCTCGATTTTTGCTACACGCCTGCGCTCGCGACGGAAGCGACCCTGCAGCCGATCCGCCGATTCGGCTTCGACGCCGCGATCCTTTTCAGCGACATCCTGGTCGTGCCCGATGCGCTCGGCCAGAAAGTCAGCTTCGAGCTTGGCGAAGGTCCCAGGCTCGAACCGATCTTGTCATGCGAGGATTTCGCAAAGCTTAACGAACGCATCGATCTGATGCGGCTAGCCCCCGTTTTCGAAACGGTCGAGCGGGTCGCGGCAAGCCTTCCGAATGAAACAGCGCTGATCGGCTTTTGCGGCGCGCCATGGACCGTCGCAAGCTATATGATTGCCGGACGCGGCACGCCCGACCAGGCGCCGGCGCGGCTTTTCGCCTATCGGCAGCCCGATCTGTTTCAGCTTCTCATCGACAGGCTTGTCGCGGCATCGATCGAATATCTCTTGCGACAGATTGAAGCAGGTGTCGAAGCGGTGCAGATCTTCGACACATGGGCTGGCGTTCTGCCGGCGGCCGAGTTCGAACGATGGTGCGTCGAGCCGATCAGAGCGATCGTCGCCGGCCTCAAGCGCAAAGGCCAAGGCGTCCGCGTCATCGGCTTTCCGAAGGGCGTGGGCCATCGTCTGCAGGAGTTCGCGCGCCGAACCGGCGTTGACGCGCTCGGGCTGGACAGCTCCGTCGATCCCGCTTGGGCCGCCGAGAACCTCGATCAAAGGCTTGTCTTGCAAGGGAATCTTGATCCCTTAGCGCTTGTCGCCGGCGGCGCTGCGCTCGAGGCGTCAGCGCGGCGAATATTGTCCGCCTTCAAAGCGCGGCCGTATATTTTCAATCTCGGTCATGGCATCCTGCCGGAGACGCCGCTGGAGCATGTGGCGCGTCTCGTCGATCTCGTTCGCCAAGGGTCCGCCGCATGAGCGACGCCTATCTCTGGACCAAGGTTCTCCATATTGCGGCGATCATTTCCTGGATGGCCGGGATGCTCTATCTGCCGCGTCTTTTCGTCTATCATGCCGAAGCGCCTCTGGGCTCGGAGCAGGCGCGAACCTTCGTCGTGATGGAGCGCCGGCTGATGCGATTCATCATGCTGCCTGCCCTCATCGTCACGTGGATAACTGGCCTCGCCCTGGCGGGGCATGCCGGTTTATTTCACGCGGGCTGGTTGCATGGCAAACTGTTGCTTGTTATTCTTTTGACCGCGCTTCACGGATATTTCAGCCGGATCCGGAAGGATTTCGCTTCGGAAACGAACCGGCATGACGCGCGTTTTTACCGAATTCTCAATGAAATTCCGACGGTTCTGATGCTCGGCGTCATTATTTTGGTCGTGATCAAGCCGTTTTGATCTGCAAGACGAATCGCGATAGGATTGCTTTTGCTTGTCAAAGCATCCAAATCGATCTATTGGTAGGGTCCCTCCTCGCAGGTTTCTGGATATCATCAGGCGCGTGCCTAGCGCCGCGTCGAGACCCTTGCACCTGTCTTTCGGGACTCCCACCCCTGTCTTTCAGGACCTGGTTGCGTCATCGCTTTCCTGTCCTTTCGCGAGCGGATCGCGCCATCTTCCAAGGACTCCATCCCTATGCGGGAAATTAAGCTGCAGGACTTGAAGCTCAAGTCGCCGACCGAATTGCTTGGCTTCGCCGAAGAGCACGAAGTCGAGAATGCTTCGATCATGCGCAAGCAAGAGCTCATGTTCGCCATTCTCAAACAATTGGCGAGCCGCGACATCGAGATCGTCGGCGAAGGCGTCATCGAGGTTTTGCAGGACGGTTTCGGGTTCCTCCGTTCGCCGGACGCGAATTATCTGGCCGGCCCCGACGACATCTATGTCTCGCCCTCTCAGATCCGCCGTTTCGGCTTGCGCACCGGCGATACGGTCGAGGGGCTCATTCGCAGCCCGAAGGAAGGCGAGCGCTATTTCGCCCTTCTCAAGGTCAATACGATCAATTTCGAGGACCCGGAGAAAATCCGCCACAAGGTCCATTTCGACAATCTGACGCCGCTTTACCCCGACGAGCGCCTGAAGCTCGAGGTCGATGATCCGACGAAGAAGGATTTGTCCGCCCGCGTCATCGACATTGTCGCGCCGATCGGCAAGGGCCAGCGCGCCCTCATCGTCGCGCCGCCCCGCACCGGCAAGACGGTGCTCTTGCAGAATATCGCGCAATCCGTCACCGCCAATCATCCGGAATGCTATCTGATCGTGCTTCTGATCGACGAGCGGCCGGAGGAAGTCACCGACATGCAGCGCTCGGTTCAAGGCGAGGTGATCTCCTCGACCTTTGACGAGCCGGCGGTGCGCCATGTCCAGGTCGCCGAAATGGTGATCGAAAAGGCCAAGCGCCTCGTCGAGCATGGCCGCGACGTCGTGATCCTTCTGGATTCGATCACGCGATTGGGCCGCGCCTATAACACCGTGGTTCCATCCTCCGGCAAGGTGCTGACCGGCGGCGTCGACGCCAACGCCCTGCAGCGGCCGAAGCGCTTCTTCGGCGCGGCGCGCAATATCGAGGAAGGCGGCTCGCTGACCATTATCGCGACCGCGCTGATCGACACCGGCTCGCGCATGGACGAGGTGATTTTCGAGGAGTTCAAAGGCACCGGCAATTCGGAAATCATTCTCGACCGCAAGGTGGCGGACAAGCGCACCTTCCCGGCGATCGACATCACCCGCTCCGGCACCCGCAAGGAGGAGCTGCTGGTGCCGCCAGACATCTTGAAGAAAATGTATGTGCTCCGCCGCATCCTCAATCCGATGGGCACGGTGGACGGGATCGAATTCCTGCTCGGCAAGCTGCGCGAGACGCCGAAAGGCAATTCCATGTTCTTCGAGGCGATGAACACATAGGCCCGAAGCCTCATCCTGAGGAGCGCCGCAGGCGCGTCTCGAAGGATGAGCGGCTAAAGGTTGCCCGCTTCTCCCTTCCTAACTCCGCCGCCTTGGGCTTTGATGCGCCCAGCGCCTAGAGCGCTTCCCGATCGGATGGAATCATCTGATCGAAAAGGAATCGCTCAAATTCAAAGAGTTGGAGCATGTTCTGATCGAAAAAGTCGATCAACTTTTTCGGAACATGCTCTAGAGTCGCGCGCCATCGACCCACGCAGCGAAGCGGCGAACCCAATATCGGAGCGCGGCATTGTCGGAAAAGTCGGCGAGCTTTTTCGCGTTCCGGTCTGACGGCGAAAGCGAAGCCGGCCCCCGCGTCGCCGATGTGCTGATCCCGGTAGCGGTGGACAACGTCTATTCGTATCTTGCGCCCTCCGGGCTCGATCTCGCTGAAGGCGATTTCGTCGAGGCGCCGCTCGGCGCGCGAACGACCGTCGGAGTTATCTGGAGCCTGAGGCCAGCGACAGGCGCGCAGTCGAATCTGAAAAGCGTCGCCGCAAGGCTTGATCTGCCGCCGCTGGCGGAAAAACTGCGAAAATTCATCGACTGGGTGGCGCGTTGGACCATGAGCCCGCGCGGCATGGTTTTGCGCATGGCCGTTCGGGCGGCGTCTTCCGCCGGGCCTGAACCCGTTCGGGTCGGCGTCCGCCTCGCGGGCGCGCCGCCCGCCCGCATGACGCCGGCGCGGAAAAGAGTTCTTGCGGCGGCCGAAGGCGGTCTTGCCTTTCTGAAATCGGCGCTCGCCGAGGCGGCGGCCTGCTCGACCGGCGTGATCGATGGGCTCGTCGATGATGGCGCGCTTGAAACAATTGCGCTGCCGCCGGAGCCGGTCGCGCTCCCCTGCGCTCCGGATTTCGCGCAGCCTAGCCTTGAAACCGACCAGGCCGAGGCGGCCGCCGCCCTTGCGGCTTCGGTTGCCGCCCGCGATTTCTCCGTGACCCTGCTCGAAGGCGTGACCGGATCAGGCAAGACGGAAGTCTATTTCGAAGCGATCGCCGCGAGCCTGAAGGCAGGGCGCCAAGCCTTGGTTCTTATGCCGGAGATCGCGCTCACGACGCAATTTCTCGATCGTTTCGCGGCGCGGTTCGGGGCCCGGCCGGCCGAATGGCATTCGGGCGTCAGCGCCCGCAAGCGGGCCCGCGTCTGGAGCGCCGCAGCCTCCGGCGAGGCGAAGGTCATCGTAGGCGCAAGATCCGCGCTCTTTCTCCCTTTCACGGACCTCGCCGCGCTGATCGTCGATGAAGAGCATGAAGCGGCCTATAAACAGGAGGACGGGGTCAATTATCACGCCCGCGACATGGCCGTGGTGCGCGGCCAGATCGAGAAAGCCGCTGTCATTCTCGCCTCGGCGACGCCGTCGATCGAGACGCGGGTCAACGCCGAGCAAGGGCGCTACCGGCATTTGAAGCTCAAGGGACGTTTCCAGGGTCGCCTGATGCCGGCGATCGCGGCCATCGATCTGCGGCGCGAGGCGGCGAAGCGGGGCAAATGGATTTCGCCGCGCCTCGAGGCGGGCTTGCGGGAAACGCTTCAGCGCGGCGAGCAGGGGCTGCTTTTCCTGAACCGGCGCGGCTATGCGCCGCTGACCCTGTGCCGGGCTTGCGGCCACCGTTTCCAATGTCCGAATTGCACGGCCTGGCTGGTCGAGCATCGGTTTCGCCGCGCCTTGATGTGCCATCATTGCGGCCATATCGAGCGCCGGCCGCATATATGCCCGAGCTGCGAAGCGGTCGAGTCGCTGATGGCTTGCGGCCCCGGCATCGAGCGATTGGCCGAAGAAGCGGCGGAGCTGTTTCCAGACGCCCGCATTCTGGTCCTCTCCTCCGATTTTCCTGGCGGAACGGAACGGCTGCGCGCGGAGCTCGAAGCCATCTCGCGCGGCGAATGCGATATTGTCATAGGTACGCAACTTGTCGCCAAAGGGCATAATTTCCCGCTGCTTTCGCTCGTCGGCGTGATCGACGCCGATATTGGCTTGACCTCGGGAGATCCGCGCGCGGCCGAGCGCACCTTCCAGCTGCTGCAGCAGGTGACCGGACGCGCCGGGCGTTTCGATACGCCGGGCCGCGCGCTGGTGCAGACATGGCAGCCCGAGCATCCGGTGATGCAGGCGCTTCTCTCTGGCGATTTCGAGCGCTTCTTCAGGGAGGAAACCGAGCAGCGCCGCCGCGCCGGCCTGCCGCCTTTGGCCGCCTCGCCGCGCTCATCATCTCGGGCAAGGATGCCGCCTCCGCCGAGGCCTTCGCTCGCGCCCTCGCGCGCGCTGCCTATAGTCTGGAGCCTTCGCCCGGCTGGACGCTTAGCCCGGCGGGCGGGCTGCCCGGGACGATGAGATGAGTTTGCTCGGGCCGGCCGAAGCGCCGATTGCTGTCATTCGCGGGCGCCATCGTTTCCGCCTGCTTTTACGCGCGCCAAGATCGGCGGACCTGCAAGGGTTTCTGCGGGCCCTGCTCGCCGCCGGACCGCCGGAGCGCGGCGGCGTGCGGGTGGCGGTGGACATCGATCCGCAGAGTTTTTTGTAAGGCCGCCGCGTAGCGAATTTGTCGTTGCGGCGAAGAGCGACAATGTCGGCGCAAGTTTCACCGGCCATACCGTGTCGGAAGGGGTGCGGCCAACATGTCCGCGACGCGCGGTCGGCGGCGGGCGAAACATATCGCTTCACTCAGTTTGAATCGGGGGAGAAGAGGTCGCCATGAGCGATGAAGTCAAACGAGAGCTCGACGCCAAGTTCCTCACGATCGGGTTGGATCGGGACTATTCCGAACTCGACGCAAACCTACCGCCGGATATTCAGGGGTGGGGAAGCACAAGCCCTATATTCGAAAACGTTTTGAAATTCGCCAGACCTTCGCTGGTCATTGAGATCGGCACATGGAAAGGCGCGTCGATCATTCATATGGCCAAGCTGGCGGAAGCAGAAAAGCTCGATACGCGGTTCATTTGCGTCGATACATGGCTCGGATCGAACGACACGCTCTGGGTCGATCCGAACTACCGCCGTTCCTTGCAATTGAAGGGGGGCTATCCGTCCATGTTTCGGCAATTTATCGCAAACATCAAACATGCCGGCGTGGAGGATCGCATCTACCCGCTGCCCATGACTTCCTCGGCCGCATTCTATCTGTTGAAGCGTCTGTCGGTCCGCCCGGACGCCATCTATGTCGACGCCGGGCATGAAGAGGACGAAGTCTATCTCGATCTGAAACTATATTTCGATCTTCTGCGGCCGGGCGGCGTGATGTTCGGCGACGATTACAGCCCCGGATGGCCGGGCGTGCCTGCTGCGGTCAATCGTTTCGCCGCGGAGCGCAGGCTCGTGCTCCAGTGCGGCAGCGACAAGTTCATCTTCCAGAAAGGCGCCGCCTGACGCAGCGCCTCACGGAAATGTGAAAGCAAGAAACACTTCGCTCGCTGGGCTATGCAAAGCGCCAGCCGTGCCCCTTTTCCCTATGCCGCTCGCCCGAAAAGACAATGGCGCGCGCCTCCAAGAGCGGAAAAGCGTTTGGCCGCGTCAATCCGCTGGCGAGGCCTTCCCGAATATTCAGATTTCAATACCGAACGGGGGATGCAAACATCGCCCGATTATTTTAATGGTCCGAACAGACCTCTTTTGTGAGGCTTCGGTCTGACTGTTTTTTGGGAATAAACTTTGTGATTGAGCGCTGATAATTAATCTCTTCTGACACTCAACTTTTAAGTTTCTAGGTAATTTACGCCGGAGCCCTGATTAGCATTGACGATCGATTGGAGAATCGGGTGACCAATTCAGTGCGGGAGCACCGCTTCGTCTTTCTGGATGGACTGCGAGGGATAGCGGCCATATCGATCGTTCTATCGCATTTCGCTAGGACCTTGGAGGTTGGCGACATTTTTCCGCATTCCAAGCTTTCCGTCGATTTCTTCTTCCTGTTGAGCGGATTCGTGGTCGCCTTCGCTTATGATCGGCGCCTGCGCGACGGGCGTAAAACTCTTCTCTCTTTCGCGACCACGCGGTTGATTCGGCTTTATCCGATGCTCCTGCTGGGCATGTCGATTGGCGCAATCGTCTTCTTTTTTCGGATAGCAAGCCGGGCCGAGTGGGACTTGTCGATACCTCTCGTCGAGGCGCTTGTTCTTGGCGCCCTGATGCTGCCGTCTCACGTCATCACTGGCCCTGGCTATACGAGCGCCTTTCCATTGAACGTGCCGGTATGGTCTCTGTTCTTCCAGATTTCCATCAATGCTCTTTACGCGATCAGCGCGCGTCACTTGACCACCCCGCGCCTGGCCATGGTCACGGCTGTGGGCGCGCTCGGGCTGACCATCACCGCTTATGAACATAATGGGATATTTGGCGGCACCGAGTGGACGTCGCTCCTTCTCGGATCGTGGCGCATCCTGTTTTCATTTTCCGCCGGAGTGCTTCTTTTCCGCTTATCGGAGCGCCTGTTGCGAGACCGTTTGCGCAAGGCGCCGCCCGGCTATGTCCCCCTGGTCCTTGCCGCTGCGATGTGCGCGGCGCTGGCCCTCCCCCTCCAGGTCACATGGCTCTACGACGCCCTTTGCGTTTTCTTTCTTTTTCCGATGATCGTCGCGGTGGGCGCGGAGACGCAGATCTCTGGGCGGCCGGCGGAGCTGTGCCTATTCGCCGGCCGCCTTTCCTACCCGCTTTACGTTCTTCACTATCCGGGGGTGCATGTCGCAAGACTGATCGCCAGTCACTATGATTTGCACGGCGCATCTCTCGACTTATTCTTTGTTGCGACTTTGGGCGGCGTGATCGCTTTTTCCAGCATTTGCCTGATCTATATTGATGAGCCCGTCCGAGCGGCCCTCACGCGCTGGTCCAGAAAGGAGCGGATCGAAAATCGCGCAGCCGTCGGAGCGTGAAATTTAAGAATATTTATTTAAGTTTTCCGCGACGAGGCAGGAGGGTCTCCCTTGCCGCCGCGCCCGCTCGGATAGACTCATCCCTCGCCCTTGAGCAGGCGGCAGATTGAGTCGAGCTGGTCCAGGCTCTTATAGGCGATGCGAACCTCGCCGCTTTCGCCCTTGTTGGCGATCATCACTTTCAGGCCCAGCGCGGTCATGAGGCGGGTTTCGAGCGCCCGCGTATCCGCGTCCTTTTCCGGCGTCCCGCGTTTCGGGCCGCCCTTGCCTTTTTGACCGAGCCCGCGCTCGGCGTCCTCCTGGACGAGCCGCTCGACATCCCGCACGCTCAGGCCTTGCGCGACGATGCGCTCGGCGAGCCCGTCGGGATCGGCCAAGGATAAAAGCGCGCGCGCATGTCCCGCCGAAATTTGGCCTGCGATCAAAAACTGCTTGGTGCGCTCGGGAAGCTTCAGGAGTCGCAGGCTATTGGCGACATGGCTGCGGCTCTTGCCGATGACCTTGGCGAGATCGCTTTGCGAATAGCCGAACTCCAGGCTCAGGCGATCATAGCCGGACGCTTCCTCGAGCGCATTGAGGTCGCTGCGCTGCACGTTTTCAATGATCGCGAGCTCGAGCGCCTGACGGTCGTCGGCTTCGACGCTGATGATCGGCACTTCGTGAAGGCCGGCGCGCTGCGCCGCGCGCCAGCGGCGCTCTCCGGCGATGATCTCATAAGCGTCCGCGAGCCCTGGCGCGGGGCGCACGAGAATGGGCTGGAGAATGCCCTTTTCCCTGATGGAGGCCGCAAGATCTTCGAGCTCCTCCTCCTCGAAGCTCTTGCGCGGATTGCGCGGATTGGGGCGGACGAATTCGATCGGGATCTTTTTCTGGCTGCGCGCCGCGCCGCCGCGCCCGCCGCGTCGGGCTCCTGGGCGTCGCCGATCAAGGCGGCGAGGCCGCGGCCGAGACGCGGCCTTGGTTCATCCGCCATTTTGGAGACTTTCGTCATGTGTTTCCTCTCGGGGCTCCCCCGGCCCAAGTTCCGCGGCGCGGTAGACGCGTTCGCGCTGGATCACTTCGGAGGCGAGCTTCAAATAGGCCTGGCTGCCGGCGCATTTCAGATCATAGAGAAGGACGGGCTTGCCGTGCGACGGCGCCTCCGAAATTCGCACATTGCGCGGAATGACGGTCTCATAGACTTTCTCGCCCATGAAGCCGCGCACATCGGCGACGACTTGCGCGGCAAGGCTGTTGCGGGAGTCGAACATGGTAAGAACAATGCCATGAACCGTCAGGCGAGGGTTCAAGCTTTTCTTGACCTGGTCGACTGTGCTCAGGAGTTGCGACAGGCCTTCGAGGGCGAAAAACTCGCATTGCAAAGGCACGAGGACGCTATGCGACGCCGCCATCGCGTTCATTGTGAGAAGATTGAGCGACGGCGGACAGTCGATAAGGACATAAGTAAAACATTCCGCGTCCGATCGATTGCGCTGCTCGACTTCCAAAGTCTGCAACGCGCTCTTGAGGCAAAAGGCGCGGTCTTTCCGTCCGGCGATTTCAAGCTCCACGCCGAGGAGATCGAGGGTCGAGGGCGCGACGGTCAGCCTAGGCACGGCGGTCGTTTGCAGCACGGCGGCCAAGGGTTCTTCGCCGATCAAGACATCATAGGTTGAGAGGCGGCGGTTGCGGCGATCAATGCCCAGCCCTGTCGAGGCGTTGCCCTGCGGGTCGAGGTCGACGATCAGGACGTTTTCGCCGATAGCAGCGAGTGCGGTGCCGAGGTTGATCGCGGTCGTCGTCTTGCCCACTCCGCCCTTTTGATTGGCGAGCGCGAGGACGCGCATGGCGGTGGAGAACGAGGCCAATTTGAACTCCTCGAAGAGGCCGAGCGATCAGCGGCGGCTTTGGCTTTGTCAAACCGGACGCTTAGATTGTGCACGATAAACTATTGTACATTTTTATAGCGCTAATGGTCACGCGCGATCTCATGGCGAAATCGGCGGCTGAGCGCCGAGATCAGGCGCGGAATCGCCGCGCCGTCTGAGGATGACGAGGCGAGCCGAGGCGCAAGTCTTACTCTCCATGGTCGTGATCAAATATTTACTTAGCGTGAATGAGTCGGTCAATTCGGCTTCGACCTGTTGTCCCTTGGAAAAGACGCCGACGGCTCCGGCCTCCAGGAATTTTTCGGCATAGAAGAGGAGCGTGGGAAGCGGCGCAAGGGCGCGGGCGCTCACGGCCTCGATCGGTTCGTGGAATTCCGGCAGGATTTTTTCGATCCGATCGCAATGGATGATCGCGCGCGCCCCTGTTTCACGTGAAACTTCGCGCAGAAAAGCGCATTTGCGCTGATCGGATTCGATGAGATGGATTCGGGCCTGGGCATCGTCGGCATATCTTATCGCCGTGACAAGCCCCGGGAAGCCTGCGCCGGAGCCAAGATCAATCCATCGCCGCGCCTCCGGCATAGCGTCCGAGACCTGGAGCGAATCCGCGAAATGCCGGACCCAGAGATCATCGAGGCTGGCGGCGCCGACGAGATTGATCACCCGCTGCCATTTTTTCAAAAGCTCGGCGTAAATCGAAAGCCGCCGCAGGGCGTCGGACGAAAGATGCGCAAAGGCTGGATGCGAGGGTCCATCCGCACTCCGACCCTTCCATTCCTCTCGTTTAGGTCGACCCACCAATTTTACGATCCTGCGCCCGCGTGACGAACCTTGGAGGCCAGCAACGTCATCGCGGCGGGCGTCATGCCTTCGATGCGGCCGGCCTGGCCCATGGTGCGTGGCCGAATCAATTCGAGTCGGCCGCGGATCTCATTCGAAAGGCCAGAAAGAAGGCCGTAATCGAGGCCCTGCGGGATCTCCAGCGCTTCGTCGCGGCGAAAGGCTTCAATATCCCTGCCCTGGCGTTCGAGATAGACGGCATATTTGGCGTCGATTTCGATCTGCCGGGCCGTCGTCTCGCCGATCGCGCCAAGCTCCGCCCAGATCGCGCGTAGAGAAGCGATCGAAAGATCCGGCAAGCCGAGAAGGTCGAAAGCCGTCCGGCGTATTCCATCCTGATTGATTTTCAGGCCGTGCCGCGCGGCTTCATTGGGACTGAGACTCAGCCTTTCCAGAATAGCCCGCGCTTCAGCGAGCGCCCGCGCCTTTTGTGCAAACGCCTGAGCCCGGTTCGCGCCAACGCAGCCGATTTCGATCCCCCGCCCCGTCAGCCGCTGATCTGCATTGTCGGCGCGCAAGGACAGCCGATATTCGGCGCGCGAGGTGAACATGCGATAAGGCTCGGTCACGCCGCGATTGATGAGATCGTCGATCATGACGCCCATATAGGCCTCGGAGCGGTCGAAGCTTATCCTTGCGCCTCCTCCCGCGAAACCCGCCGCGTTCAAGCCGGCGACGAGCCCTTGCGCTCCGGCTTCCTCATAACCTGTTGTGCCATTGATTTGTCCGGCGAGAAAAAGGCCCGCGATGCGCTTTGTCTCCAAGGTCGAAGTCAATTCGCGGGGATCGATGAAATCATATTCAATGGCGTAGCCGGGTTGCAGCACCGCCACCTTGGCGAGGCCCGGGATCGTGCGCAGAAAGCGATCCTGGATCTCTTCCGGGAGGGATGTGGAGATTCCATTGGGATAGATCGTCTTATTGTCGAGCCCTTCTGGCTCGAGGAAGATCTGATGGCTCTCGCGCTCGCGAAACCGCACCACCTTGTCTTCGATCGAGGGACAATAGCGCGGACCGCGCCCCGAAATCGCGCCGGAATAGACTGGGGACGCTTTCAGATTGTCGAGAATAAGCGCGTGACCCTCTTGGGTCGTGTGGGTGATGAAGCAGTCGATCTGCGGATTTGCGATCGTCTCAGTCAGAAAGGAAAAAGGCTCCGGCTCCGCGTCGCCGCTTTGCCGTTCAAGCGCGGCCCAATCGATCGTGTCGCCATCAAGCCGGGGCGGCGTTCCAGTCTTCAGCCTTCCGGTCCTGAATCCAAACTGCTCCAGCCTTTCGCCCAGGCGATTTGCGGGGGATTCGCCCATTCGTCCCGCTGGCATGGTTCTGTCGCCGATATGGATCATGCCCCGTAAAAAGGTCCCCGTCGTGACGACGACGGCGCCGCAGGGGATCTCTCGCCCCACGGCGGTCACGACTCCAGCGATGCGGCCCTGTGACAGCAGCAGATCGGCGGCCTCTCCTTCGATGACGCTGAGGTTCTGCGTCGCCGCTATGGCGGCCTGCATCGCCCTCCGATAGAGCTTCCGGTCCGCCTGCGCGCGTGGCCCCCGCACGGCCGGTCCCTTGGCGCGGTTGAGGACGCGGAATTGAATCCCCGCCGCGTCGGCGACGCGCCCCATGAGGCCGTCAAGCGCATCGATTTCGCGCACGAGATGGCCCTTGCCGAGGCCGCCGATCGCCGGATTGCAGGACATGGTCCCGATTGTCGCAAAGGATTGCGTCAGCAGAGCCGTTTTGGCGCCCATTCGCGCGGAGGCCGCCGCCGCCTCGCATCCCGCGTGGCCGCCGCCGATCACAATGACATCGAATTGGTCCGTCATTCCTCTCGCGACCTCGGATTGTCCTGTTTCACGTGAAACAGGGGGCTACCGCCAAACCTAAATGCAGCGCCTCTTTTACTCTGCTATCTTCACTTGCCTATGCAAAAACGCGAAAAAATCTCGCTCAAAATGTCTTCGACGCCGATGGAGCCGGTTATCCTTTGCAGAGCGAAACTCGCCGTCCGCAAATCTTCCCCGATGAGCTCCACCGGCGCGTCAAGATTCGTCAGTATGCGCGTCAGGGATTCCGCCGCCGCCTCGAAAGCCTTTCGGTGCCGCTCCTTGGTGATCAAACCGGCATAGCCGTCCCCGCTCGCCGCGCGCGCGAAATCCGTGATCCTCCCTATCAGAAGATCGATATTCTGTCCGGTCTCGGCGCTGATATGAAGCGCGGCGGGACGGCCCTGGTCTCGGCCATGCGCAAGGTCGCATTTTGAGAAGATAGGCCAAATCTCGGAACCTTCGACCCCCCGCGCGACATCGCTTGGTTCGCTGGCCTCGCTGAGCCAGAGAACGAGATCAGCCGCCTTCGCCCGCTCAAGCGCGCGCGCTACGCCAATTTTCTCGACAGCGTCCACGCTCTCCCGCAAACCCGCCGTGTCGATCAAGGTCACCGGGCACCCGCCGAGGTCGAGATGGACCTCGATCAAATCCCGCGTCGTGCCGGCCTCAGCCGAGACAATCGCGACCTCGCGCCGCGCGAGCGCATTCAAGAGCGTCGATTTTCCCGCATTGGGCGGCCCGGCGATCACCACGACAAGGCCCTCGCGGATGCGCTCTCCGGCGCGTCCCGCGCTGAGCTCCGCCCGGAGCGCCTCCAGCACGGGCTTGAGAATTTCCCCAATGCGCCGGCTGGTGGAAGCAGGAACGTCGGGCTCGTCGGAAAAATCGATCTCGGCTTCGACCAAAGCGGCGGCCTCGAGAAGGGCGCTCCGCCAGGCCTCGGCCTGCCGGCTGAGCCGCCCCTCCAATTGCCGCAAGGCCTGCCGGCGTTGCCATTCGGTCTCCGCCTCGACAAGATCGGCGAGCCCCTCGACCTCCGCCAAATCCATCTTGCCATTCAATAGAGCCCGACGGGTGAATTCGCCGGGTTCCGCCGGCCGCGCCTCAGGAAAGCCGCCGATCACCTCGATCAGACGGGCGACGACCGCGCGGCCGCCATGGATATGGAATTCGGCGCTATCCTCGCCGGTGAAGCTGTGAGGGCCGGGAAAGAAAATCACGAGGCCCTTATCAATCGCCTCGCCAGACGCCGGATCGATGAAGGTCGCGAGCGTCGCGGCCCGCGCCTCCGGCAGTTTTCGAACCATGGCCTTGACGATGAGCCGGGTCGCCGGACCCGAAAGACGCAGCACTGCAATCGCGGCACGGCTCGTGCCAGAGGCGATGGCGAAAATCGTTTCACCGCTCATCGCGCCGACGCTCGCTTTTTCATTTTCAAGATCGCGTTCGACAATTCTGCCATAGTTCCACAATGCTTCTGGCGCAGCCCATCTGAAGAGAAGACGCTTCCATGTCAGCCAACGAACTCAGCCGAGCCGCAAGCCCCTATCTTCTGCAACATGCGCATAATCCGGTGCATTGGCGAATGTGGACCAAAGCGGCCTTGCAGGAAGCGCAGGATCAAAACAAGCCGATCCTTCTGTCCGTCGGCTACGCCGCTTGCCATTGGTGCCATGTCATGGCGCATGAAAGCTTCGAGGACGCCGACACGGCCGCTGTGATGAACGAACTTTTCGTGAACATCAAGGTCGACCGCGAGGAAAGGCCTGATATAGATCATATATATATGTCTTCCCTCCAAGCTTTCGGCGAGCGGGGCGGCTGGCCGCTAACCATGTTCCTGACGCCCAATGCCGAGCCTTTCTGGGGCGGGACTTATTTTCCCAAGGTCGAGCAATATGGCCGGCCGGCCTTCGTGACCGTCTTGAAGACGGTCGCCCAGGCCTTTCACGCCGAGCCCGACCGCATCGCAAAAAACACCAAAATCGTGCGCGAGGGGCTTACGAAAGCGGCGCCGCCCGGCGACGGGGGCGCGCTCACCTTGGAGCAATTGAACAATCTCGCGCCCCAGGTCGTCAATTTCATCGATCAGGTTGACGGCGGCCTGCGCGGCGCGCCGAAATTTCCCAATACGCCGATCTTCGAACTTCTTTGGCGCGCCGGCGCGCGGCTCGGCAAGATCCCCTATCGCGATCTCGTCAGGCTCACCCTGACCCATATGTCGGAGGGCGGCATTTATGACCATCTCGGCGGCGGTTATGCGCGCTATTCGACGGATGAGCGCTGGCTCGCGCCGCATTTCGAGAAAATGCTCTATGACAATGCGCAGATCCTCGAGCTTCTGGCGCTTTGCTACGACGAATTCCACGACGACCTCTTCCTGATGCGGGCAAGGGAGACCGTCGGCTGGCTGACGCGCGAGATGACCAATTTCGAAGGGGCTTTCTGCGCGAGCCTCGACGCCGACAGCGAAGGCGTCGAAGGCAAATTCTATGTCTGGACCTGGGAGGAGCTGGTCGCCCGGCTCGGCCAGGAAGACGCGAGCTTCTTCGGCAAATTCTATAACGCCTCGCGGATCGGCAATTGGGCCGAGCATCCGCATGGCGAGATGGTCACGATCCTGAACCGTCTCGAATCCAAGCGTCCGACGGCGGAGGAGGAGGCGCGGCTGGCGCCGATCCGGCAAAGGCTTTTCGAAGCCCGCGAAAAGCGCATCCGTCCGGGCCTCGACGACAAGATCATGGCCGATTGGAACGGCTTGATGATCGCTGCGCTCGTCAACGCCGCGACGCTCTTGAACGAACCCGAATGGATCGCGCTCGCCGCCCGCGCCTATCAATTCATCGTCGAGACGATGCAATTCGTCGATGCGGAAGGCAAGACCCGCCTCGCGCATAGCTGGCGCGCCGGCGTGCTCGTCAAGCCCGGACTGGCGCTCGACCACGCCGCCATGATCCGAGCAGCGCTCGCCCTGCACGAGGCGCGCAACCTGCCGGTCTTCGCGTCGATCCCGGCGCGCGACTATCTCGGCGACGCGATCGGCTGGGCCGAGGCTCTCGAGGCCTATCATGTCGATGCGGAAAGCGGCCTCCTGTGCATGGCGGCCGCGGACGCAACCGACGTGATCTTGAGGCTCTCGCCGACCTCCGACGACGCCATTCCGAACGCCCATCCGGTCTATCTTTCGGCGCTGGTCCGCCTTGCGGGCCTCAGCGGCGACGCGCGCTGGCTGAAGCGGGTGGATGCGCTTTTCCAGGCGGTCGCCCCATCGGTCAGGACCAGTTTCGTCGGCCATGCCGGAATCTTGAATGCGCTGGATCTGAGGCTGCGCGCGAAGGAGATCGTCACCGCAGGCCCGAAGCGCCTCGGCCTTTATGAGGCCGCGCTCGGCGCGCCATTCATCGATCGCATCGTTATGGACATTGACCGGCCGGATCAGATCGCCGAAGGCCACCCCGCGAAGGCGCAAGCGCAGATGGCCGCAGAGGCGGCGGCTTTCGTCTGCTCCGGCGGCGCCTGTTCCTTGCCAGTGCGAAGCAAGGAGATGCTGCTCGACAGCTTGAAATAATCGGCTTCAACCGGCAAAAGGAGCCGGCGCCGCTTCGGCTACTTTGGCGCATTTTCAAGCGAACTGGATACCGGTTCGCGTGAAGAAAATGCGCTGAAACTAAAATGCTCTCGCGTGCGGCGCGTAGATCGCTTTATTTTTCAAGGATGGAACATGCAGGATAAAGGGGCCTCGATGCCGAACGAGGCGCCGGTCATCCGCACGATCGCCATGCCCGCCGACACCAATCCGGCGGGCGATATTTTTGGCGGCTGGCTGATGTCGCAGATGGATCTGGCGGCGGGCAGCGTCGCCGCCAGGATCTCGCGCGGCCGCGCGGCGACGGTGTGCGCCGAGGCCATGGTGTTTCACAGCCCGGTCTTCGTCGGCGATGAGGTGAGCCTTTTCGCCCGGGTGGTCGGGCGGGGGCGGACGTCGCTGCGAATCGAGGTCGAAGCCTGGCGCCGCGCGCGGGACTGCGAGGAGAGCACGAAGGTGACGGAAGCCCTCTTCGTGTTCGTCGCGATCGGGGAGGACCGCAGGCCCCGGCCGCTGCCGGAGTAAGCTGAATTCGAGCCGCGCATTGCCCGGCGAGATGGCGCGCATTACCCTATCAAATTGTCGATCGTGACTTGCGTGGGAAAAGTGGCGTCCGGGTGATGGAAGTGAATTAACGCTTTACTTCTACTACATAGTTTTGCCTCTGTTTCCTCGATATGTTCCATTTTAGAGAGTGGGACCTGAACCGTAGACGGGGCGGGCAGCGGCGGCGGGGAGCCCTGAAGGACTTTATCAGACGCGCTGATGCGAAAATCCCCGGCCGCGTTTCGCCCGATTTGGTCGACGCCAACGGATCTATATAATTGAAAATACAAGGTTTTTTTAATTAACATAGGCAAAGCGATTATCGAGAAGCCATTGTGACCGTGGGAATGGAAAAGAAACGGCGCCGCCTCTGCGGTGAAGCTGCTCGACTATCAGTCCCGCGTCGTCATGGTCCGTCGCTGGACGGGGACCTTTTTCGAGGATGAACAGCTCGTTTATCGCAGCGCTGGGCGCCGCTTGGCGAAACTTTCAGCGTCCCCAACAGGCAAGCCTGTCGCTTTTGAAGCGATTGGGTCAAATGGCCGACGCCGCCAGGGCGCACAAGGTGGCCTCGTTCTGGGATCAAAATGTCGGAGGGCATTGCGAGCCGTTCGCCCATTGGGAGAGCCCCGCATCGATTCAGCACGCGCTCAATAAGCTCGTCACCGGCGATATTTGGGCGCATCCGCCCGGCTGGTTCATGCAGCATTATGGCCCCTTCGCTCACGTCGCCGAGCTTGGCTGCGGCGACGGGATTCTCGCTCAAGTTCTCCTTGGCGGCGATCCCGCGCTGACTATGGACGCCTATGACATCTCGCCCAGATCCCTCGCCCGCGCGGCGGAGCGCATCAAGACTCATCTAGGCCCGACGGACAGATGCCGATTCGTGCAGATCGACCTCAACAAGGAAAGTCTGCCGGAGGCGGTCTACGACGCGGTGCTGACCACGGGCGCCATGCACCATGTCGAAAGGCTCGATTTCTGTTTCGGGAGCATCCGGCGGTCGCTGCGCCCCGGCGGCTATTTGTGGCTGAACGATTATGTGGGGCCGCGCCGCTTTCAATGGTCCGACACGCAGATGAGGCTCGCCGACGAGCTTCTGGCGCTCGCGCCGAAGGCTTGGCGCTTGCGCGACAAGGTTATCCGCTGCGATGAGCGCAAGCTCCGCGACTTGGATCCGTCCGAGGCGGTTGCGCCCCAGCAGATCGAGGCGGGGCTCGCCGCGCATTTCGAGATCGTCCAGAAATGGCCGCGCGGCGGCACTCTGCTTGCCCCGATCTTCGGTAGCGGCTGCCTCGACGCCGCCATGGGGGACAGCGCCGAGGGCTTGGCGATCCTCGCCGCCATGTTCGAGGCTGAGCAAGACCTCATACGCGAGGGCGCCTTGCCGTCAGAAAGCTACCTCTACATCGCCAAGCCGCGGCCAGCCGCCGCCGACATCGTGCGCGAAGCCTTCGAACGTCACGCCGGACCCGCGCCAGAAGCCGCACAATGCGGCATTCGCGGCGACCTAGAGCAATGGCTGCATCTGAACGAGGTGGCCGCCTTCGAATCGGTCCGCGCGCGCGACTGGGTGGCGCCGTTTCCGCCGCGGGCGCTGATGCATCGCACGTCGGGCCTCGACGATGTCAGACATTTTGGCGCGCATGGCGCCGATATTGTGAGGGCGCTTGCGACGGCGAGCCCGCGGCCATTGACCGATTATCGCGACCTGCTCGATTTCGGGGTCGGGGTCGGCCGCGTGGCCCGCCTGTTCAAGGGATTTGAGGGACGCTACGCGGGCGTCGATGTGGACGCCGACAATATTGCTTGGGTTGCTGAATGCCTGCCTTGGGTCGAAGCGGCGAAGACGGAGCCGGGCGCCGCGCTGCCTTTCTCGGATGCGCGCTTCGACGCGGTGGTCAGCGTCTCCGTCTTCACCCACATGAACGAGCAAAATCAGCTTTTCTATCTAGAAGAGCTTCGCAGGGTGACGCAGCCGGGAGCGATCTTGTTCCTGACCGTTTCCGGCGAGCGCGTCCTGGCGAGGGCCGAGAGCGAACCCGCCATCGCCGCGATGCTCGCCGCGCCTGAGGGCGGTCTGGCCGCGGCTAGAACGGCGTTCAATGCCGGATCGGGCTTTTGCTTTCTGCTGCAGCACGGGCATTTGACGTCCACCGCGAACGAATATGGCGTCACCTTCATCAGCGAGTCCTACGTCGCGTCGCACTGGTCGAGATATTTCGATGTTCAGGACATCCGATGCGGCGCAATCCACGATTTCCAGGATATTGTCGTGCTCCGCCGGCGGGATGACATTTGAGGCGTGAGCCTCCGCCGATTTACGCCGTGACCGCCGGGATGGCCCGTACCTGTCCGAGCACAAGATCTACGAATTCTTCCCGTTCGGTTCGCTCGATGACGGTAGACTCCTGGGCGAGGCCGCGCAAATAGGCTGCAAGAGTGTTGTCGTCTTCGGGATATTTGCAACCTTGCTTTGCGAGGAAGGATGCGAGCTTTTCGATCGACGGCGCCAAGTCTTCATTCTCTGCGAAGGAAGGTCGACCCTCTTCGATGGACCTCGAGCGAATTTCATATTCGAAGACGGTCTGGGCGAGGCTTGTCCAGATCATTGAAGCGTCGCAATCTTGCGTCGCGAAGATCGAGAGCTTGATCGAGATCGCTTCCTCAACGCCGCGGCTCTCGCGCTCGCCGGCCTGCGTCACGCCAGTCGAAACTTGCCGACGATGACTGTTCAAAACCTGAGGGCAGAAGCCGATGTCGCCGTGGCGCAGACATTCGACATAGGTCCACCAGTCGCCGCAGTAGCGAAAGCCTTTTAGCGACTCGACGCAGCCGACGAGGGCCTCACGCCGAAAGAGGACGGCGCTTACATTGGGGATCGTGTTCTTGATCGCAAGCGCCTCGGCGATTTCCTGATCGCCGCGGTTTACATAGGCTGTCAACCACTTCGTTTCGCTCAACGAGTCTGTATAGAAGCGGTAGGATTGTGAAAGTAATTCGCCTTCGGCGCCGATTGATTGGGAATCGCAATAGGCCAGGGTCAATTGCGGATCCAGGAGAAGCGGGGCCATCCGTTCCAGGAAACGCGGATGCGCGCAATCATCGCTCTCCGCGATCCAGACAAGATCGCCGGTCGCGCGCTCGATCCCTTTCGTCCATTGCTGGAACGTCGAGCCGCTGTTGCTCTCATTTGAGATGATCGTGAACGGAATCGCGGATTTCGTCGCCCAGGCTTTTGCGCGCGCCAGGCTGTCGTCGCTCGAGCAGTCGTCGAGAAAAATGATTTCGTCGGGCGCCAGTCTCTGCTCCAAGATCGAGCCGATGCGTTGGTCGAGATAATGCGCATGGTTGAAGTTTGGTATGATCACGGAAATGCTTGACTTGCGGAACGCGCGATAGCTCGCCTTCCGGGCCAGGATGTCGATCCAATCGGCGTCGTCGGGGGGCGCGCTCGCTATGAGATCATGATGCCGGAGCTGCAATTCGGCGCATATTTCGGCGAGAGGAGCAATGGCGCACGCCTGCTCGACGACGAGACTTTTAGGGTCGCGGAATCTCAGCGCGCGCAGCAGACGATCGAAGAGCAATCTATGATCGGCGCCGGAGAGATCCGGATGCGCGAGCTCGATCACGGCCGCTCCATCCGGAATCGATTCAATGTGGGCATTGGTTACAAGGTGAATATCGAGAGCGGGCAAAGACGCGAGAATGCGCAATTGTCGATCGATCTCGTCCGACAGGGGCTCTTTCGCTTTGCCGACATCGACGATCACTACCCTGAAGGGAGCTTCTAGAGCCGTCTCCTTGTTTGGCGGCCGCCGCCAGGGAAGCGCTTCGAAATAGGCGGTTGGAGAGGCCGGCGGAGGGAGAACCGGATGGGTGCTCCGCCACGCTCTGCGGCCTTGTGCGTAGGAAGCCAGCGCCGTTTGGCGCGTCACGCTTTCGTCCATGGCGCTTGCAACGAAGAAATCAACGTCGAAACAGGGCGATGGATTCCGGCCTTCGGCAGCGCCGACCGCTATGTAATGATGTAAAGGCTCAAAGCCCTCATCCCGCGCATCTGGATTCTTCATTTGATACCAGGCCGCGTCGAAGAGCGGACCTGGCGAGCGGCCATCTTTGGCCCCCGATGCGACAAAGTGCAAAAAAGGGTCGAAGCCCGCCAATCGCACATCCGGGTTGTTTTCAAGGTACCAACGCCGGTCGAATAGCGGCGTCGGGACCAGGCCGCGACGCGATCCATCCGCCGCGAAATGTCCAAGCGGGGTGAGGCGGCCTAGCCCGCCGCTGATCTTGCTGTAGAACGGCGTCGAAAAATAAGGGGATGGCTCAACGCCTTCCGCGGCGCCATACAGAATATAGTCAATCAGCGGATTGCGATCGCGCCGTGCGGATCCACGCGCCGCCTCGTACCAGGCTGGATCGAAGAGAAGGTGAGGCCGGCGTCCCTGTCTCGCGCCTTCTTGCAAGTAGTGCGAGATCGGATCAGAGCCTTCGGCGCCGACATCGGGATAGGCGGTCTTGTACCAATCTACATCGAAGATCCGGCTTCGTGCGATGAGCCATCGTCTCCGCAAGGCGTTGATCGATGAAAGCAGCGTTCGATATGCCGGCGACATGGAGGGATTGTGTACCGGTCAAGCCATCTTGTCACGCGGCGCGGCAGGAGCAATTCCTGTGCTTAAGTCGCCGTCACGGCATTCTCGCGAATGGGCGCCGGCTCCTCGCAAGCCTCAACTGCGCCGCTTCCGAGCGCGGGCTTGGGCATAGGCCGCCACGAAATCACCAGGATTTCATTATAGAAAAAGATAATTTGAAATTGTTCAATTATCTAACGGCGACTCTCGCGCGCAGGCCGCTTGAGCCATTTGGCGGGCGAGCGCCAAAAGCATATTCGTGACGAAATCAAGATCATGATTATTTTCATTAACGAGCCGTGTACATCCTGTCCAAGCGCTCGAAGCCGCATGGCTCGGGTCACAGGCTTGAGAGAGGTTCGAGGCGGAGAATGACGCGCGATAAGATCAGAGAGCCCGACGTCAAACGGCTTCTCGCGCTGCGTCTGAGCTCTAATGCGCTGGCCCTGCGGGAGGGTTTCGAGCGCGGCCTGCAGGGACTGAACGGCGTCGTCGAGAAAGCCCGAAACGTCTCGCGCAGCGCGACTCGCTCGCCCCCCTATGAAGGCTTTGAAGCGGATGCAAGCTCGCTTTGGCTTCGGCGGAGTTTCATGGTCTGTGTTGTTCTTCCGTTTCTTGCGGGCGTTGCGTATTTTGGTTTTCTGGCGTCCGATCAATTTCTTTCGGAGACGCGTTTCGCCGTGCGGGGCGCGACCGAATTGATTCCCGGCAGCGATGCGTTGGCGGCTTCCGGCCTGGGCGCCTTGGGTAGCCTGAACATAAATCAGGACGCCTACATCGTTGCCGATTATATCCAAAGCCGTTCGATGGTTGACGATCTCTCGAAAGAGATCGATCTGCGCGCCATGTTCAACAATCCGAAGGGGGACTGGTGGGCGAGGCTCGATCCATCCGAGACTCCGGAGGGCCTTCTCCGCTATTGGCGCAGCGCGGTCCAGGCTTCAGTTGAAGTCATTTCGGGCATCGTGACCGTTACTGTGCGAACTTTCTCCCCTGAGGACTCGGTGCGCCTCGCTGCCGCCATTCGCGCGCGCTGCGACATCGTCGCGAACAGGCTTCTCGATCGGATGCGCGGCGGCCTGATTGAGCGCGCCGAGGCCGAGGTGAAAGTGGCGAGGGATCGCCTCGCCGCGCGTCGGACGAATCTAGAGCAGTTCAGAAATGCGCGAAATTTGATCGATCCGCGCGCGTCGGCGCAATCCTTGGGAGAGACCATCACCGAATTGCGGCGCGATCTCATCGACGTCGAAGTGAAGTTGGACAGCGCCATAGAATCCCTTGACGCCAATGCCCCGCAAATTAGGGAGCTTCAGATCAATCAGCAGGCGCTGAAGGATCAGATTGCGAGACTCGAGTCCAAGATTACGAGCCAAAATCGCAATGCGCCGACCGCATCCGGAGCTTTGACCCAATATGATCAATTGGACATCGACAGGACCTTGGCGGAACGGAGAGTCATGCTCGCCGAAAAGCTCTTGGACAATGCGCGAGCCGACGCCAGCCGCCATCACATCTATCTCGTCTCTGTAGAGGAGCCTACTTGGCCGCAGAGCTCTCTGTTTCCGAAACGAGCCTCCACCGTTGTGACGATCTTGTTTTCCGCGCTGTGTCTCTGGTCGCTCGGCCTGCTGCTCGTCGCCGGCGTGCGGGATCACGCAACATGAAGGAGGCGATGGGCGCGGTTCGATTGACGGCTTCATGAGCGACGGGCCCCTCCAATCAAAGCCTGCGGCTGGCCATCCCACCGGCTCGACGGGCGCATATGCGGTTGAGCACTTCGCCCTGCGCGAGGATCTGCGCCGGGTTTCAGTCCCTATCGACCAGTTCGGCTCCTGGCGAAGGCAAATTCTATCCTTCGTGCTTTGCGTTCTTGGGCCTATGCTGTGCGCTTCGCTCTATTATGGCTTGATCGCCTCCAACCAATATGCGGCGGAGTTTCGATTCAGCGTCAGGTCGGCGGCCGAGCTCGGCGGGGAAGAGGATCTCGTCGCGCTGCTGACTCGAGGTCGCGGGGCGCATGATATAGGGAGCCTGCCCTATGTCGTGGCGAACTATCTGCGGAGCCGCAATGTAGTGAGGGAGCTCGACCGGAACGGCGCGCTTCGAACAATGTTCTCGAATGACGGGGCCGATTGGCTGTCTCGATTCGACCGGACGGAAAGCGAAGACGCTCTCTGGACCTATTGGCAAGGGATGGCGACCATCAATGTCGATCGCGTGTCGGGGCTGGTTCTCGTGCGCGTGCGCGCCTTCACGCCGGAGGACGCGCTCGCCCTGGCTAAGGACGTTGTGCGCGCAACCGAGGCGATGATCGACAGTCTCGCGACGCGCGCGCGGCGCGACGCGCTCTATTCCGCCGAAGAGGAGTTGGAGCGGGCCGGCCTGCGCTATTCTGATGCGCTCCGGGCTTTGCGCGACGTGCAAAATCAGGAAGGGACCATCGATCCGCAACGAACCATCGACGCGGCGGCGACGACCTTATTGGGCGTCCTTCGCGAGAAACTGGCCTTGGAGCGCCAGCGCGACGCAAATTTGAAAGTGGTTTCCGCGACCGCGCCGCAGCAGCAGGTTCTCTCGAACCAGATCCGAGCGCTTGAGTCGCAAACCACGGCCTTGACCGAGGCGCTGACGAACAAGCGGGAGGATGTGAAATCGGCCGCTCGATCGATCGAGCGGTTCGAGGAGGGAGAACTGGAGCGTCGTTTTTCGGAGCGGCTTCTCGAGGTTGCGCAGGCAGGCTATGAGCGCGCGCGTCTGGAATCGGAACGGCAACACGTCTATCTCGCGCTCTTCGTTGAGCCGAAGAAGCCTGAGACGGCGGAATATCCTCGCCGTCTCCGCTCGATCGCTTTCGTCGGGACATGCGCGTTTGGGTTGTGGAGCGTTGTGATGTTGACGATAGCGGGCGTTCGTGACCACAGGTCCGAGAGTTGAAGAGCAGCTTCGCGTTCCAGCGCCAAAGCTAGATCCGATCCGACCGGCGCAATTCGAGGCGGCAATGTTGTTCAGTATCGACGAAGATGTGGGCGAACGCATTATCGGCTGGCTCATGCCGGACAATCCGTCTGCGACGCCGAGAATTCTGGTGCATCTTGATCCCGAGCATCACGTCGTTGTGGAGGCCTTTGTCTATCGGCCATTGCTCAAGGAGCAGGGGCTCCATAACACTGGCGTCTGCGGCTTTGTCATAGATGAAGCCAATTGCCCCGGGGTTGCGGCGGCGGCGAAGCTGGAAATTACCGACGCGGACAACAATGTACTGATCTATCGGCGGCGCCTCGCGGTCCCTTTGGCCGAGCAGAGGTTCCTGCGTCTTGAAACGCAATTGTTCCGCTCCTCCAATCTTGACGAGCAGCTGGCTCCGCTTTTCCAAATGTCTTACAAGTCTATGGAGCTTTTTCCCGAAGAGACGACGCGATCGATTTTCGCCATTCCTTTTACGAAATCCATCTTCGCATCGGGCCGTATTTTCTTTCGGGCCTGGGAGCCGCTGTTGCGCGATCGCGGCTTCAAGGTCGGCGTGCTGCTGCGGGAGCCATTCGAGGAACTGTCCGAACGGCTGCTCATCTTGAAATGGGCGTCGTCGGCTGATGTGAGCTCCACCGTGCTCGATTTGATGCCTGCGTTGCAGACTTGCGCGGGAGGACTGCGCGACGTCCAGCTTAGCGATCCCGGGGCTCTTGACGCCGTTTTGTCGCGCCCATCCGATGAAATGCGTCCGTTGCTTTACAATCCGCTTGTCTATCAGCTCGCGGCGCCAAATGCTTTCGATCCGCCGCCGATGCCGGAGACCGCCGCCGCGCTGGACGCGCTGGCGGAGCTTGACGCCGTCGGCCTTCGCACGGATCTGACCTCATTTTTGGATCTCCTCGGGGCCGTGCTGGACTTGCCTCATCCGCTTGCCGAGATTCCTTTAGCCCCAAGCAGGACCGTGGCCGGCTTCGCGGATATATTGCGGGAGATGCGCTCGGCCCGGGCGCTGATCGAAAAGGATCTAGAAGTTTATTCGGAGGCGGCGCGCGTTCTCGCGATTCCACCAGTGGCGAAAGCACGATAAAAATATCTTTGCTGGTGAAATGGCCTCTAGCCGGCTCTTCTTTCAGCGCTCAACTTTTTTACGTCATGGCGATCGGAGATAATTTGCGGGCTTCACAAGTTTCGGACGCGAAGAGCAGGGCGATCAACCTGATCCCGCGTTTCGATGTAGAGGGGGAGGCCGGAAAATACTTTGCGTCCAGCCGAAATCCCTGGCTTTCGATCGAGCCCATGTCGATTTTCAGGCCTGGTCGATGGTTTCGCATGCGCTATCGGCTTTCGCTTTACGAAGATCCGACGCGGCCCGTGGTCAGCTTTCGGCGTGGGGCTGAGGAGATTGGCTGGCATCTTCTCCCGGGCCCCGTTCTTGGCCGCGCAGAATGGTTCGGCATCACGCCTGACGACGCCACCGCCGTCTGGATATCGCCCGTTTCCGAATCCGGGCAATTTCGCTTCATCATTGAAGACATCGAAGTTCTGTCGACGCTGAGCGTTTTGCAGCTCGGTCTTGGGGGGGATCGGCGCCGCTTCTTGAGCGCGATCGGAACCTCGTCTCTTGGATGGCGGGACGAAGCGCGGGACAATTTCCGCTGGTCGACGCAGAGCTCGAAGGCGGCGCTATGGCCCCGCTATCGAGACCGGCTTTTGACGGCCCCCTGTCTCGGGGATTTCGAAGCGCCGCGCCGCGACGGCGCGAATGCGCCGGCGATCAAACTTGTCGCGCGACTCGACGAGGGCGCAACGCCGCAGCAGATCGACGAGACGCTCATCTCGCTTCAAAAGCAGATCTATCCGCGCTGGACGCTTTCCATTCTTGGCGCCGCCGATGACCTGGAGACCAAGAGCCGGCTCGCGTCGTGGCGGGCCAGGGAGAAGCGCGTCGCGGCCGGGGCGGATTGGCCGGGGCTAGAAGGAGACGATGGAGATCTATTCGGCTTCATCGGAATGGGAGATCGTCTCGCGCGCCATGCCCTTGCTTGTTTCATAGCGGCCAGTCTGAAGGTGCCGGACGCGCAGGTTTTCTACTGCGACGAGGAAATCGCAACGGCGGAGGGCGAAACGCCCGTTTTCAAGCCGGATTGGAGCCCTCATCTGCAAGCGGCGAAACCCTATGTGGGGCGAATGATGTTGACCAGGCTGGCGCATATGCGCCGCTGCGCGCCGCCGAAGACAGGCCCGATCGACGAGAACGTCCTTGCCGAGAGCATTTTGCGCGACCTTGGGCGCAAGGAAATTCGCCACATCCGGCGCTTGCTGACGCGGACGGCGAGGAAGCGCGGCGCGGAGCGCGAGGCGGCCGCGCCGAGCCGACCTGGTCCTGGACGCAGCCCGGAAGCGAGCGTCACAATCGTCCTCCCGACGCGCGACCGGGCGGAGTTCTTGCGCCGCGCGATTTCCGGCGTTCTTCAGAAAACCAAATTCTCGCTCCTCGACCTGATCGTCGTCGATAATGGCAGCGTCGATCCGGACGCTCTCGAGGCGCTTGAGTCCGCCGCGGTCGACCCACGCGTCAAGGTCCTCCAATCTCCCGGCCCATTCAATTTTTCTGCCCTCTGCAATCTCGGCGCGGCCAAAGCGCGAGGAGACGTCGTCATCTTCCTGAACAATGATGTGGAGATCATCGAACCCGGCTGGGTTGGCGAACTCGCGAGCCTGGCGCTCGATCCG
The DNA here is from genome assembly GCF_045689225.1 of Methylocapsa polymorpha. GTDB lineage: Bacteria > Pseudomonadota > Alphaproteobacteria > Rhizobiales > Beijerinckiaceae > Methylocapsa > Methylocapsa polymorpha. The sequence continues at coordinate 1,625,091 of NZ_CP136862.1, read as the reverse complement.
AAGGTCGGAGCGGTTGGCTGCAAATTGCTTTATCCGGACCGCCGGGTTCAACATGCCGGGATTGTTCTTGGCCTTGGCGACGGCGTTGGGCATTTCGATTCCGGCTGCTTTGATTGGGAGCCTGGTTGGCTCGGCCGGAACCAGGTCGTTCATGAAGCTTCGGCGGTCACGGGGGCTTGTCTTGCCGTTGAGCGCGCCAAATTTATCGCCGTCGGCGGATTTGATGCGGTTCATCTGCCGGTCGAATTCAACGATGTCGACTTGTGTCTGCGGCTGGAGGAAGCTGGTTTCCAAACCTTATGGACGCCTTTCGCCCGCCTGATCCATTTTGAATCCGCGAGCCGCGGCAAGGCCACCTTTCGACGCCTCGACATTCATGCGGCGGAGCGGGCCTATTTCCGGCGCCGTTGGGGCGATCGTCTACGAGACGATCCGTTCTTTCATCCCGGTCTCTCGCTCTTCAGTTTGTCGCTTGCGCTCGCCTAGTCGATAACTCTTAATTGGTTCGATTGACGTAATTGCTCAATTCGGCGCTCCATATGGCGGATGCAGAAGACTCATTGGCTAAAATCACTTTGCGCCTGGAAACGGGGGCGGAGCTTTCGCCCTCCGACCCCAGCGGGAGTTCTTCGCGCGCTGGCGATCGGGAGGCGTCGGAGCGCGCGCAAAGGGCGATCAAGCGGGATCTGATGATCATGCAGGACCATCTCGCCGATCTCGAGGCGCGGTTCGCGCGACTCGAGCCGCTTTTGCGGGCGGGTTCTCTGGTCAGCTCCGGCTTTCGTGGGCTTCGAACCGCCATCAAGCTCGCGGCGGGGTTTTTGGCGGCAGTCTATCATTGGCGCGCCGCCGCGCGCCGCGTCGAAGAGGCGCGCTTTCGCAGCGAAAGGCTTGTGTTCGACCCTGTTGGAAGGAGCTGGGCGCGGAAGCTCGATGGTCGCGCTTTCGCCGGCCATTTGCGCCGCTCCTTCGGCCTGTTTCGGCCGACGCTCTATCGGGTTCGGCCGCGTCAAAGGCTCGCTCTCGCGCGGCGGCCAAGGGTTCTTCACGCGATAGCCAATGTCTGGGTCGGAGGCTCTACGCAGCTCATCCTCGATCTTCACGATCATCTCGGACACCGCATCGAAATGGAGGTCATGACGTCAGCCTTGCCAACCCAGGGTTCGCATCAAGGCATGACAATCACGCTGGCGCCGAAGCCAGCCTCCCGCCATGTTGTGCGCCGCGCATTCAGCCGCTTTCGGCCCGACATCGTTCATGTCCATTACTGGGGCGATGTGGACGAACCTTGGTACAAGATCATTTTTGAAGCCGCCGCTGAATTCGGGTGTCCAATCTTGCAGAACATCAATACGCCGGTCGCTCCTTTCGCGGGGGTCCGCGTTGATCGCAATGTCTTTGTTTCGCGAAGCGTCCATGATCGCTTTGGCTCGGCTGTCCCGGCGACGGTCGTCCATCCGGGCGTCGACCTCGAGCGGTTTGCTCCGCCCGCCGTCGCCGATGCGCACGCCTTTGACGCGGTCGGCATGGTGTACAGGCTCGAAAACGACAAGCTGAACGAGGCCGCGATTGAATTATTCATCGCGATCGTCAAACGGCGACCGAGGACTCGCGTCATCATTATTGGCGACGGGTCGTTGTTCGCGCATTTTCGGTCGCGCGTGGAGAAGGAAGGCCTTATTTCGCAATTCGAATTCACCGGCTATGTGCCTTACGAGGATCTCCCCGCCCAGTTTGCGCGCTTCAAGATTTTCATCGCGCCGGTGCATCAAGAGAGCTTTGGCCAGGTGATTCCTTTCGCCATGTGCGCCGGATTGGCGGTCGCCGGCTACAAGATCGGCGCGGTGCCGGAAATCCTCGGCGGCGCGGAGACGCTTGCGGACACAGTCGAAGAGGCGACAAAACTCATCGTCGAGCTGCTCGATGATCGGGATCGGATTATTGCGCTCGGCGAACGCAATCGCGCCTTGGCCCTCGCGCGCTTTTCAGTCGAGCGGATGGCGATCGACTATTTGAATCTTTATCGGGAGCTTGCGCCACAGGACGTCGACCTTCTGCACGAACTGCCCGACGCGATCCACTTTCCGCTTTGATGAGCGCCGCGACCATGACGGCGAGAGTTCTTGTTACCGGCGCCAGCGGTTTTCTCGGACGAGCCCTTGTTCCCGCTCTCTTGGGCATGGGCGAATCCGTGATCGCGATCGGGCGTAGAGCCAGCCCCTTTCCGCCGCATTCGCGCCTTATCTGGCATGAGGTCGATCTCGCCGAATCCGCTGTGTTGATTCGCGAGATCCTCCGCGGCGTCAACACGATCTATCATTTGAGCTGGTCGACGATTCCCTCCGAGTCCAATCTGGCGCCTTCCGAAGACGCGCGCGTCAACATCATAGGGTCCTTGCGTCTGCTTGAGAATGTGGAGCGTGGAGCCAGGCCGCGTGTGGTCTTCGCCTCTTCTGGAGGAACCGTCTACGGCCGGCTTCTCGAGACGCCGGCGCCCGAGGACCATCCGCTCAATCCTCTGTCCGCTTATGGCGTCTCCAAGCGGGCGGTTGAATCCTATCTCGATTTCTTTGCGCGCCTCGGCGACATTCGACCGATCTCGCTCCGGATCGGAAATGTCTTTGGACCCGGCCAGGATGCGACGCGGGTTTTTGGCGCCGTCACCCATTTCGCCAGGAGCGCGCTTTCCGGCGCCCCCATCCGGCTTTTCGGCGATGGCTCCGTTGTCCGGGACTATGTCTACATCGAGGACGCGATCGATGCGCTTGTGCGCGCCGGGCATGTGGAGACTGCGTCGCCTGCGCTCAATATAGGCAGCGGGGTAGGCCGTTCGTTGAACGACGTCATCGCCGCGCTCCAGAAGCATTTTCATGAGCCGATCAAGGTCGAACGCATGGCCGCGCGGGCCTTCGACGCGCCAGTGTCGGTGCTCGACCCTACGAGAGCGCGGCGGGAGATAGGCTGGTCGCCGCGCGTATCCTTCGAGGACGGCGTGCGCAGAACCCTTGCAAGCCTGGCCAAGATCGCAACATGAAGATCGCGCTTTACGTTCATTGTTTTTTCCCGCGCCATTTCTATGGCACGGAAGCTTATACTCTCGCCCTCGCGAAGGAATTGGCCCGCTTGGGGCACGAGCCAATCGTCGTCTCCGCGACTTTCGCCGGCGAGCCGAGCCAGCAGAACGTCATCGAAGACTATGTCTATGAAGGTGTTCGGGTCGTCTCGATCGATAAGAATCTCTTTCCGAACCGCAGCGTGCGCGACACTTACGAGCAGCCCGCGCTGCGGCATCTACATGAGCGTCTGCTTCGCAAGCTGCAGCCGGACGTCATACATATTTGCCATCTGATCAGCCACACGACCGCGATTCTCGACGTCTCGCGGCAGATGAATATTCCCACCTTTGCGACGCTGACCGATTTCTTTGGCTTCTGCTACAATAATGTCCTCGAGAATGCCGAAGGCGCGCTTTGCGACGGCCCGGACGCGACGCGCGCCAATTGCATAGCGTGCTTCCTCAAGCTCGCCGGCGCCCGGGCCAACGCCGAATTCATCGCTAAGCTCGGCGGCCATCCGCTGCTGCGGCCCTCCGTCTCCCGGAGTCTCGCCCGGCTTGGCCGGCGCGAGCAAGACCCTTTCATGGTGAGCAACTTCGCTCCAAACGACATCCTCCTGCGGCCCGAGATCCTGCGCCACGCCATGGAGACGTATCGCGAGGCGATAGCGCCGACGCTTTTTCTGAAGCGCGCCTATGAACGCAATAAATTTCCGGCGCCTTTGCGCATCAGCCATTTCGGCATTGAAATCGATCGCTCCCCCAAGCCGCCGCGACCCGAGAGCGGAAAGGCAAGGCTCGGGTTTATCGGCCAGCTTTTCCGCCACAAGGGCGCCCACCTCCTGCTTGACGCATTACGGGCTTGCGGCCGCGCCAATCTCTCCCTCGCCATATGGGGACCACAGGATCAGGACCCGGCCTATTACGCAGGCTTGCGGCGCCAGGCCGAAGGGCTTCCGGCCAAGTTTTGCGGCGTCTTGCCGAGAACCGAGTTGGCGACCGCCTTCGCAAATCTCGATTACCTCGTCATCCCCTCCACATGGTACGAAAACAGCCCGCTCATTCTCCTTCAAGCTTTGGCCACTCATACGCCGGTCGTCGTTTCGGACGTGCTCGGAATGACCGAATTCGTCGAGAATGGGGTGAACGGATTTCATTTCAAGCGTGGCGATCTCGGCAGCTTAGCCGCCATATTGCAAAAGATCGCCGACGATCCCGACATGGCGAGCCGCATGAGCGTTGCGACTTCATATGAAAGGGTTCCCGCCGATATGGCGCGCGATATTCTCGCGCTATATGCGGAGCATGGCCTATTGACGCCGGTCGTCGCCAAATATTGACGCCTTCCCGACGCCGCCGGGACGCATGGCCGCTATGCTCTCAGGACGGCGGCCGATGGGGCGAGCCTCAGGAATCTTGCTTGCCCTGACCGCCAAGCCAGCGCAAACTGCAGGCGTCCCGCCTCTTCGATCAATTTGCGATTGACGCCATGACTGATCCGTCCCTCCCGGCAAAGGATAAAAAGAGCGGTCCCCTCGCCCCTATGGTCGGCCTGGCCGTCTTTGTCTTGATTGGCGTCGCCGTGACTGGCGTCATGGAGCAAAGAAGCTTGCAGACGAACGGATCTGTGAGCAGCAGCTCCATCCTTGGAGAGTGGCGAACAGCCGACAGCAGTTCGCGCATCCTGTTTCGAGCGGATAAAACGCTTGGCATGGGCTCGGGCGGTTCGCCTGACGCAACTGCTTTGGAGCCAGGTGCCTATCAGCTCGAGTCCGCGGGGACAGTGTCGATCAAAATGAACGACGGCAAGAGTTTCACGGCGACATTCAGGGAGTTTACGCCCAATCAATTCGACCTCGTGGATTCGGTGAACCAAGGGGTCAAGGTCTTCGTGAAGACACCATAGGCGGATGGCGCGGGCAAACGCCGGCGCTCAGAAACGAGGCGCGCATCAGGCGCTAAGCAAAAGCGCGACGCCCGCGATGATCATCCCCATGCCGACGAATTCGCGCGCGGATGCGCCCTGCTTGAAGATCCGCCTCGAGACGATCTGCGCGAAAACCACCTCGATGAGCGCCAAGGTTCGCACACGCGCCGCCGTCTCGATGGCGAAGGCCATAAACCAGAATTGGGAGGCGAAAGCGCCCAGGAAACCGGCGAAAAGCGAGGGCCGCCAGGCCGCCAGCACGGATTTCAAGAGGCGCCTGTCAAAGAGCGCGAGATGGGCGACGATCAACGTCGATTGAATGCAAAGGCCGGCTGCGAGTATGGTCGAGGCCGCGACGAAAAACGTCGGACCGCCCATGGCGAGGATGCCGGCTCGAAAGCCGACCGAGGACAGCGCGAAACAGGCGGCCGCGCCGAGGCCGAGCATGGCTGGCCGCCATCCGGCGGCTTCTCCGGCGGCCAATGGCTTCGCCGATCTCGCCGGCCATGACATGAGGATCACGCCGGCGGTCGCGACGAGGATCGCGAGCGCGCCCGCGCCGGTGACGCGATCGCCGAGAGCGATCAGGCCAAAGAGGGCGACCTGCACGGGTTCGGTCTTGGTATAGGCGGTCGTGACGACGAAAGAGCGCTCGCGCATCGCCGCGAGCATCAATCCGGTTGCGAGAATTTGCGCGACGCCGCCGACGCCGGTCCAAGCGAGCGCGGCGAGGTTAAGCGGATTGGGCGGCCGGCCGGTCGCAACGCAGGCCAGCAGGAGGAACGCGACTGCGAAGGGCAGGCCGAACAGGAAACGCACATAGGTCGCGCCCGCGGTCCCAATCGTGTGAATGAGATCGCGCTGCATGGCGTTGCGCAAGGTCTGCGCGCCGGCCGCCGCGACGGTGAAAAGGACCCAGGAGGGGAGGAGGAACATGGCGTCCTGTTAACATGGAAGCTGAGTTTCCATGCGGCGATCGCCTCGAATGCCAAGAGTCGAAATCTCGCCGGTTTGTCCGCGACGATGCGCTTCGCGCTTTCGTCCAAGCCGGATCTGCTTTAGCGTGCGGAGCGCGCAAGCGAATGGCGCGAGGGACGGCTTGACAAGAAAGAGGCCGCTCGCGTTGCCACAAGCGGCCCAAGTCAAGGGAGGAAACGCCCAAGGAGGGCATCGGCGGCAACAACGTTGCCGCACCGCAATAATATGCACGTGCAGCGCACAAAAAGCAAGGCCTGCTGACCTATTTTTTTCAGCGCCGACAAGCTAATGTTAAGCCTATGTTTTTTAGACAGTTTTAGCGATGATACGGAGTTCGGGGCCGAACAAATGACAAACAAATCGGCCCCGCCTCGGTTTTTGCTTGCGGCTGGAAGGCCCGCCGACTAGAGCGCGTCCCGATCACGCGGAGTCACGTGATCGATAAGCACTCGCTCAGATCAAAGAGTTGGAGCATGTCCTTATGAGACATCGGATATATCCGATGTCTCATAAGGACATGCTCCAACGAGCGGCGCTCGCCAAACTCATCGGCTCTGGAAAGGCTGCATATGACCGCCGTGGATTTCGCCGCTTTCGTCGAAAAGCTCGCCGACATTGCCAGCGATATGATTCTCCCCTTCTTTCGGACCGCGCTTGGCGCCGAGGATAAGAATGTAGGGGGGATGTTCGATCCGGTGACGGAAGCCGATCATGCCGCGGAGGCCGCGATGCGGCGGCTCATCGAGCTGACTTTCCCGCATCACGGGATAATCGGCGAGGAGTTCGGCTCGGTTAGAAGCGACGCCGAATATGTCTGGGTGCTCGATCCGATCGACGGCACCAAGAGCTTTATCGCCGGGATGCCAATATGGGGAAGCCTGATCGGCCTTTTGCACAATGGCCGTCCGACCTATGGCGTGATGGTCCAGCCCTTCACAAGGGAGCGCTTCATCGGCGACGGGGCGGGCGCCGTCTGGCGGGGCCCCGGCCTCAATCATGCGCTCGTCGAGCGCAAGCTCGCGACCAGGCTCTGCGAGGGGCTGGCCAAAGCCACCTTGGTGACGACTTCGCCGCTGTACTTCACCGAAGCGAAGCTCGCCGCCTTCCGCCGCGTCGAGGCGAAGGCGCGGATGTCGCGCTATGGCGGCGATTGCTACGCTTTCGCGATGCTCGCGGCGGGCCATGTGGATTGCGTAATCGAATCCGGCCTCAAGACCTATGACATCGCCCCCCTGACGCCAATCATCGAAGGCGCCGGCGGGATCGTGACCAATTGGGAGGGGGGAGACCCGACCGACGGCGGAGACATCGTCGCCTCCTCCGGCCCGAGGCTTCATGAGGAAGCGCTGAGACTGCTGCGGGATTAGAGCGAAATCCGATCAAACGTCGCGCCGGATTTGGCTTTCAACTTGTCGATCAAGCATGAGCCGCGAAACCGGTTTCCCGTTCGCGGCTCACGCAACCGTCTGCTGTTTTGTCACGCGAACCGGCGTCCGTTTCGCCGTGAAAATACGCTAGCCTAGCGCCCGTAAAACGCTTTCGGCCATTTTCTTGGCGTCGCCGAAAAGCATCAACGTATTATCGCGGAAGAACAGTTCGTTCTCGACGCCGGCGTAGCCAGAGCCCAAGCCGCGCTTGACGAAGAGCACTTTCTTGGCGTCCTCGACGTCGAGGATCGGCATGCCATAGATCGGCGAGGACGGATCGGTCTTGGCGGCGGGATTTGTGACGTCATTGGCGCCAATCACCAAAGCCACATCGGCCTCTGCGAACTCGGGGTTGATCTCCTTGAGCTCGAACACTTCGTCATAAGGCACATTGGCTTCCGCCAGCAGGACGTTCATATGTCCCGGCATCCGCCCGGCGACGGGATGGATGGCGTATTTGACCTCGACGCCCTTTTTCTTCAGCACATCGGCGATTTCACGCAAGGCGTGCTGAGCCTGGGCGACCGCCAAGCCGTAGCCCGGCACGATGATCACTTTCTTCGCGGCCTCGAGGAGCTTGGCGGCCTCCTCGGGCGAACCCTGCTTCACCTGCCGCGTCTCCACCGTGCTTTCCTTCGGCGCGGTCTCGCCGCCGAAGCCGCCGAGAATGACGGAAATGAAGGCGCGGTTCATCCCCTTACACATGACATAGGAGAGGATCGCGCCGGACGAGCCGACAAGCGCGCCGGTGATGATCAAGGCCAGATTGCCGAGGGTGAAGCCGACGGCGGCCGCCGCCCAGCCCGAATAGGAATTGAGCATCGAGATCACGACCGGCATATCGGCGCCGCCGATCGGTATGATGAGCAGGACGCCGAGCGCCAGAGAGACCAGAATGATCAGCCAGAAGACGAAATGGGCTTCGGTCGCCGAGAAGGCCACGGCGAAAATAAAGAGCAGGATGCCGAGGCCGATATTGATCGCATGGCGGTTCGCCACGAGAATCGGCCTGCCGGTCATCTTGTCGTCGAGCTTCAGATAGGCGATCACCGAACCCGTGAATGTGATCGCGCCAATCGCGGCGCCGATCGCCATTTCGATGAGGCTGCCGGCATGGATCGAATCCGGCGCGCCGAGGCCGAAGGCTTGCGGCGCATTCAGGGCGCTCGCCGCGACAAACACGGCGGCGAGGCCGACAAGGGCGTGAAACAAGGCGACGAGCTGGGGCATCGCCGTCATCTGGATCGTGCGGGCGCGCCAGATGCCGATCGCCGCGCCGATCCCGATGCTGACCAAGACGAAGAAGAAGGACGAGAACCCGGACGGCAAATGATAGGCGAGGGTCGTCAGGATGGCGACCGCCATGCCGATCACGCCGTAACGATTGCCTTGCCGCGCCGTCTCGGGCGAGGACAAGCCGCGCAGGGCGAGGATGAAAAGCACGCCCGAAACGAGATAGAGCAGAGCCGCGAGATTGGCGTTCATCGGTTCAGCCCTTCTTCTTGAACATGGAGAGCATGCGCTCGGTGACGAGGAAGCCGCCGAAAATATTGACCGAGGCGAGAATGAGGGCGATGAAGCCGTAGAAGCGGGACGCGCCCGCGCCGTCGTCGACGTCGGCGTTGACCGTGACGCTGGCCGAAATCAGGGCGCCGACGACAATGACCGAGGAAATCGCATTGGTGACGGACATCAGCGGCGTATGCAGGGAGGGCGTCACCGACCAGACGACGTAATAGCCGACGAAGACGGCGAGCGCGAAGATCGCGAGCCGGAAGACGAAAGGATCGATCGCCCCGCCGCTGGCTACATAGGCGCCGGCGGCGAGCTGATCGGCATAGGCCTGCGCGGCTTCGGCGGCCTGGCGCGCCGCGGCGGCCGCCGCCTGCAGCTTCTCTAGCGCCTGTTGGTCGATTTCGGTTGCCATGGCGTCTCCCTCCTCCTTGGACTTGTTGCCGGTTGCGAACTTGGTTCAGGATGCGGCTTGAAAGCTCGGATGCGCGAGCGCCCCATCCTTCGTGAGCAAGGTCGCCTTGACGAGTTCGTCGTCCCAGTTGATCGCGAGCGCATTCGCGCCCGCGTCGATCAGGGTCTCGACGAAAGCCAAAAGGTTTTTCGCATAAAACGCCGAGGCGCTCGCCGGCAGGCGGCCGGCGACATTCAGGTTGCCGATGATCCTGACGCCGTTTTCGGTGACGACCGTCTCGCCCGGCTTCGCCAATTCGCAGTTTCCGCCGCGCTCGACGGCGAGGTCGACGATGATCGAGCCTGGCCGCAGGGAATGGACCATCTCGGCTGTGATGAGGATCGGGGCCTTGCGGCCGGGAATCAACGCGGTGGTGATGATGATGTCCTGGCTGGCGATATGCGAGGCGGTCAGCTCCGCCTGCTTCGCCTTATATTCCGGCGACATCTCCTTGGCGTAGCCCGCGGCGGTCTCGGCCTGCGCGAATTCCTCATCCTCGACCGCGATGAATTTGGCGCCAAGCGAGAGAACCTGCTCCTTCGTCGCGGGTCGAACGTCGGTCGCGGTCACGATGCCGCCCAATCTCCGGGCGGTTGCGATCGCCTGCAAGCCGGCGACGCCGACGCCCATGATGAAGATCTTCGCCGGCGGAATTGTGCCCGCCGCCGTCGTCATCATCGGGATCGCGCGGTCGAATTCGGCGGCGGCGTCGACGACGGCCCGATATCCGGCGAGATTGGCCTGGCTCGACAAGACGTCCATGGCCTGCGCCCGCGTGATGCGCGGCATCAACTCCATCGCGAAGGCGGAAACGCCTTCCGCCGCCAAGGATTGCAGCGCATCGACATGATCATAGGGGTCCAGGATCGCGATCACCGCCGCGCCGGGCAGCACGCCGGAGAGTTCCTCCGCGTTCGGCCGCCGGACGCGCAGAACGATGTCGGCGTCCTGGACCGTCGCCTGCGCATAGGGCGCGATCGTGGCGCCGGCCTCCGCGTAAGCTTCATCCTGAATGCCCGATTGAACTCCTGCGCCAGTCTCCACCACGACTTTCGCGCCGAGGCCGATGAGGCTCTTCACGGTGTCGGGGGTCGCGGCGACGCGGGCTTCGGCGGGATCGGTTTCAGCGGGGACAGCGATGCGCATGCAAAACTCCGAAAGATCGTCGAGCCAGGAATTCGATCGGGTCTTGTCGGGTCAGGCCTCGGCGAAGGCCGATCCGACGAGCGAGATGCAATTTCGCGCGGGATCAGCCCAAGAAAAACGCCAGCAAGGCGAGCAGCGCCGCCACGCCGATGACGGTATATTTCACAAGCTGCAGGAACAAATGATAGGTTTTCTCATGTTCGGCAAAATCCGCGTCGGTTTGACCCGCGGGGTGAGCATGATCTTCGGCCATTGCGCCAGCCTCTTCTGCGGAGTTGAGATTGCGCAAGCTTTCGCAATGATTCTTGCTCCATGCAAGGGGGGGCGGAGCGGAAAGTGCTAAATTCTTATGCGGCGGGAAAGATGATTTTGGCCGATCCGCGCGGAGATGAATTGCGCTTGCGCCTAAGATAACGCGCAATCAAACGCTTAGGACATATTTTTTCAAGTTCGGCCGGCGGGGCCGCTCCTCATCGGCTTAAGACGGCGGCGAGAGGCCCTCTGCGGCGAGCGCAGCCGATTGCCGCCCGCTCAGGGCGTCTTGTGAGAAGGCGCCGATCGTTTCATTGAACAGACGATGAAAATTGAGCCGCGCGTCGAGATGCAGAAAGGCTCCGCCGAGGCCGATCGCGGCGCGGTCCATGAAGACGAATTCGCGCGGCACCCGGACCGGCCCTTTCCGCTTCAACGCCTGGTGAACGTGAAAAGCCTCCTTGCGGCCATATTGCCCCGGCGCGACGCCATCGGCGACGGTGCGCACCCGGTCGTCGAGCAAAGGCGCGTAGATGAAGCGCGCCCAGACGTTCAAGATCTCGGCGAGCTCCTTGGTGAGGCCGTGAAAGCCCCAGGTCTCATAGGCATGGAAGGTGCGGGCGAAATCGTTTTGCAATAATCCTTCATAGAGATCGACCACGCCGCCGACGAATTTCGGCGAAAAAATTCGGATGCAGCCATAGTCGAGAAGGTTGATGCCGCGCGCCTCCCGGTGCGATTCATCCGCCTCTCCTCCATCGGTGAAAACGGTGTAGTTGCCGAGATGCGGATCGCCGTGGATGACCCCGAACTGGCTGAACGGGACCCACCATGCCTTGAACATCGCGCTGGCGATGCGGTTGCGCGAGGCCTCGTCGGCTTGCTTGAAGCTCAGCAGCTTTTCGCCTTCGAGCCAGTCCATCGTCAACAGCCGTCCGGTGGAAAGATCGGGACGCACCCGAGGGACGCGGACATCGTCGATTTTCGCAAGAATATGCCGATAGAGCGCGGCATGTTTGGCTTCGCGCTCATAATCGAGCTCTTCGCGGACGCGGTCGGCGATTTCCTGCGTGATCTCGCGCGTGTCGATGATCGGGTTCAGGCGCCGATGCAATGCGAACACGACGTCGAGCTGGCTCAGGTCGGCTTCGACTGCGGAGCTCATATCGGGATATTGCAATTTGCAGGCGAGGGGCGCGCCATCCTCGCCGGTGGCCTTATGCACCTGGCCGAGCGAGGCCGCGGCGGCCGGTCGATAATCGAAACCGCCGAAGCGCAAGAGCCAATCCGGCCCGAGCTCGGCCTGCATCCGCCGTTTGACGAAGGCGGCCCCCATGGCCGGCGCCTCGCACTGGAGCTTTTGCAATTCCTCGGCATAGTCCGGCGGCAGCAGGTCGGGGATGGTCGCCATCATCTGGGCGACCTTCATCATCGGTCCCTTGAGGCCGCCAAGCGCCTTCGCCAAGGCGTTCGCATTTGCCGGATCGGCGCCGCGCGCTCCGAGAAGGCGCGCGCCTGCAATCCGCGCCGCGACGCCGCCGACATTGGCGCCGACGCGGGCGTAGCGCGCCGCGCGAGCGGAAAAGCGATTGGCTTCATCGTCCTTCATGCGCGTTTCTCTATTGTGTGCGCCATTCCGGCTTTGCGCCACCGGCGGCCGCCTCGAATATTTCTCAATTGACGCGGAAACCGTCGCGGCGCTGATGAAGGCTGCCCTTTGGAGCATCGTCCGCCGGCGCCCCCGCCGGTCCACGACGGCGTGGCAACCCGATCGAGACGCGTGGTCATTCAGACGCCGGATAGAAGAGCTCGACCTGGCGTCCCGAGGGCAGGCGATCGAGCTTTTAGAAAAGCGAACCAGTGGGATCGCCGCTTTTCAAGTCGCTTCCCGCTCCGTCTCGGCGAAGCTCGAACCGCTGTCAGCGAGATTCACCTTGACCCGCACCGCGTCGCGATCGACTGCGTCCGTTTTAAAGCCGAGTTCATGCGCCATTTGGAGCATCACATAATTATCTCGGAGAATATTGCCGGTGATCGCTTTAAGGCCGCGTTGGCGCGCGCTCTCCAATATTTCCGTCATCATCCGGTATCCGAGGCCGTGCTGCTTCAAATCCGAGCGCACCATGATGTCGAATTCGGCCGTGTCCATAGCTTCGGGACATTGAGCGAGATGCACGACGCCGAGGATTTCTTCAGGCTGTCGCTCCGGCGGAGTCAATGCGACGAGCGCCAATTCCCTGGTCGGATCGAGATGCGCCAGTCGATGGGCCATATCGGCGGCGAAGCCGCGCATGGCTCCAAAACAGCGGAAATGAATATCCTCCGATGTCGCGCACGCAAACATGTCGCGCAATCGCGGCTCATCGTCCGAGCGGACATCGCGGAGAAGAAAATGCGCGCCGTCGCGAAGCGCAATCTCGCGAGCCTCGGTTTGGGCTTTTATTGGCGTGGTCATGACTCCGGGCGCCGCGTTGGAGCCGCGCGGCGTTCACTAGCACATATATTGAGTAAATTGTGAGATTCAATCGGCGCCCGTCTAGGTATCGATCGCGCGCACAGAACCACGGGCGAGCATCAACCAATAAATTTGGCGTCAATCAGCGTTTCATTTCGAGATAGTGACAGATCGCCTGGGTCCGATTGCGAACATCGAGCTTGCCGAACAAGTTCCGCAGATGGAATTTGATCGTATTGATCGACACGCCGAACTCCCTCGCCAGCTGAGCGTTGCTCTGCCCGGATTCAAGCGCGGCGAGAAGGACGCGTTCGCGATGCGTCAGGCCAGCCAAGGGATCCGAGCGGCCCTTTTGAATATCGACGAACGGAAACACCATGTCGCCCCCAGCCACCGAGGCGAACACCTCCAGCAGCCGTTCGGGCGGCGACAATTTGCTCACGAAGCCCGCGCCGCCGAGCCGCCAGGTTTCGACCGGCGCGGCGGGATCCTTGGTGCCGCTGTAGACGACAATCTTGGGCGCTTCCGGGCGTTTTGAGAGCGCATGCAAAATGTCTCGGGCGTGCATCAGCGGTAATTCCCAGCCGATGACCCCCAGGGCGACCGGCAGCCGCCCGATCGTGTTGAGAAAACGCTCCCCGTCATTCGCCGTCAGCAGCAGGTTGAATCGCTTGTCGCGCGTGAGCAGCGCTTCCAGCGCGGTCAGAACCATCGGGTTCTTGTCGGCGATCGCGACATTGACGGGAAAGACGGCTTGCAGCCGCTCTTCGTGACCGGCGCTTCTTTCGAAGGAGGGCTCGCCTTGGACGAAGCCCGGAGGATTATCATTGACAGGCGCGCGATTATTGTTCAGAGAGATGCCCATCGCTTTCATCCTGCGTCGAGATGCCGCAGGTAGGCCATCAAAGATTTGGCTCTGCCTAGCTTCCGTCCTCGTCGAAGGCTCGTGGACCAAAGTCTCCTCCCGCGGCGCTACATTGGGCTGGGGTCGTTTTGGCTCGGGCGATCGCCAAGTTGACTTGGCGCAATTTGTGCCCGCTCTCGTTGAGGTATCGGCAGTCGAAGCGTCTTTTGGGGAGACGAGAGCGACGAGCTATCCCAACTCGGTTCTTGCGGCAGGGTCATTGCGCCGGTCAACTACGCTGGTCGGAACAAGACATGCAGATTATAACCTTGAACGCAAAGCGCAATTTGTCACGGCCGTGCGACCTTCGGCACCACTGGGGCGCTTCATCGAGGTCTGACGCCGCTGGACGCCTCTGGACCGGGGATCAGCGCAAACTTCTCCCAGAGCCGGTCCAGAGAATGCGCCAGTGACCCTTAGTCCGTGAGGACCCAGCGGCCGAAGAAATACAGAGCGACAGCGCCCGCGATCGCGATGACTGCGCCGAGCGGCGTCGTCAAATATCCGAGCAAGTCGAGAATTGCACCCATCACCTTCCTCCTTTTGTTTTTACTACAAGCCTCGTAGAATCTACGTACCCTTTAACCAATCTAGAAAGGCGGGGGGTGAGACGAGGCGCTCCTAATTACAAGGAACCGACTTGGCCAATCAGCAATGTAGCTGGACATTTCCTCACTGCGGAGAGTTTCTATGCTTGCGCCGTCCGCGAAAATCTTTTGAGGCAACGCCTAGACGCCGACCGATCATTTTTCGATTTGCTCTTATAAAAGGAATTCTAAGCCGGGGTCAAGCGCCACTTGCGGTAAGGCGCCCTCGCAAAGACCCGCGTGAAGAGCGGAAATCGACGCCTGCGCGAAAGGTCGTTTCATAAGGGTCGGCAGGCCTTTTACGGCGTCGCATCAAGGGCGCTGCGAGCGACGCAAAATGCACTTTCTTGCAACCTCGCGGCTTCATGAGGACAAGGGCGAAGATGCCGAAATGCGCCGTGCGATCGAGCGGAAAATCACTGCGTCTCCTCTACCGCTATGACGTGAAAAAAGCTTCCGCTCGCCAGGCCGCGCCGGCTTCCTTCGGGCTGCTCCGCGCTTCCATGGGCGTCCGAGACAAAGGCGAAAGGCCGATCCGGCTTGCCTGTCGCTTCGATCGTCGCGTAATGAAATTCATGGCCGCGCAGAAGGACGCCGGCTGGGCCTAAAGGATGCGCGTCGGCGATCCGCGCGCTGCGATAGCCGAGGTGGAGCGCGCGTTTCGCGAAGCTGAACGAGGGGCTGAGCAGGCCCGCCATGCGATGCGCTTGGCCATCCTTATCGATCAGAGCCTGTCCCAGACTCATGTAGCCGCCGCATTCCCCATGAACTGGCTTGGTTCGGGCGAAAAGACGGAGTCCTTCGAAGAAAGAAGCCGCCGCCGCGAGCCGGCCGGCATGAAGCTCGGGATAGCCGCCGGGAAGCCAGCAGAGATCGCACTCTTGCGGAGGCCGCTCGTCGGCGAGGGGAGAGAAGAAAGAGATTTCGGCGCCCGCCCTTCGCCAGCCCGCGAGAATATGCGGATAGAGAAACGAGAAGGCTTCGTCGCGCGCGATCGCGATGCGCTGAGCGGGCGGCGCCAAGGCGGCGGATGGCGAGGCGGCGGACACAGCCGACGACGCGCAGGCGCGGCGAAAGACGGCGTTCATATCGATATGTTCGCTGACGAAATCCGCGATCCGATCGAGCAGCTTGTCGAGGTCGGCGGTTTCCTCCGCCTGAACGAGACCGAGATGCCGCTCCGGCAAATGAATCATTTCAGTCCGCGGCAAGGCGCCGAGAACATTGAAGCCGATCGCCTCTATCGCCTGGGTCGCAAGTCGCCGATGCCTATCGCTGGCGACTCGGTTCAAGACGACGCCGGCAATCCGAATGCGCGGATCGTAGACGGCGCAGCCCTTGACGATCGCCGCCGCCGTCTGCGCTTGCCCGCCGACGTCGATGAGGAAAAGGACCGGCCAGCCGAGCGCCGCCGCGATATCGGCGGAGGAGCCGGTCCGGCCTGGCTCTCCCGGCGCGCCGTCGAAGAGCCCCATCGAGGCCTCGCAGAGGATGAGATCGCAAGCCTCGCCAGCCGCGAAGGCCAAAGCGCCCAGGAGCGAAGGCCGCATCGCCCAGCTGTCGAGATTATAGCTTTGCGCGCCGGTCGCGGCTGTGTGGAAAGCCGGATCGATATAGTCCGGTCCGCATTTGGCGCCGCCGACGCGCAGGCCTGCGTTCTTGAAGGCGCGCATGAGGCCGAGCGTCAGCATTGTCTTGCCGCTGCCGGATCGCGGCGCGGCGACGATGAGCCCGCGTGCTAGACTATTCAAATTGGGATCGTGCGGATTCAACGAGAAAGCGTTCCTGTCTGATGAGCAAACCTGTCGACGACCATGCCCCGGCGGTCGGCCTGCGCAAAGGCTGGACGACCGGCGCCTGCGCGGCGGCGGCGGCGCGCGCGGCCTATGAGGCGCTCATTTGCGGACGATTTCCAGATCCGGTCAGCATAGTTTTGCCCGGCGGAGCGAGGCCGTCCTTCGCGCTCACCTTCGAGGAGCTCGGCGCGGATTTCGCCGCCGCTGGGATTGTCAAGGATGCGGGCGACGATCCCGATGTAACCCATGGCGCGCTGGTGATCGCCCGTCTGAATCATGGCTCGCCTGGATCTGGCGTCGCCTTTCGCGCCGGGCCGGGCGTCGGCATCGTCACGCGGGCCGGGCTTCCTCTTGCGCCGGGGGAGCCCGCCATCAATCCGGCGCCGCGACGAATGATCGCCGCGGCGATCGACGAGGCCGCGCGCCTCATGGGCGCGGCGGGCGACGTCATCGTCGAGATCTCCATTCCGGGCGGCGCGCGGATCGCCGAGAAAACGCTCAACGCGAGGCTCGGGATCATCGGCGGCCTCTCGATTCTGGGCACGACAGGAATCGTCGTTCCCTATTCCTGCTCGGCCTGGATCGATACGATTCATCGCGGCATTGACGTCGCGCGCGCTGCGGGGCTCGACCATATCGCCGCCGCGACAGGCTCCACGTCGGAGGCGGCGGCGCGGGCGTTGCACGGCCTGCCGGAGATCGCTCTGATCGAGATGGGCGATTTCGTCGGCGCCATGCTGAAATATCTGCGCCGTCATCCGATCGCCAAAGTGACGATCGCCGGCGGATTCGCCAAGATGACCAAGCTCGGCCAGGGTCTTCTCGATCTCCATTCGAGCCGGGGCGAGGTCGATTTCGCCTGGCTCGCGGAGCGCTGTCGTGAGATCGGCGCCGACCCTGATTTCGTCGCGCGCGTAAGACTTGCGAACACCGCCAAGGAAGTCGCCGACCTCGCCTTGGCGAATGGCGTCGATCTCGGCGCCGAGGTCGCGAAAGCGGCCTGGGGGACCGCCGCGAAGGCGCTGAGGGGCAGCGCGATAGCGCTCGAAGTCGTGATCTTCGACCGCGATGGGACTCTTATCGCGCGAACGCCGTTTTGGCTGACTCATTGAAATTTTATCTCAGCTTGTGTGAGATCGTCTCAAACTTGGGGGCCGCGAGTTTCCGGCAAGGCGAAGTTGGGGGCTTTTTTTCATGCATGGGCCCTTCACGCCACCACAGCCTATCGATGCTCGACCTCTGCGAAGAGGATGGCAAGGGCGTCGCCAACTGGGCGCTCGCGCCAATTTGCCGACGCCTGTATATTTGACCACGGGCTCTACAATGAGGCGAGCTGATGCGTGACCAGCCGATGCTGACTCAATGACTATTATCGTCCTCGCCTTTCTGATCCTCCTCAGCGGCGTCTTCGTCATGTCGGAGATGGCGATTGTGTCGGCGCGCAAAGCGCGCTTGCAGCAGTGGAGCGAGCGCGGCCGAGCCGGGGCGGGCCGAGCGCTCGCACTCGCCAACAAGCCCGCGATTTTTCTTTCGACGGTCCAGTTCGGCATTACGACAATCACGATTCTCAGCGGCGCAGTGGGCGAAGCTAGTCTGTCCGACGATGTCGCCGAGAGCCTGTCCAAGATCGCCTGGCTGCAGCCCTACGCCGACCGGCTGGCGTTCTGGATCACTGTATCGGGAATAGCCTTTTTCTCGCTGATCCTCGGCGAGCTGGCGCCGAAGCGATTGGCTCTCCTGAATCCGGAACGGGTCGCCAGCGTCATGGCGCGGCCGATGGAGGTTGTCTCAGCAATCGCCTTCCCGGTGGTGTGGCTGATGAGCTCCATCACCGATCTGGTGCTTCGGCTATTCGGCGTGCGGGCCTCGGAGCAGCCGCCCGTGACCGAGGAAGAAATCAACGTGCTCATGGAGCAGGGCGCGGAAGCCGGCGTCTTCGAGAAACACGAGCAGGCGCTGGTGTCCCGCATTTTCCGGTTGGACGATCAGTCGATCAGGAGCGTGATGACGCCTCGGGGCGATATTGTCTACTTTGATCTGAATGAGTCCTTCGAGACTAACCGTCAGAAGCTATTGCGCAGCGGCCACTCGCGGTTCCTCATCTGCAAGGGCGGCCTCGGCGAAGTGATGGGCGTTATTCGGGCGAAGTCCATGCTGGATGCTTCGCTTGAAGGCAAACCCCTCGACTTCGCGAACGACGCCGTCAAGCCGCTTTACGTGCCGGAAACTCTGACCATCATCGAATTGCTCGAGGCGTTCGAGAAACACCGTCAGCATCTCGCCTTGGTGATCGATGAATATGGCGAGATCCAAGGGCTGGTGACGATGAATAATGTGATAGGGGCGTTGGTCGGAGACGTCGCGGCTGTCGAAGACGAGTCGCAGCCCGCAATCGTGCGAAGAGAAGACGGATCGTGGCTGGTTGACGGCGGCATTCCAATCGAGCGCTTCAGGGAAGCGATAAACCTTGATTACAAGTTGCCCGGCGAGGGCGAACAGACTTACCGGACGCTGGGCGGTTTTGCGATGACCTGCTTGGGGCGCGTGCCGCAGATCGAAGATCAATTCGTGAGCGGCGATCTCCGCTTCGAGATCGTCGACATGGACCAGAATCGCGTGGACAAGCTCATCGTCTCCAGGATCGAGGAAAAGCCGACCCCATCGGGCGGAGCCGCTCTCGGCAAGCGAGACGATGAGTGATAGCGGACGCCGATTCTCCGAAAGACCATGTCGACTCGGCCGATATCGGTCTGGCCTTGCTCGGCTTGGCGTCGGGCGTCATGGACGCTCTGGCTTTCTTCAATCTCGGCGAGGTGTTTCCCTCCGCCATGACCGGCAACACCGCCTTGCTTGGCCTCGCGCTGGGCCAGGGGGACATGATCGGGGCCTCGCGTCCTGTCGCGGCATTCGTCGGCTTCCTGGCCGGCGCGGCGGCGGCTACGGCGAGCCTTGATCTTTGGCTCGATAAGCTTCCCGCGCCGCGCGCAATCTTTTGGCTTCTTGCGCTCGAAGCTTGCCTTCTCGCCACCTTCGCTTTGGCGTGGCAGTTCATTGACCGGCCGATCGTCGGCGCGTGGGTTTATGGCCTCATCGTCATCGCCTCATTTGCAATGGGGCTCCAAAGCGTTGCGGCGCGGTTGGCCGGTCGGCCCGGAGTAACGACCGTGGTGTTCACAAGCACGCTGACATCCATCGTAACCGCTGCGACCAACGCGATGTTGAGGCCGCCGCACGCGCTGTCTTTCACAACCAAACGGCAGATCGGGATGTTTCTGATGTATGGCGTCGGCGCAGCCATTTGCGGCCTGCTCGCCGCGCGTGGGACGGCGATCGCCATCTTGCCATTTGCGGCAGTGGTCGGGGCGGCCGTTTGCCACCGACGCGCCCGGCAAAACGACATAGGCGCACCATGAAACCCGCCATTATCGGCGTCGGCGTGGAGCGCGAATCGAAGACCCGCGCTCCGGAGAGTGTAAAGTGATCGCCTGCGCCGTTATTGTTGCGCCAGCCAGGCGACGCTGATCGTCTACGCGGCCGTCCTCTAAACGGCGCTGAGAATATGGATCTCATTTTTGGCTTGGGCGAGCTCCCCCTCGGAGCTGGAGTTTTAGGTTATCGTCCAATTTAGCTTGGTTCAACCTCCTCTACAGCTGAAATATCCGCATCCTCAGAGAACGGCCTCATGCTTGTGGTGATGATGGTGAAGGTAGCGATGGTGGGGGTCATGGCGCCTGTGATGCTCGCGATGGCGCCGATCATGTTCGCCATGCCGGCGGTCGCGATCGCCATCACGACCCATGTGATCGTCCACGTGACCGGAACTCCGGCCAGTCATCATCGAATTCATATTGCCCATCCAATGCGAGTTGCCCATTGAAGATCCACTGCCCATCGAAAATCCATGGCTGGAGCCATGGGCGAAGGCCGGCGAAGCGGAAAGAAGGGCGACGACAAGCCCGAGAGCCTTAATGCGGTTCATTGTAGTTCTCCCAAGAATTTACGGTTGCCGAATCGATGCTGCGCATCGAATCCGATCTGCGGCGATTGCCGCGATGGCTTGTTGTGCGCCGAGGGAGCGTTGAATGTTGTGGGAATTCCCACAGTCTGAACCTGCGCCGCGATAAGGGTGAATAGCGCGTCGCACATCAAATTGTTGGCGGCGGAGCGTTGCTTAAAGTCAGTCGCAGAAGGTCGGTTGTCGGACGCGAAAACGCGTTTAGCGCGCAGCCGCCGAGCGGCGTCAACATGCTTCGACGAGAGGCGTCGAGCTACTTATCCACGGCGTTGTGGGCCTCGCCGTCGATCTCGATCGGCAATGCCACAGTGATCCGGCCTGCGGCCACGTCGATCTGTGGAACAACATCCTTGGTAAAAGGCAAGAGCAGCGTCTCGCCGCCCTCTACGGGGGCTATCTCCAAAATATCGCCGCCGCCAAAGTTGAGAACATTGACGACGCGGCCGATGGCGTCGCCGGCTTCGCTCATTGCCGTCAGGCCGATGAGATCGGCGAGATAGAATTCTTCGTCGGCGGCTTCCGGCAACATGTCGCGCGGGACGAAAAGCTCGATGTTGGTCAGGCTTGCCGCGCTGTTGCGGTCATCGACTCCGGCGACGCGCGCGACAAACAGATCGTCCTTCAGATGGCGCAACGCCTTGATTGTGAATCGCCGCGCGCCGCTTGCGTCAAGTAAAGGTTTGTAGGCGGCGATAGCGCTCGGGTCGTTGGTGAAGGATTTGAGCCGCACTTCGCCCTTGACGCCATGCGGGGCGCCGAAACAGCCGACGAGGATGCGGTCCTTGACCATGGCGCGCCGGCCCCTCAAAGCATGAAGCCGCGTCTCGATCCGCTACCTCGCCGCGCGCGCCTTCAGGGCATGATCGGCCAAGGTCTTGCCGAGCGACCAGACGGCGCCCGGCACGCGATGGCTGTCGGCGATCACGGCGTCGAAAGCGCGCTCGATCCAGTCGCAGTCCGCATCCGTGATGACGAGCGAGGGAAGCAGCTTGACCGTATGATTGGCGTGCCCCGCCACCTGCGCGAGAACCTTGTGGTCCTTGAACAACGGGATCGTGATGAGCTGACAGAATAATCCGGCGCTGACGCTTTCGAGCAGCGTCCATGACGCCTTGAGCTTCAGCGAGCGCGGCGCGCCGAACTCAATGCCGATCATGAGGCCTTTTCCGCGCACGGACTTGACGAGCTCATAGCGCTCCGCCATCGCCTCGAAAGAAGCGAGCAGGCGCGCCCCGGTTTGCGCCGCCTTGCGGATGAGGCCTTCGGATTCGATGACTTCGAGAGTCGCGAGCCCCGCCGCCATGGCGAGATCGTTCTTGGCGAAGGTCGAGCCGTGCACCACGGCGCGGTCCATGCGGCTGAACACTTTTTCGAATATATGCTTGCGGGTCAAAACGGCGCCGACCGGAACATGGCCGCCGGACAAGGTCTTGGCGATCAGGACCATGTCGGGCTCGACGCCCCAATGCTCGATCGCGAGAAACTTTCCGGTGCGGCCGAGCCCTGTCTGAATTTCGTCGGCGACGAACAGGGAGCCGTATTTGCGGCATAGGGCTTGCGCGCCGCGAAGATAAAGGTCGTCCGGCATATTGACGCCCTTGCCCTGGATCGGCTCGACGATGAAGGCCGCGATTTCGCGCGTGGACAGCGCTTTGTCCAAGGCGGCGAGATCGTTGAAAGGGATTTGGACGCAGCCGGGGACGAGCGCGCCGAAACCTTCCCGGAAGATCGGATCGCCGTTCAGCGACAAGGCGCCATAGGACAGGCCGTGAAAGGCATGATCGCAATAGACGATGCCGGAACGCCCGGTGGCGCGGCGGGCGAATTTGATCGCCGCTTCGATCGCTTCCGTGCCGGAATTGGTGAAGAAAACCTTATCGAGATAAGGGACGAAGCCAAGCAGGCGCTCCGCGAGCAGGCCGGCGAGAAGGGAAACGTCCATCTGCACGAGATTAGGCAGATCGCTGGCGAGGACGGAATTCAGCGCGTCCCGGAGCGCCGGATGGTTGCGCCCGATTCCGAAAACGCCCCAGCCGCTGAGAAGGTCGAGATAGCGATCCCCGGCGCGGTCGATGAGATATTGGCCCTTGCCCTGGCGAAAGCCGACGTCGAAGCCGATCGTCTGCAGCACCCGCACCATCATTTCGTTCATGTGCCGCGCGTGCAGGCTGTAGCGCTCTGATTCGCGCTCAGCCAGCAGGGCGGCGATGTCGAAATGCGCGTCGCTTCGCTGGGACAAGATTTCGTCAATCGCCGTATTTGTCATTTTGGACGCCTTGCATGCGCGCCTGCGCCTTCCTTCCAGCCGCAGCGGAGCTGCAATAACTTTAAGCATCTTCCGCTGCGGAAGGAAACCGGCGTCATCGGTGCGGCCGAATCACTGACGATAAATAGCGCCGGAGATTGGCGATTTCGGGAACTGGCGGCGTCGCTGACAGATGCCGGCCCCCGCCACGAATTTGGACCGCATGCTAGCGGCAATGATTTAAACGGCAATTTCAGGATTCGAGCCTCACCTGCGCTCGCTGTCAAGATGCGCCATTTGCGCCTCGCTATAGCGGGCCCCGGCGGCGGCGTCCTTGGGGACGGCCCGCTCCAGAAGGGCAAGATCGTCAGCCGTGAGCGTCGCGGTAAGCGCGCCCAGAGATTCGGCGAGCCTGTCTCGCCGACGCGCGCCGACGAGGGGCGCGATGTCATCGCCGCGCGAAAGCACCCAGGCGATGGCGATCTGAGCGACGGTGACGCCTTTCCCTTCTGCGATCGTTCTGATCGCGTCGACAAGGCCGAGGTTTCGCTCCAGGTTCTGGCCCTGGAACCGCGGACTGGAGGCGCGGAAATCGCCTTCCGAGCCCCGCTCTCGCGACCAATGGCCGCTGATGAGGCCGCGCGACAGCACCCCATAAGCGGTGACGCCAATGCCGAGCGCCCGGCAGGCGGGCAGGACGGAGTCCTCGATCCCACGAGAAATCAGCGAATACTCGATCTGCAGGTCGGCGATGGGATGCACGGCCGCCGCCCTGCGGATCGTCTCCGCTCCGAGCTCGGATAGCCCAATATGGCGGACATAGCCGGCCTTCACCATGTCGCCTATGGCGCCGACCGTGTCCTCGATTGGCGTGGTTGGATCAAGCCGAGACGGGCGGTAGATGTCGACATAGTCCGTTCCGAGGCGTTTCAAACTATAGGCCAGAGCCGTCTTCACGGCCGAAGGCCGCGCGTCGAAGCCGATCCAATTGCCGGCCGGATCGCGCTGGGCTCCGAACTTGACGCTGAGAATCACCTTGTCGCGCGGCCGGCCCCTCAGGGCTTCGGCGATCAGCATCTCGTTATGGCCCATGCCATAAAAGTCGCCGGTGTCGAGCAGGGTCACGCCCGCGTCCAGCGCGGCATGGATCGTGGCTATGCTTTCCGCCCGGTCGGAGGCGCCGTAGAAATCGGACATCCCCATGCAGCCGAGACCGAGGGCGGATACGACGGGGCCGGTCGCGCCAAGCTTACGGTTGATCATGGGCGGACCATGTGAATCAGAGGATACGAATGAATGGTGGGCGCGACAGGGATCGAACCTGTGACCCCTACGATGTCAACGTAGTGCTCTCCCGCTGAGCTACGCGCCCCGAGCCCTCCGCAAGAGGGCTGGTTTTGGTCGCGACAGGGTATATCGGCTCGCCCGCGCAGGCGCAAGCCGCAATGATCGAGCCGAAGGAATCACATTTCGCGAGCCGATCCCGCCGCAGCGACGCCGCCCTGTTCAGCGCGACGCCTTGATGCTTTACTTTGTCGAGCGCTCCGACGAAGCTAGAAATGCGAAATCGAATTGAGCGGCGGCGTTGGCGCGAAACGACAATCCGATCATGAGGGCGGCAGGCCCGCTCCTTCTTCTCCTCGGCGGCCTGCGCGCCGCGCTGCTGCGCGCGCCGGGGGCGGGGCCGGCGCCGCAGATCGCCGCCGCGATCGAGACATCCGCGAACGCGATATGAGCGCCGCCGGAGTCCCCCGGCCGAGGGCAAGGTCGCGAAATATATCCTCTGCGCGACCGCCGACGAGGTTTTAGCGAACCTGCCCGGCGCAGGTCGCGATTCCGCCCCGCAGCCGGGCCTCGTGACCCGATTTTTCGGCGAGGGCAATGGCGGGCGCCGTCTGCTCGACGAGTTCGATCGCCTCAAGGCGCGCCCCAAGGCCCATTCTCAGTTGCTTGAATTATTTCACGCCTGCCTGGCGCTCGGCTTTCAAGACGCGGATCGGGCTTTGCCAGAGGGCGCCACGACGCTGCAGGACATTCGGCGCGGCCTCTATGAATTGTTGCGGAAGGCGACGCCCGCGCCGCCGCGGCATTTGTCGCCGCACTGGGAGGGCCGCTCGCGAGCGGCGCGCAGCGCGGCGCCGTTTTGGGCCGCGGCGAGTCTCATGGCCCTTCTCCTCTTCGGCGTCTTCATCGGTCTGCGCATCGCGCTCGCCCATCGGGCGGAGGCCGCGGCCCAAGCGATGATTTCGCTCAATCCCCTGACGCCCGTCTCGATAAGCCGCAAGGCCGCCGTCGCGCCGCCGCTAGCGCCGTCTCCGACGCCGGCGCAGTCTTCGCAGCTCGAACATGTCCGCACCGTGCTCGAGCCGCAGATCGCTTCAGGGTCGCTCAGCGTGGAGCGGACCGCCAATCAGATCGTCTTCCAAATTCCCGACCAGGTTCTGTTCCAGCCGGGGACGGCGACAATCCGCGACGAGGTCCGCCCGCTCATGATCTATATCGCGCTTGCGCTCGATGACGATAAGGGCGCGATCAAGGTGGCCGGGCACTCGGACGACAGGCCAGGCGCCAACGCCCGCTTCGCCTCGAATTTCGAGCTTTCGCTGGAGCGCGCGAAAACCGTCGGGGCGCTCCTCAAGCAATCCCTATTGAATCCTGAGCGCGTCGAGATCGAGGGCAAAGGCGCCGACGCGCCGATCGCTTCAAACGACACGGCCGAAGGGCGCGACAGGAATCGCAGGATTGAAATCATCATGCCTCGCAGCGAGTGAGCTTTGAGGCTGGCGGCGGCTTGGCGAAAGCGGCTTGGCGAAAAGAGAGGACATGCGACAAGACAACGGCCGCTGGCTGGCGAATAAGCGGCAGGCGAGGAGGTTGGCGGAATGACGAGAAACTTGTGGCTTGGCGTCCTGTTCAACCTCGCCGGCGCGGCTGCAGTGGCGGGCCTCATCTGGTTCGCCGGGCCTTTCATCCGGCTCGGGGAGGCGCATCCGCTGGAGGGGCAGGGTCCGCGCCTCGCGGCGATCCTCGCCCTATTCATTCTTGTCGCGGGCTCCGGCGCCTATCGCCTCAACCGACGGCGAAAACGCGCCGAGCAGATCGCGCGCGGGATGGCCGGCGGCGACAGCGACCCGGCCGCGCTCGCCGCGCGAATGAAAGAGGCGCTGGCCGCGCTCCGAAGCGCCAGGGGCGGTCTGGCGCATTACTTTTATGAGGCCCTGGTACGTTTTGATCGGGCCGCCGGGAGCCGGCAAGACCACGGCCGTCGCCAATTCCGGTCTCTCACGTTTCCGCTCGCGGCCGCCGCCGCGCGCCCGATCGCGGGCGTCGGCGGCGCGCGCAACTGCGACTGGTGGTTCGCTGAAGAGGCGGTCCTGATCGACGCCTCGGGCCGATATGCGGCGGAGGCCAAGACAGACCAGAAAAGCTGGTTCGCCTTTCTCGATCTGCTCCGGCGCAATCGGCCGAGTCAGCCCATCAACGGCGTCCTCGTCGCGATGAGCGTAAAGGATCTGCTGACGCTTTCGCCAGCCGAGGTTGCGGCGCATGCGGCGCTGATCAAGTCCCGGCTCGTCGAGCTCCGCCAGCGCCTCGGCGTCGATTTTCCTGTCTATGTGCTGTTCACAAAGGCCGATCTCATCGGCGGCTTCCGGGAATATTTCGCCAGCCTCGACGACGCGGGGCGGGCGCAAGTCTGGGGCGCCACGTTCAAGACCAGATCGCCGCTCGCGGAAGTCCCTGCGCAGTTCGAAGCGCTCGTCGAGCGGCTGAACAAGGGCGCGCCGGACAGGCTCGCCGAAGAGAAAGATCCGGCGAAACGGGTTCGCCTGTTCGGCTTCCCGGCGCAAATGGAGGCCCTGCGGGGCCAAGTCACGCTTTTCCTGAACGAGATTTTCGATCCGGCGCATTATCAGATCAACGCCCCGTTGCGCGGATTCTATTTCAGCTCCGGAGCGCAGCAGGGCGCGCCGATCGACCAATTGCTTGGGGCCTTCGCCAAGAATTTCGGGGTCGAGCCCGTCGAGCCGCCGGTGCTTTCGGGTCCGGCCAAGAGCTTTTTCCTGACCGACCTCATCAAGAAAGTCGTGGTCGGCGAAGCCGGCTGGGTTTCGACCGGGCGCGGCGGCCGGGTCGCGAGGCTCGCGGGTTTCGTGCTCCTCTTCGTGGTTGCGCCTCTGATCCTCGGCGCCTGGTGGATGAGCTACGCCAAGAATAGCGAGCGGATCGCGCAGAGCGAAGAGGCGGCGGCGAAATATAGCGCGCTCGCGGCGGGTCTCGGGCAGTCGGACGCGGTGTCCGACCGCGATCTCAGCAAGGTTCTGCCGGCGCTCCACGCGCTTCGCTTTCTCCCCGGCGGGTTCGTCGCCGATCGCGCGGCCGCGAATTCAGCCTCCAGCCGGTTCGGGCTGAATCAGGCGGCGCGGTTAAGGTCCGCGGCGGAGACGGCCTATGGCATGGGTCTCGAACGGCTCTTGCGGCCGCGCCTCGTCTTTCGTCTGGAAGAGCAAGTCGCCGCCAGCGCCGATAATCCGACAGCCCTTTTGGAGGCGCTCAAGGTCTATCTGATGCTCGGCGGGCTGCAGACCGCCGATCGGCAATTGCTGATCAATTGGCTGGCGCGCGACTGGTCGGAAAATCTCTATCCCGGCCCGAAGAACGCCGAGGGTCGCAAGGAGCTCGAACAGCATGTCCTCGCCATGCTCGATCTCGAGGCCGCGCGCGGCCCCCTCGTTTTGTTGAATGGCCCGCTTGTCGAAAAGGCTCAAGCCGCGCTCGCCCGCGTTAAGGTGGCCGAGCGCGCTTATCAACTCTTGGCGGCGGGCGCAAAGGCCACCCCGCACGACGATTGGATCGCGAGCAAATCCGGCGGTGCCGGCGCTCGCCTGGTCTTCGACGATTCCATCGCCGCGATTCACGCGCCTTACTTCCTCACCAGGTCCGGGTTTGAACAGGCGTTCATGGACAGGCTTCCGGCCGTCGTAGAAGAAATGGAGCGCGATCGCTGGGTTCTTGGCGCCGCCGGCGAGCAGCCGGCAATCGCCGCCCAATATGACCGGCTGCAGCAGGACCTCGTCGACAATTACGTCAAGGCTTTCGTGGACTCCTGGCGGGGCGCGATCGACAAATTGAAGATCCGCCGCCTGACTGCCGAGCGCGGGACCTATCCGCTGCTGACGGCCGCGGCTTCGGCCACCTCACCCATCGTCGCGATTCTCGAATCGATCCGCGACCAGACATTCATGCCGGAGGCCGAGCAGAAACCCGAGGGCGCCGAAGCCTCGGAGTCCGCGCCTGAAAACGCTCCGATCGTCGGAGCCGCAGGCGAGACCCCGGCGCAGATGATTGAGGCGGCGCTGCGGCCCTATCATCAACTGGTCGAAGGCGAGCCTGGGCGCCGGCCCATCGACAGCCTGATTTCGCAGCTGAGCGACGTCCGCGCCAACCTGATCCAGCTCGCTAAGGGCGGCGCGCCGGCCGACGAGCTTTCCGACAAAACCGCAAGCGCGGCCGCCAAGCTCAAGGCCGACGCTTCAACGCTGCCGCCGCCCTTCGCGCATATGTTCATCGAAATAGCGGATGACGTGACCGGCGAGATCGGCGATCTGGCCGTCGCGCGGATCGTCGCGGCCCTGCGCGGCGCGATCGGCTCGGCTTGCCTGGATCGGATCGCGACAAAATTTCCTTTCGCCCGCGCCGCCGCGCGCGATGTCGCCCTCGATGATTTCGCCCATGTGTTCGGGCCGAAAGGCCTGATCGATCAATTCACGGCGCAGCACATCCTTCCCGCCGCCGATACCTCCGGGCCGGAATGGAAATGGCGCGAGGGCAGCCCGCTTGCAAAGCGGCTCGGCCCTTCGGCGCTCGCCGATTTCCAGCGCGCGGCCGAAATCCGCGACGCTTTCTTCACCGCGGCCGATCCCGCCGCGCCAGGATTTGCTTTCTCCGTGACGCCGCCTCCGATCCCGGCCGCCAGACTGGATATTGCCGGAACGATCATCGCCGGCCGGGGCCGCAAGACCGCGGCCGCGACGGCGCGCTGGCCGGGGCCGGCGGACGATCGCCGCGTGACGCTCACGCTTCAAGCGGGCCGCCGGGCGGCCGAACTGGAGCGGACGGGCCCTTGGGCGATCTATCGGCTCATCGACGCCGGCCACGCCAATGGCGAGGGAACCGAGGCGACATTTTCGCTCGGCGGCCGCGACCTGCAATATCGCTTCGATGCGAGCCCCGCGACGCCAGGCGCAGCGCTGAATCCGCTCAATCTGACGCAGCTTAGAAAATTCCGCTGCCCGCATGGCTGACGGATCATGCTCCCGGCTCACTTCGCCGCTGCACAGCGCGATTGTTCAAAGCTCGGACTGTCGATCAGACTCACTTCGGCAGAGTGCGAGACCGAGTGCGATTGAATCTGGGTTTGCGCCGAAATCTTTGATTGTGCAGCTCGCACGACCCGGCAAAAGCGCCGGTTCGTTTGCTTCAGTCTGAAAAATCGGGAAATGGGGTGAATTAAGCCACCCCTGACTCCAATACGCTGCCGAAACATGGTAATTCCTGATTCGGACTAGTGATTGGCTTGCTCCGCCTCGGCGCTCCTTTGTCGGCTCTGTTTGCCGCCACGGAGCGCAGGGAGCGCTCCGAGGTCGCGGGGATTGTCCCCGCTTTAGGAGAAGAGCCATGAAAGCATTAACTTGTCCCATTAACCAGCCGGTCTACGTCCGCGATTATAAGCGGTTCAGATTCGGTCGATGGGAGTTTGTTCGGGAACATTGCCGGGGCCTGCCCCGGCGATAGCCAGAACAGGCCCCTAACTTTAGTCGAGCGGGTCCCCAGCCTTACCAGTAGTGGTACCCTTCGCCAGCCGCCGTTCTTGTAACGGCGGCTGTTTTATTTCCGCCTTCGGCGGAGTCCGAACCAGGCGATCAACAATCTTCCGGAAAACCTATTCAGTTTCCCTTGGCGATCTCTAGTCCTCAACAGGCTCGATCATCTGGCGTGTTCCTCGACGGGGGCCATTCGTCACACCGCGTGCGTTGTCCACCGTCTCGGCTATGGTACTTCCGATCCCGTTACGGGATCGGAAGTCGTGTCGTCGGCACATTTTGTCGCCTTACTAAACTGTCCGCACGGACTCTTTTCCGCCCCAGAGTCAATCTGATTTTCTTTCAACATGCAAATTCACTTCACATTGTGTGCTGACTTTCAACAGAAAATGCAAGACACAATTGGATCTACAAATGCAGAAAATGACGGCATAGCTAATACTACATTGATTTAAATGGTTTTTTTCTAAACTTCGTGGCTGCCTATGAGCCCACTCTAATACCGCCTATTTGGGTAGGTAGGTTATCCGTTAATTGTGGATAACCCAATTTATCACCCCTGGACGGATTCGGTCTACGGTAGCGCTCATGCTCGTTTTGTTATCGGAGCAACTTCCCGTTCCCCGGCCTCACTTCGCCTCAACGAACAAATCCTTATGCGCCTCGCGCAATACATTCTTCTGCACCTTGCCCATGGCGTTGCGCGGCAGGTCCTCGACGAAGATCACCCGTTTCGGGACTTTGAACTTGGCGAGGCGGCCCTCGAGCGCACTCCGCACGCCGGCCTCATCCAAGCTTGCGCTTGCCGCGCGAACGACGATCGCGCCGATCGCCTCGCCGAAATCCGCATGCGGCAGGCCGACGACGGCGCTTTCGACCACGCCCGGCAGGGCGTCGATCTCCGATTCAACTTCTTTCGGATAGACGTTCTCGCCGCCGGTGATGATCAGATCCTTGGCGCGGCCGATGATATGGACATAGCCCTGGCCATCGATCTTGCCGAGATCGCCGGTGATGAAAAATCCGTCGCCGCGAAATTCCGCCGCGGTTTTCTCAGGGTTACGCCAATAGCCCTTGAACACATTCGGCCCCTTGACCTCGATGACGCCGATTTTCTCCCGCTCCAGAACCGCCCCGCTGTCCGGATCGGCGATCCTGAGAGCGACGCCCGGCAAGGGAAAGCCGACGGTTCCGGCGATTCGCTCGCCGTCATAGGGGTTGGACGTGCTCATATTGGTTTCAGTCATGCCATAGCGTTCGAGAATGGCGTGTCCTGTCCGCGCGCGCCATTCGCGGTGTGTATCGGCGAGAAGAGGCGCCGAGCCGGAGACGAAGAGGCGCATATGGGCCGTGGCCTCGCGCGTCAGTCCGTCATGGCGCAAGAGCCGCGTATAGAAGGTCGGGACGCCCATCATGGCCGTCGCGCGGGGCATTTGGCGCAGGCATTCATCCGCGTCGAATCTGGGCAGGAAGATGAGCTTCCCTGCGGCGAACAAGAGCGTGTTCACCGCAACGAAAAGCCCATGCGTGTGATAGATCGGCAGCGCGTGCAATAGGAGGTCGGACGAGGTGAAGCGCCAGGCTTCGGCCAGCGTCTCGGCGTTCGAGGCGAGATTGGCGTGGGTGAGCATCGCGCCCTTGGAGCGGCCGGTGGTCCCGGAGGTGTAGAGGATCGCGGCGAGATCGTCGGGGCCGCGCGGCGCATCGGCGAAATCCGCGGGTTGCGCCGCGCTGGCGTCGGCGAGCGACCCGCCGCCGTCCGCGCCAAGCGTTTCGAGCGACCGCACGCCGGCCTGCGCCGCGACCGGCGCGAGGGCTTCGCGGCGCGCCGGATCGCAAACGACGACCTTGGGCTCCGCGTCGCCGAGAAAATAGGCGAGTTCGGCGCTGGTATAGGCCGTGTTGAGCGGCAGGAAGATCGCGCCGGCCCGAATTGCGCCGAGATAGAGCATCAGCGCCTCGGGCGATTTCTCAACCTGCGCCGCGATTCGGTCGCCGGGCTCGACGCCAAGTCCGACAAGCGCCGATGCAACGCGCGCGGAAAGCGACATAAGGTCAGCAAAGGTCAATTCTGGGCGGCCGGGCGATTCCAGGAATATTCGGTCGTCGGGCGGCCCGATCCGGTCCCGGATGTTCTGAAACAGGTGATTCGCCATCGATGGACTCTCTCCGCGACGCCGAGATGGGCATATCGCTCTTATATCAAAGCGCGGAGCGCTTTCCGCGAAAGGTGCTCGGCCTGGTTCTTGCTTGCCCCTTCGCAGCGGTTTCCGGGCCGCGGCGCAACGACCATATCGGCGGCGCGCCGCGGTCCTGACGACCGATACGCTATAGCTTCAGGCGTGAAGTAGTTTTGATCGGTTATAAACTAGAAAGCCGCCACGTTGCTTCTTTCGAGCGTTTTTAAACTGCGTCGCCGCGCTTGCGCCGTAGTGGATCATGAGCTAAATATTATCCGGTTACCGCGTCACTTAGCTTTGTCTTTGGTGCCTCAATGATCGTATGCTCCTGCAACGTTCTCACGGACGCACACATAAGGGCGACCCTCGGCGGGGCGGCCTGCCCGCGGACGCCGGGCGCGGTCTATAAGTGTCTGGGGTGCAGCCCGAGTTGCGGGCGCTGCGTCGCAACCGTCAAGACAATCATCAACGAGGCTTTAGCGCAGGTTCCATCCGGCGAAAACTGCTGCGCGGCGGCCTGCGACGGGAACGAGGGCTCCCCCTGACTCCTTAATCATAGCGCCGCCGCCGCATTAGAACCTGGTCCAGGCCTCGGAGGGCCGGGCGGCGGCTTAAGCTTAAGCGTGTCGTGCGACACATTTCTGTCGCACCGCTTCTTTCCAGACCCTCATGCTTGACTATATAGACCGGGAGTCCTGGCACATGAATCGGGAGCCGGGCCACGCTTCGATACATCGAGGCTGGTCCATTTTCATGGTGAGAACAAGGTTTTGCTCCGCGCCGAGAAAATTAAATAGGGCTATGATATCCGGCCAATAAGGACCATCGAGTTTAAAGGAGCGCGGCACAATGAGGGGTGACGAAAGAGTCCTCGACTATCTCAATCGCAGCTTGCGCAGCGAGTTGACGTCGATCAACCAATATTGGCTGCATTTTCGGATTTTCGAAAATTGGGGCTTCAGGGAGCTCGCTAAGAAATGGCGGGAGGAATCGATCGAGGAAATGCGCCATGCCGACCGCTTCGTGGCTCGCATTCTCTTTCTTGAGGGTTTTCCGAACCTCCAGGTCCTCGATCCGCTGCGGATAGGACAGACGGTGGAGGAAATACTGCGCTGCGACCTGGCGGCGGAGCTGGAGGCGCGCGCTCTTTATATCGAGGCGGCCGAATATTGCATCTCGGTCCATGACCGGGTGTCCAAGGAACTCTACGACGATCTCTTGATCGACGAGGAAAAGCACATCGATCTCCTCGAGACGCAGCTCGAGCTCATCAAGCAGCTCGGCGTTCAGCTTTACAGCCAGAAGCATATTGGCGAAATCGAGGGCGGCGGCGGCAGCTGAGCGGAGCCTCACCCTTTGAGACGGCCTTTCTGGCCGTCTCAGGGCGAGGGCTTAGGCTCGCTGCAAATTTTTGCGCCGGCTCTCAGCCTTTATTGCGACGGCGCGCCGCGGCGATGAGGCCTGCGGTGGACGGATCGAATGAGTCCGTCGGGCTGGCCGGATCGGCGATGATCGGGGCGAGCTTGCCGGCGAGTTCCTTGCCAAGCTCGACGCCCCATTGATCGAAGGAATTGATGTTCCAGATCACCCCTTGCACAAAAACCTTGTGCTCATAGAGCGCGATCAACTGGCCGAGAACGCGCGGCGACAATCTCTTGTAGAGAAATGTGCTCGACGGCCGATTGCCGGCGAAAACCTTATGCGGCGCCAAGGCCGCGATCGCCTCGGCCGGCATGTTCTCCGCCTCCAATCGCCTCGTGACCTCGGCGAGCGAGCGGCCCTGCATCAGGGCCTGGCTCTGCGCCAGGCAATTGGCGAAAAGCAATTGATGGTGCAGGAGATCCGCGCCCGACGGCTGAATCGCGACGAGAAAATCCACCGGCACGATCTCGACGCCTTGGTGCAGCAGCTGGAAGAAGGCGTGCTGGCAATTGGTGCCGGGCTCGCCGAATATGACCGGCGCCGTCGCGAGGCTCACGGGCTCGCCGGAAAGATCCACCGACTTGCCGTTTGATTCCATCTCGAGCTGCTGGAGATAGGCCGGGAAGCGCGCCATCCGCTCATCATAGGGGATGACCGCATGCGTGGCGAAGCCCCAGACGTTGCGATACCAGACGCCGAGAAGCGCCATCAGGACCGGAACGTTGCGCTCGAGCGGCGCGCTCGTGAAATGTGCGTCTATGTCCTGGCCGCCGAGCAGGAATTTCTCGAATTTCTCCGCGCCAATCCCGATCGCGAGCGATAGCCCGATCGAAGACCAGATCGAATAGCGTCCGCCGACCCAGTCCCAGAAGCCGAAGACGCGATCGCTTCTGACGCCGAAGGCGGCGATCTTGTCGAGATGCGTGGAGACCGCGCAAAAATGCTCGGCGACGGCCGCCTCTCCGAGCGCTTCGGCGACGCGCTGGCGCGCCGTCGCGGCGTTGGTCATCGTCTCGAGAGTCGTAAATGTCTTCGAGCAGATGATGAACAGCGTCGTTTCGAGCGGCAGCGTCTTCAACGTGTCGCCGAGATCGGCGCCGTCGACATTGGCGACGAAATGCAAGGTGAGATGGTCGGCGATGAAAGGCGCGAGCGCGCGCGCGGCCATGGCCGGACCGAGATCCGAGCCGCCGATGCCGAAATTGACGATGTCGGTGAAGCGCGCGCCGCTCGCCGTTTTCACATCGCCATTGCGGACGGCTTCGGCGAAGGCCTCCATTTTTCGTCTTTCGGCCAGGACCTCGGGCATGACGTCATGGCCTTCGGCGAACATCGGCTTGCCGGACAGATTGCGCAAAGCCATGTGCATGGCCGCGCGATGCTCGGTCGTGTTGACCGGCTCGCCCGCGAAAAGCGCCGCCCGCCGCGCCTCGACATCGGCCGCGCGGGCGAGATCGAGCAGGAGCCGAAGCGTCGTTTCGGTCAGCCTGTGCTTCGAGAAGTCGAACAGAATGTCGTCGAGCTCGACGTGGAAACGTTCGAACCTTTGTGGATCGTCGCGAAACAGGTCGGCAATTCCTTGCCCGCCCATCTCCGTCCGATGCGCCGCGAGCGCGGCCATAGCCTGCGCCACCTCACCACGAGCCATGCGATACCCCGAGAAAAACCCGACTGGCGCAAACTACCCATTTCGGCGGGGCCGAACAAAGCACCCAGGTCGCGCCATCGGGCCATGGATGCTGAAATAGCGATCTCGCCGCGATTCGAATCAGTTCATTTCGCCCATTTTGCCGCCCGCGAAATAAAGTTCGCCGGCTCGCAGCGCTCGAGCCTGAAGCCGATCCCCGCCGCTTGGCGATCGGCGCGATCGCGACAGATAGCTTTTTCGATTTTGACAGGCGCCGACCCGCTCCGATCGCCGCATTTCCTTATCGATCAGATGAAGTCGGCGTGGTCCGAGCTTGATCGGCAATCTTTGCCACATGTTGCGCGGCAAGGACTGCCTGTTGACGCGTCAATAGATCTCCCTCCTGCCGCGCTTTGCGGCAGGAGACAGCGTAATCCCTCCCGCATGTCAAATGCGGCGAGGCCGAGGCCGACCTTCTAGAGCATGTTCCGAAAGAGTTGATCGACTTTTTCGATCAGAACATGCTCCAACTCTTTGAAACTGAGCGATTCCTTTTCGATCAGATGATTCCCTCCGATCGGGAAGCGCTCTAGGAATTATAGGCCCGTTCGCCGTGCTCGGCGATGTCGAGCCCTTCCTGCTCGGCGTCCTTCTTGACCCGGAGGCCGATGAAGATGTCGACGAATTTATAGAGGATCGCGGAGCCAATCCCCGACCAGAGCAGGGTGAAGGCGACGACCTTCAACTGGATCAGCACCTGCGTCTGCATGTCGTAATCGCCAGGGGCCGCTTCGCCGGGCTTGATCGTATAGTCGGTCAGGCCGACGCCGCCGAGATAGGGCGCTACCAGAATGCCGGTGCCGATGGCGCCGACGATGCCGCCGATGCAATGCACGCCGAAAACGTCGAGGGCGTCGTCATAGCCGACCCATTTCTTCACATAGGCTACGAAGAAATAGCAGGCGACGGAGGCGACCAGGCCAAGAACGATCGAGCCCATCGGACCCGCATAGCCGGACGCAGGCGTGACGGCGACGAGGCCCGCGACCGCGCCTGAGATCATTCCGAGAAGCGAGGGCTTGCCCTTGGTGATCCATTCAGCGAACAACCAGCCGAGCGTCGCCCCGGAGGTCGCGACAAAGGTGTTGACGAAAGCGAGCGCTGTCGTGCCATTCGCTTCCAGATTGGAGCCGGCGTTGAAGCCGAACCAGCCGACCCACAGAAGTGAGGCGCCGACCATCGACAAGGTGAGCGAATGCGGCGGCTCGATGTCGCGCGGATAGCCGACGCGCCGGCCGATGATCAAGGCGCCGACGAGGCCGGCGATGCCTGCATTGATGTGGACGACCGTGCCGCCGGCGAAATCCAGCGCGCCCAATTTGTTGAAATAGCCGGCGTTGGCCTGGACGGCTTCGAGCTTCGTCTGCGCCTCCGCCTTGGCGGCGTCGCCCACGGCGTTCGCGACAGCCTTCGCGGCTTCGGCGAGCGCGTCGGGGCCGGCCCAGTACCAAACGCTATGCGCGATCGGGAAATAGATGAATGTCACCCAAAGCAGGATGAAGACGAACACCGCCGAGAACTTGATGCGTTCGGCGAAAGCGCCGACGATCAGGGCTGGGGTGATGCAGGCGAAGGTCATCTGAAACGCCATATAGACATATTCAGGAATGACGACGCCGTTGGAGAAGGTCGCCGAGGTCGAATCCGGTGTCAGCCCTTTCAGGAAGACTCTGTCGAGGCCGCCGATGAAATTGTTCCACTGGATGCCGGCGAGAAAGGCGAGCGGAGCGTTGTCGCCGTCGGTGTAGGGAACCGGATCAAGGTTGCCTTGGGTGAAGGCGAGCGAGTAGCCGTAGAGAACCCAAATGATCGAAACGAGCGCGACGATCATGAACACCTGCGAGAGCACAGACAGCATGTTCTTCGTGCGCACCAGGCCGCCATAGAAAAGGGCGAGGCCGGGGATGGACATCATGAGGACGAGGGCGGTGGAGACGAGCATCCAGGCGGTGTCGCCCTTGTTGGGCGTCGGCGCCGCGGCTTCCGCATGGGCCAGACCTGCTGCGCCGCACGCCAGAAGAAGTCCCAGGCCGATCGCCCGAAGCGCGATCGGTGGAGGTAAAGCGATTTTCATTGCAAACTCCTGCGGATCTTGAAAGACGAAGGCCTAAAGTGCGTCGAGATCGCGTTCGCCGGTGCGAATCCGCACGGCTTGGTCAAGTGAGCTGACGAAAATTTTGCCGTCGCCGATCTGGCCAGTCCTCGCCGCCGCGGTGATCGCCTCAATCGTCTGATTGACGACTTCCGGCGCCACGGCGACTTCGACCTTCAGTTTGGGCAGAAAACTGACCGCATATTCCGCCCCACGGTAGATTTCCGTGTGGCCTTTCTGGCGGCCATAGCCTTTGACTTCAGTGACTGTCATTCCATGCACGCCGAGATTGGTCAGGGCGTCACGGACCTCGTCCAACTTGAACGGCTTTATAATCGCAGTAACGATTTTCATATCGGTCTTCCTGGTTGCGTATACCCGAGAGCCGTCGAAACTGCCGGGAAACCGGCGCGCCGCCGAAGAGCGCGACGCGCGAACCGCGCGCCATGCTCACAGCCCTTGCTAGCAAGCGGCGGGCCTCCTAGCAATCGACTGAACGCGTTTTTGCCCAAAGCGCACTGATTATCAGGCTCCTGCCGATGTCTCCCTCGCCGGCGCCGAAATCCTTTTTAGCGCTGCGCGCCAGTCCGAAACGGCGTCAAATTAGGCGCGCTTACGATCAAGATCGCGCCCCGCCCATCCTCGGACGCGCCGCGCAAGCTTTGATCGCCTTTTCGACGAGGACATGCTCCCCCTTTGAATTCGAGCCTTTCTTATCGATGACGCGCCTCCATGCCATCGAAGAGCGCCTTAGCCGACGCGCGATTTCGGGCGGATCAATCCTTCCTGAACGACCGAGGCGATCAGGCGCCCGTCGTGCGAGAAAATCAGCCCGCGCGTAAAGCCGCGCGCGCCGTTCGAGTTCGGACTGTCCTGCGCGTAGAGGAGCCATTCGTCGGCGCGAAACGGCCGATGAAACCACAAGGCGTGATCGAGGCTCGCAATCTGGAGATCGGTGTCGAACACGGTATGCCCATGCGCGATGAGCGCGGTGTCGAGCAGCGTCATGTCGGAGAGATAGGCGAGAACGGCGCGATGGATGGCCGGATCGTCGGGGAGCGGCCCCGTCGCGCGCAGCCACACCATTTGCTCGGGCGCGCCCGCCGCATGCCGGACATAGCGCGCGAGATCGACGGGCCGCGCCTCGATCGGACGCTCTTGCGCGAACCAGCGCCGAATTTGCTCCGGCATGAGAGCGCCGAACCGCTCCAGCATGTCGGCCTCGCTCGGCAAGGCGTCGGGCTTTGGAGCGTCGGGCATCGCGACGGCGTGATTGAGCCCCGTCTCCTCGATCTGAAACGACGCGGAAAGCGAGAAAATCGCCCGGCCGTGTTGAATCGCGTTGCAGCGCCGCGTGGCGAAGCTCTTCCCGTCGCGCAGCCGATCGACTTCATAGACGATCGGCGCCGAAGGGTCGCCGGGCAAAAGGAAATAGCCGTGCAGCGAATGCGGCGCGCGGCCCTCGACGGTCCGGGCCGAGGCGACAAGCGCCTGCGCGATCACGAGGCCGCCAAAGACGCGCTGCCAGCCGACCTGGGGGCTGCGACCGCGAAATATGTTTTCTTCGATCTTCTCGAGATCGAGAATCGTCAAGAGATCGGCGACGGCGCGGGACATGGCGGGGCGGGTTTGCGTTGCGGAAGCCCTGACTGACGGACGCGGGGCTTCGCGTCAAGCCGTCCGGGCCGCGCGACTCACCAGATGAAGGGCAGCAGCCGGAAACGGACGCGGCGAGCGTAGGAGTCATAGCCGAATAGCGATTGATGCAGCTCGCGATCCTCCAGGACCGTGCGGGCGATCAGAGCGCCGATGAGCGGAATCGTCGCGACAAGACCCGCCCAGGAGCCGAGCATCAGCGCGATCGACGGCAGAAGCAGCAAGGCGGAGGCGTAAAGCGGGTGCCTGACATAGGCATAGGGACCGCTCGAGATCACCCGGTGGCCTCGTTCGGTCTGGATCCTCACGACGCTCGCGGCGAATGGGTTTGCCTGCAATGTCCGAAAGCTGATCCACAATGCGATGGCCACGCCGTCGGCGGCGATCCATGGAACCCACTCCGGCATGACGGACCAGCCGAAGCGGACGGCGTCGAGGCCCATCAAGGGAAGCCAGGCGAAAAAATAGACGATGAATCCAGCCAAAAAGATCTTGTCCCAAATCGGCTGGCCCTGCTGGAAGGGCAGCTTCAGCCGCTCGTCGAGCAAACCCGGCTCATCCTGGGCGAGCTTTCGCGTGATCAGCAAGGCCGCGCCGAAGAAAAGGACCAAGAAAGCCCAGGCGGCCCGCCATGACAGCGTCCCTGCGCTCCCGAACAAAAGCGCCGCGAAGATAAAAAATTCCGCCCCGAGGGCAATCCAGACCTTGGCTTTCAAAGCACGCTCTCCGCTCGCATTTGGCGCGCGCCGGCCGCAAGCGGCTGCGCAGCGAACGATTAAGCCTATTTCAGCGTCTTTGAAACATCCTGCACGGGCTGTTTCGAATCCATTTTGATGAATCTGATCTTGCCCTTCGCGGCGGCGAGCGCCGCGGGAAGATCGACGCTGCGAATTGACTGGTCATTATAGGTCTTGAAGTACCATTTCAGGTTCTTGAGGTCGGCCACGCTCGTCCAAAGCGTGTAATCGGCGTTGCGAACGCCTTCATGCGCCTCCCGCACCGCGCCGAACGGAATGTCGAAATTATTCAGGATATGGAAGACTTGGAGCACCGCCTCGGGTGCGGTCGGCGCGGGCGCCGCCGCTTGCGAAAAGGCGACGGCCCGCACGAGCCGTGAGGGCGGCGTGAAATCGCCGGGTAGGCCGTGCATGCCGCTGCCTTGCCCGAACTGCGCGAGCTTGACGCTCGACAGATCCACCGGCGGAACATTGGTCGCGGTCAAATTGATATAGTTGCGCAAATTGGTCATATGCCAATCGAAGGTCGGCGAATTCGTCAAAACCCCGAGCGGATTGTCGTAAATCTTGAGGGTCTTATCGACCGGCTCGATCACGACGGATTTGCCGCTGCGGTCATGAACGACGAAATGAACCGGCGGCGCCTCCTTGATCGCGTCGAGGACAACCGGAACGATGACGACCTTGTCGAAATTCGCCTTCACTTCATCGACGGTTGCGAAATTGCCGAGAAGCCAATTGCCATATTCATA
Organism: Methylocapsa polymorpha; assembly: GCF_045689225.1. Lineage (GTDB taxonomy): Bacteria > Pseudomonadota > Alphaproteobacteria > Rhizobiales > Beijerinckiaceae > Methylocapsa > Methylocapsa polymorpha. Next base: position 1,584,991 of record NZ_CP136862.1, on the reverse strand, counting down.
GGGCGCGAGCGCGCGCGAGGCGTTTTCCTTGGTCGCGTCGGCGTAGGAGCCGTAGCCCGGAAAATAGAAGAGCCCGACATAAAGACCCTGATCGTTGACGCCGTCGATAATGTCCGGCAAGCCGACCCCATTGGCCCCGACCGCCCCATATTTCGTGGTGTAGGCGATTCCCTTGCCGCCGTCGGGCGTCGAGCCGCTGATCGTCACGCCTTTCGGAATGATGACGACGTCGGACTTGAGATCGAAGCCGAACTCCAAGGTGCGGCCGGGCACGACCCCGCCGTCCTTGGCGATGAGGCGAATGCCGGTGCAGGCTTGCGCCGGCGAGGCGAAAGCCAGCGTCGCCGCCAAGGCGGCTTGAGCCAATCTGCGGATCATCATCTCCTCCCGAAGCCGAACCAGCCGTCTTTCGCGGCGCGACATCCGCCGAGGTTTCCGGTCGAGCATGATCAGTGCGGTCAGCCGGCGTCGCCAAGACCACGCCGGTTCAATTGAAACGGATATCGGCTTACGTCAAGGAAATGTGAAATGATATTTTTAGTTAAAGGTGGTGACGGGTGCGACCCGCTCACTTCGATATTGGGATCTATTTCGGGACTGGACAGAGTCCATCACCAAATATTAGCACCAAAAGGGTCGTATGAGCGATCGGGCAACGAGCTTCATGAACTCTTACTGCGCTCGCCTTAATATCCGATCCTCTTACTCGAGGAGAGCCTGAATAGGCTTCATGGGCGCCGCTAACTCCCAACAGAAAAAGGCTTGAGACCAGCGCTGCGGCCACAGACTTTTTGGCTTTGCTCATAGTCGACTTCTCCCTTTTTCAGGAACTGCCGCCGACCGAGAGCGTTGACTCCCAACTTAATTGATTAGTTTTTTAGTTCTCATGACTCTTGCGACTGTAGTCGGGCGTCGCTAGAATTCATTCCCTGGAGAGAGCCCGGATGCGTTCACGAGCATTTCAGCCAATGAGACTCTAATTTTGGCGCTAATGCCGCTTACATGGCGCGGCTTTCCCCCTTGGGCAAATTGATCGATCCGCGTCAATTCAGCCTGATTTTTGGGGCGGACAATGCTGCCTAGGCATTGCGTTATCGATTTGTTAATAAACAACATAACAATATTATTATTGAGAACAATTATTACTAATAATATGGTGAAATGTCAACCCAATAATTGGATAGCATTTGCCATGCGCCGGCAAAACAGCGGTCGGGCGATCGCCAGATTTAAGCTTTGAAGCCTTTTCGGGAGAAGGCTTCCCGCGGGCTGAAGATGATTGTTCAGCCGGGCGGCGACCCTTTTGGCTGGGGTCCAAGTCAGCAAACGCTGACGCGCGCCGCCAAGGACTCGGCGCAAGCCGCAGCGCGCCCGAGCTTGATCTCAAGCGCGCTGCGCCGCAGCCTAAAGTCAGTCTTCCAAAATGCGCGCTTCGTCGGGCAGCATGATCGGAATGCCGTCGCGAATCGGATAGGCGAGCCTCGCCGCCCGGGAAATCAATTCCTGCTTTTGCGCGTCATATTCGAGCGTTGTCTTTGTGCGCGGGCAGACGAGGATTTCGAGCAGCCTCGGGTCGATCCTCGATGGCTCGGGAGCCGCTTTTCCGCTTGTCTTTTGAATTTTGTCCACCATTGGCGTCCCCTTTTTGTTGTGTCTAAACAAAAGGCCGGCGCCCTGGCGCAGGCCGGCTTTCATCGTCGCTATTGCAAAGGCCTCGAATCGCCTTTGCCGCGCGCAAGCTCGAATTCCGTGATCGCCACGAGGACATCCGCCCGGCCCTTCAGGTCCGTCGCTTCGAGAAGGGCCTGCTTTTCTCTGGTTCCGAATGGACTCATCATGGACAGCGCATTGACCAGCGCTTCGTTCGGCGCCTCGTGAATGCTGCTCCAATCGATTTGCAGATTGTTCGTCTCGGCAAAGTCGCGCAAGGTGCGCAGGACGCCGTCGCGATCAACCAAATCCTCCCCCGCGCGCGGACTGAAATCGACCAGAAAGGGGCTGAAATCAGCCTGGCATTGCCGGTAGGGCGTGACCGCGTCGATTTCCTCGACGATCTTGAAGCGGGCGACGCCGGTCAAGGTGATGAGATAGCGCCCGTCGCCGCTCTCCGCGAATTGGGTGATGCGTCCGGCGCAGCCCACCGGAAACAGCGCCGGCGTGAGGCGCGACGTCGGCGCCTCAGGGTCTGGCTGGATCATGCCGACGATGCGCGGCCCCTTCATCGCGTCCTCAATCATCGCGAGATAGCGAGGCTCGAAAATATTGAGCGGTAGCTGGCCGCGCGGCAATAAAAGGGCTTTGGCGAGCGGGAAAATAGGAAAAACAGCCGGCAATTCCTCCGGGCCGCCGTAAGGGTGGTTCATGCTCATGGTTTCTCCTCACCCCTCGAACGCCTGCCCCCAACCGTTTCCATCCGCAACCGCGCGGGCCGCAAGCAATCTTCGCCCCTTCACGCCGGCCAAAGGCCCCTCGCCGCGACCATTGGCGTCGCGTCGTAAAATTTGCAAGACCCATTGTCGCTATTTCGAGACCGTGGCAAGTGAAATATAGCGCGCTGGAGCCAGCCTGACCGCTCAGCGCGGCGTCGCGCGGGAGTCGGCAAGCTCCAAAAGGATGCGCGTCACATCCTCCGGATGAGTGATCATGGCCTCATGCGGCGCGGCGAGATCGATCAAGGTCCAGCCTGGCCCGGCCTGCGCGCGCCGCAGCGAAGGCTCCAGGAAAGGATACGGCGGGCTGCTGCAATATATATAGGCGCACGGAAGGCCATTGCCGGCTGGGGCGCCAAGGAGCAGCGGACGCGTATAGGCGCCGAGCGGATGTGGAGTGAGCCTTCGCTTGACCCAGGCGTAATCAGCTGTCCCTTCCGCAAGGCCGAACGGCGCGGGCAAAACATCGGGCGGCGGAACCGCGAGCCCGCCATTCGCCTTTTGCGCTAAAGCGATGCGCGCCTCCGCCTCTGCGCGCGGAATGGTTGAAAAAGCCGATTCGCCGCTTTCGGGGACCAACCCGTCCAGATAGACGACATGGGCGATGCGTTCGGGGATGCGGTCGGCGAGGCCTGTGATCGGCATGCCGCCGAAACTATGCCCGACCAGCACGACGTCGGTCAGCTCTTCGGTCAGGATGACCTCGACGAGATCCTGGACGAATGTGTCGATGCCGATGTCTTTGTTGAGAAGATGGGCGCGCTCGCCCATCCCGGTGAAGGTCGGCGCAAAGACCGCATGGCCTTGCGCCCGCAGCCGGTCGGCGACGCGCCGCCAGCACCAGCCGCCGTGCCAGGATCCATGCGCGAGCACGAAGGTTTTTCGCGTCTCCTCCCGCGCGCCAGCGGCTTCGGCGTTCAGCATGGCTCGACGTCGCCTCGGACAAAATGCGCCGTGAAATGGCGCAGGAAGGGCGCTTGCTTCGTGATTCTGTAAGGCGGGATCGCGCCGCGCTGGCGCCAGACGAGATCCAGCACCTCGATGACATAGTCGAAATGACTTTGCGTATAGACGCGGCGTGGGAAAGCGAGGCGAACGAGTTCTCGTGGAGCCGCGATCTCTTCCTTCGTCCCAGGAAGGACGCGGCCGAACATGACGCTGCCAAGCTCCACGGCGCGAATGCCGCCTTCGAGGTAAAGCGCATTGACGAGCCCTATGCCGGGAAAATCGCTCGGTTTCAGATGCGGGCAGAAATCCGCCGCGTCGATGAAGACCGCATGGCCGCCCGCCGGGCGCACGATCGGAATATCGCGCTCGATGAGGCGGCTCGCCATATAGTCCACCGTCGCGTGGCGGTAGCGCTGATATTCAAGCTCCAGCGCCTCCTTGAGCCCGACCGCGACAGCTTCGAGATCGCGGCCCGCAAGCCCGCCATAGGTCGGAAACCCTTCGGTGAGGATGAGCATGTTGCGGAAATCCTCCGCCCATTCGTCGTCATGGCAGGCGAGAAAGCCGCCGATATTCGCCAGGCCGTCCTTCTTGGCGCTCATCGTCGCGCCGTCGGCGAGCGAGAACATCTCCTGCGCGATTTCCATGAGGCTTCGATCGGCGAAGCCCGGCTCGTTCTCCTTGATGAAATAGGAGTTCTCCGCATAGCGGCAGGCGTCAATGACCAGGGGAATATTATATTTCCCGAGGGTTTTCTTGACCGACCTTATATTCTCCATGGAGACGGGCTGGCCGCCGCCGGCATTGTTCGTCACGGTGATCATGCAGAAGGGAATGGCCTTCGCGCCCTTTGTCTCGATCAGGCGTTCGAGCTTGCCGACATCCATGTTCCCCTTGAAGCGCGCGTCGGAATAAATGTCCTGCCCTTCGGGCGTCAGCAGATCGACGGCCTGCGCCCCGACATATTCGATATTGGCGCGGGTGGTGTCGAAATGGCTGTTGTTGGGCACGATGTCGCCGGGCTTCAGCCGCGTGGCGGCGAGAATGCGTTCGGCGGCGCGGCCCTGATGCGTAGGAAAAATATGCTTGAAGCCGGTGATCTCGCGCACCGTGCTTTCAAAACGGCGCCAGGAGACGCTTCCCGCATAGCTTTCATCGCCCTGCATCAGCGCCGCCCATTGCCGAGCCGACATCGCGCCGGTGCCGCTGTCCGTCAAAAGGTCGATCGTGATGTCTTCGGCGTCGAGCAGAAACACATTATTATGCGCGGACGCCAGGCTTGCCTCGCGCTGCGCGCGCGTGGTGACGGGCAGCGCTTCGGTCATCTTGATGCGGAAAGGCTCGATGATCGTGCGCATGAGACGCCTCCCTCCGGCTTCTAGACGGAGAACGCGCCCGTCGGAGCCTATCTCATATTGGAGCCGGGCCGGCCATGGCGCAACGCGAACCGAAAGGCGCGCTCTATTATATGCTCCATCTTGCAATGATGCCGGCGCGCGTCCGGCGTTCGGGCCTTCCAAAGTCGCGCTTCAGCAAGTAGCATCGCCGCCATTCGCCTTGCCTCTCGAGGCGGGATTGAACTGGAGAAGAGCGATGGCGTCGAGGCGGGTCTTGCGGGGGCTTGGCGGGCTTTTATCCCTCGCGGCGAGCTTGAGCTTTTCGGCTTCGGCAGGCGCCGCCGACGTCGGCTTCGTCGCGGTCCCGCTGCTTCCGCCGCCGCCCCTGGCCCCGCCGGAAAACATCGGCATCCCTTGCTCGATTGGAGCGCCGCCCTTTCAGCCGTTTTTCATAACGGCGCAAACCCTCCCCTGGCCCTCGGTCTGGCTCGGCCATTTCAGCGGCGGCCGCCCCGATCCAGTTTTCTATGGCCAGATCGATTGGCGCGATGAAAAGGTCTGCTTCGCCGCGAAAGCGACCTGCCAAGCCTGGATCAAGGAAATGCGCTACGCCTTTCACCGGCCCGAGGGCTATTGGACATGCGTGCTGTTGCGCTAAAGCCCGACCATCGAAAAGCCTTTCCGCCTTTTCGAATCGGGCCGCAAAACCGAAAATGCTCGACCTCGGGCCGATGCGCATTTAACCAATCGTCGCCATATTCGCTCTTATTGCGGGCGCGCGAGCCCGTATGGAGATATTTGATGTTTGACGCTTTGAAGACATTCATTGCCGAGGTGACTGGCGCGGAGGCCGCCGACAGAGGTTTCGGCGAGGACGATTATCGACTCGCCGCCGTCGCCCTGCTCGTCCACACCGCCAATGTCGACGGCCAGACCGATCTCGCCGAGCGGCGCCGGCTGAAGGCGATCATCGAGGAGCGCTTTGGCCTCGACGAAAGGGCGACCGCGGAGTTGATCCACCAAGCCGAGCTGAGCGACCGCGACGCCGTCGATTTCTTTCATTTCACGAGCGTCCTGAAACGCGCCCTCGACGAGGACGGGAGGATCAAGATCATCGAAATGATGTGGGAGATCGCATTCGCCGACGGCGCGATCGACGAATTGGAGGAAAACACCATCTGGCGCGTCGCCGAGCTTCTCGGCGTCTCGACGCGCGACCGGGTCTTGCTGCGCCAGCGCGTCGCCGGGCAGACGCCGCCCGAAGCCGAATTCCAAAGCCCCTGGTCCGCCGCGCTGGCAAAGGGGCGCGCATGAGCCAGGAGCCGCCTCGGACGCGCCGCGTCGCCCTGATCACCGGAGCTTCAAAGGCGGGATCGGCGCCGATCTCGCCCGCGTCTTCGCCCGGCATGGCCATGATCTGGCGCTGGCGGCGCGCAGCCACGACAGGCTTGAGGCGCTCGCCGATGAAATCGCGGCGACCGGCCGGCCGCGCCCCATCGTTCTGGCGTTTGATCTCGCCAAGCCAGGCGCGGCGCGGGCCGTCGCCGCCGCGCTCGGGGCCGCGGGCAGCCCCGGACATTCTGGTGAACAATGCCGGTTTCGGGCTCATGGGCCCATTCGCAGAGCTGGATCCCGCCGAGCAGCTCGGTATCGTGGACCTCAATGTTCGGTCGCTTGTGGAGATAACCGCGCAATTTCTGCCGGAGATCCGCAGGGTCAAGGGCAAGATTCTCAATGTCGCGTCGGTTGTGTCCTTTTTCCCTGGCGGGCCCGGGATGACGGTCTATTACGCCTCAAAAGCCTTTGTCCTGTCCTTCTCGAGCTCACTTTGGCAGGAATTGCGCGCGGAAGGCGTCATCGTCACGGCGCTATGTCCGGGCGTGACGAAAACCGGGTTCCAGTCTCGCGCGGGGTTCAGCCCGGAAACGGGGTTGAACTATTTCCCGGCCCAGAGCGCGGCCGAGGTCGCCGAGGCGGGCTATGCCGCCCTGATCGCCGGGCGCCGGGAAATCGTGTCGGGATTATCCAACAAATTTACCGTTTGGGCCTTGCCCTTCCTGCCAAAAGCGCTGATTCTGTGGGTTATTGCGCGTTTGCAGCAAAGCCGTCGCCCAAGCGTCTGACGCGGGCCCCATATCTTCAACATTGAGAGCAATGCCTATAAGCCTCACACCCTGCGGCAAGATTCTCGTGATTCTGCACCAGGAACATTCCTCCGCCGGGCGATTCGGGCGGATCTTGCAAGCCCAGGGATTCCAGCTTGACATAAGGCGCCCGCGCTTCGGCGAGCCGCTGCCTGCGACCCTGAAGGATCATGACGGCGCGATCGTCTTCGGCGGCCCGATGAGCGCCAATGACGAGCATGCCTGGCTGCGCCGGGAGATGGACTGGATCGGGGTCGCGCTGAAGGAGGAGAAGCCGTTCCTCGGCATTTGCCTCGGCGCCCAGATGCTGGCGCGCCATCTTGGGCACAGGGTCCGCCCGCACCCGCAAGGCCGCGTCGAGGTCGGCTATTACCCGATCCATCCGACCGAGCATGGCCATCGCCTCTGCGACTGCCGGTTTCCCAACCGGGTCTATCAATGGCATCGCGAAGGCTTCGATCTGCCGAATGGCGCGACCCTGCTTGCCAAAGGCCAGGATTTCGAGGCGCAGGCCTTCCGCTTTGGCAAGGCGGCCTATGGCTTCCAGTTTCACCCGGAAGTCACGCTCGCCATGATGTGCCTGTGGTCGATTCGCTCCGCCGAGCGCCTGTCGCTGCCGGGCGCGCATCCGCGCCATCGCCACCTCCAAGGCTGGCTCCGGCATGACGCCGCGGTGGCGCGCTGGTCCGACGCCTTCTTAAGGGCGTGGCTCGCGAGCGGCCGGGCGGCCTGAAGGCGCTTGGATCGCGCTCGTCGTCCTCGGCGAGGCGCGCGAGGGTTCAGCCTATTGGACCTGGCGTCAAGTTCGCCCACCTTGCGCATGTCCGGGCTTGTCTTTCGCTTTTTCCCGGCTCTTACTTCGAGGAAAATAAGCGGAGGCGGCGCATGGAAACCTGGACGTACCAGCGGAACGGAGCGATCGAGGGTCCTGTGACCGCGGAGCAGCTCAAATCTCTTTATGATGCGGGCGAAATAACGCTTCAGACTCTTATTCGGAGCAGCTCCGCCGGGGGCGGATGGAGGCTATACGGAGAGGTGGCCCGTCTCGCCCCGTCGCGAATTCCGCGTGCGGTCAAAAGGCTCTGGCCGTTCTTCGTGTTCGGGGCGCCGCTGGTCGGCGGCCTGATCGACGCATTTCTGATTCGATCCACGGGAAACGAATTTGTAGAATCGAACATCTCGTGGCTAAGCCATGTCCCTACCGCGCTGAACATTCTAGCCGTCGCTTTATGGCTGCTGCTGATTTCAATCGAAGTTCAGAAAAAGGATCAACAGCACAAGGTCGCGGGGATGGCGGTCTGGCTGATTGCGGCGCCTCTTTATCTAACTTTCAGCTGGTGGACGACGGTTCTTGTTTCCAGCCTTGTCAACGCTCCCTTCGGATTTAGAGTTCCTGAGTGCCAGGCTGACATCACAAAAGCCCAAGTCAAGGATACATTCGAAAGAACCGCCGCCAGGTTGGGGGCGGCCGGGGCAAGCGCCATTGCGCTCACCGACGAGCATCAAGAATGGGGAGCAGGCCGAATAAGGATGTGCACGGGAAAGCTGGCGACGACGAATGGGCGAACCTATTCGGTGCGCTACGAAATTGAAGATCACGGAAACCGGTTGTTTCTTAGAAGAATGCACGGCTTCAACATTACCATGCTTGTAAATTGAGTCGTCGACTTAGGAAGAAGGATCTGAAACAGCCTAACCGACGCCGGCCGCGATGAATGGCGGGTGAGGGTCGCAGCGGGGCCATGAATTTCGAGTCCGGCCAGGAACAGACCGGCGCCCCTGACGTTTCGACAGAGAAACGCCTGGAATCATCGAGGGATGGTCATGCGCTATGAAATTTTCCGGGTCCTGACCGTATTGGTGGCGATCGCTGCGGTTACCGCGGCTAACGCCCAGGAGTGCCGCACCAATTACTATCCATGCTCCTTGAATAGAGGCGGTCGGATCGATCCCGCGAATCCAGACTGTTGCTGGAGTCCTGCGGCGGGTCGGCCTTACAAACCGTCCTGCCCTCGCAATTTCTACAAATGCGATTTGAACGCGGGCGGAAGGGTGGATCCCGCGCATCCAGGATGCTGCTGGAATCTGCATTAGTTTAGAAAAGCGGAAGCTCAAATTCAAATTGAAAAAAGGCAGCGCTACAACCCACGCGTCACTCATCGCCCAACGGATGTAGATCGCGCACCATGGCCTTCATGCGCTCGTCGAGCACATGTGTGTAGATTTGCGTCGTCGAAATATCGACATGGCCGAGCAATTCCTGCACGACGCGTAGGTCAGCCCCGTTTTGCAACAAATGGCTCGCGAAGGCGTGGCGCAGCACATGCGGGCTCACGCGCGCCGAACCTATGCCCGCCGCCGCCGCGCAGATTTTGAGATCGCGCGCGAAAGCCTGCCGCGTGATATGGCCGCTCGCGCTATCGGCGGGAAACAGCCAGGGGCCGGCGGCCGCTCCGGCGCAACTTTTTTCGAGGAGCTCGCGATAGGCGCGGATCGCCCGGCGCGCTGGCTCCGACATTGGCGCAAGCCGCTCCCGACCACCCTTGCCGCGAATGTTGATGAGAGGCTCCTTGGTCCGCGCCGCGCTTTTTGGCAGCGCCACAAGCTCTGACACCCGCAGGCCTGTGGCGTAGAGCAGTTCGAGCAGCGCGGCCGTGCGCAAGGCGCGCAGGCGCTCGGCTGGAGGGCGCGCCGCATCCTCGAGCCCCTCCTTGGAGACGCTGAGAAGACGGTCGACCTCCGCAACCGATAAAATCTTCGGCAAGCCTCGGCCGCGCCGCGGCCCTTCGAGGATGGCGGCCGGATCGTCGGCGCGGCGGCCCTCGGCGACGAGAAACCGATGAAATTGACGAAGCGAAGACAGTTTTCGGCCGCTCGACGTCGGCTTCAGACCGCGCGCCTCCAGGCTCAAGAGATAGGCGCGAATATCGTCCGTCGTCGCGTCGACAGGCGTCTTGCGGGCGCCGTCCAGCGCCGCGACATAATCGGCGAGGTCGCGAGCATAGGCCTCGATGGTGTTTTTAGCGGCACCGCGCTCGGCCGCGATCATATCGAGAAAGCCGTCGATCAGGCCGGATCGCTTCGCGGATCTTTGCTTCGCGGCCGCCATCGCGGCGCTATTTGTTCAGGCGCGCGGCGGGAATCGTTTGGGTCATCTCGCGCGGTTGCGGATCGACGAACATGACGAGAGCGATCATGCCGGCATAGACGATCCCGGCCAGCACGCCGAGACCTATGAGGAAACGAATCAGCGTCGGCACGTCATTCTCCGCAAATAGGGGCCTCTGATCGCAAGGCGATGTGACCTGATCGGGATCGGCTTTAGAGCATGTTCCGAAAAAGTTGATCGACTTTTTCGATCAGAACATGCTCCAACTCTTTGAAACTGAGCGATTCCTTTCCGATCAGATGATTCCATGTGATCGGAAAGCGCTCTAGAACGGTTTCGCGCGGAATGGAATTGCGAAGCCAGGCGGCGTCTTTTGATTTCGCATTATATTTTTCCGAAAATGCGTCGGGTTTTCGCAAACATTGTTTAGTAAATAGCCTGCGAGCGTTTAACAATTGACGACAATTTGGCGGCGCCCGGCAAAATCGGGCGGATAAATCGCGCCATCGAGCGCTGCTCCATCGGCGCCGGAGATTTCGACGTCGAGCATTCGCGACGGCGGCTGATCGGCGAGCCGGACGCGGGAAAAATCCTCGGCCCGGCCAATTCCCCCGCGCTCCGTCAGGACGCGCAGGACCTTGCCGATCTGCGCCTGATGATGCGATCGGACGGCCGCCTCGCCCGCCTCGCGTAGGTTTTGCGCCCTTTCCTTCACCGCGGCGCCGGCGACCGGCGGCATTTTCGCGGCGGGCGTTCCGGGCCGCGCCGAAAATGGAAACACATGAAGATGCGTCAGGCCGCAATCCTCGACGAGCGCAAGCGTGTTTCGGAACATGGTTTCCGTTTCCGTCGGAAACCCGGCGATGAGGTCCGCGCCGAAGACGATGTTCGGCCGCAGCCGGCGAAGCTCGGCGCAAAAGCGGACGGCGTCGGCGCGATTATGCCGGCGCTTCATGCGCTTCAGGATCAAATCGTCGCCGGCCTGGAGCGAGAGATGGAGATGCGGCATCAGCCGGGCCTCGCTGGCGAAAGCGTCGATGAGATCGGCGTCGGCTTCGACGCAGTCGATCGAGGAGAGCCGCAGCCGCTCCAGCTCCGGCGCCGCGCGCAGGATCGCCTTGACGAGACCGCCGAGGCGCGGCGCGGCGTCAAGATCCAGTCCATAGGAGGTCAGATCGACCCCGGTCAGCACGATCTCGCGAAAGCCTTGCGCCGCAAGCCGGCGGGTCGCGCCAACAATTTCTGACGCCGGCGTCGATCGGGAGCGCCCGCGCCCGAACGGGATCACGCAAAAGCTGCAGCGATGGTCGCATCCCGTCTGGATGGCGAGAAAGGCGCGGGTGTGATCCTCGACGCCTTCGCTCATGCTTTGCGGCCGCGCGTCCGAACGCATGATGTCGGAGACTTGGACTTTCGCCGCGCCCCTTTGGCCGGCGTCGCCTGGCGCCCAAATATTCGGATCGGCTTTCTCCACATTGCCGATCACCCTTGAAACCTCCGCCATAGCGGCGAATTGATCGGCGTCGATCTGGGCGGCGCAGCCGGTCACGACGATTTCGGCCATCGGGCGTTCGCGCTTGATCTTGCGAATGGCCTGGCGCGCCTGTCGCGCGGCTTCCGCCGTCACCGCACAAGTATTGACGATGACGAGGCCGCTGCGTCCGCTGGCCGCCGCGGCGCGGCGCATGGCCTCGGACTCGACGAGATTGAGCCGGCAGCCGAAACTTATGACTTCGACGCGCCCCGCCCCGCTCACGTGGCCATGTCCGCGAAAAGCGCTGGGTCGAGTCGCGTCTCGAATTCGAATTCGACCGGGCCAGTCATCACGACAATGTCATCGCTCTCGCGCCATGCGATGTCGAGATCGCCGCCGGGAAGAGTCACAGTCGCCGCGCGGCCGGTCAGATTCTTCCGCGCAGCCGCAACGAGAGCGGCGCAGGCGGCCGAGCCGCAGGCTCGGGTCAAGCCGGCTCCGCGCTCCCAGGTCTTGAGGGCGATATGCTCGCGCGAGATGACGCGGCCTAAGGAAACATTGACGCGATCGGGAAAGACAGGATCGTTCTCGACGCGCGGTCCGATCGCCGCAAGATCATAGGCCTCAATATCGGCGACCCAGAAGATCGCATGCGGATTGCCCATGTTGACGACCGAGGGGCCGGACAGGATCGGCGCGTCGGGCGGACCTACCGCCAAATCAATCGACCGCGTGTCATCGACCGGATCGCGCAGGGGAATTTCATCCCAGGCAAGGCGCGGCCGGCCCATTTCGACAGCGAAGATCCAGTCGTCGAGACGCCGGCATTGGAGCCTGGCCGTCGCGGTCTCCAGCGTGAGCTCCTTGCGCTTTGCGTCGCGGGCGAGGGTCCAGGCGACGCAGCGCGCGCCATTGCCGCAGGCGCCGGCTTGCGAGCCGTCGCTGTTGAAAATCGTGACAAAAGCATCGGCGCCCTGCGAAATCGGATCCTGCAACACCATGAGTTGATCGAAGGCGAGACCCTCGCCTTGGCCGATCGCGCGCGCCTCCGGCCCGCTGACCACTACGTCGCCGCCGCGCAGATCGAGAACGACGATCTCATTGCCGAGGCCGTTCATCTTCGTTACTAGCCTATTGGCGAGGGCGCTCATGGGGCGGCGTTCATTCATCTGTGGTTTAGCTTCCATATAGGAAAAACATTCGTGAACGGCCATCGTTTTGTCGAAGGTCAGGTTCTTATGGGATCGCCCGGCTCGGCTCGCCAATCCGACTTTTGCAGATGGGCGGAGGATGGCGCGAGGCGGGCGCGCGCGGCAATTTGGGAGCGGCAAATGAGACTCGGCGAATTCAAAGGATTTGCGGGCGCCGCATTGGCGCTCGTCGCGGTTCTGGTCTTGCTAGCGAGCCTGCCGTCGCCTGCCGTCGCGCAGACGCGCCTCGCCGCCGCCGACAAGACCGCGCCTGTTGAGAATACGCCTTCAACCGCCCAGGAGCCGGAGTCGCCCAATGCGCCGGGCATTCCGAGCGACGCCACGACGGTGACGCTCGACGTTCCGGCCCGGCCAGTGGCGCTCCTCAGCGGCGATTCGGATTGGGCCAATGGCTTCAAATCCATCATTGGCGCGATTGAAAAGGTCGACGCCGCGGTCAAGACCGCCGGGCTGACGCCGACGGGCCGCCCTTTCGCGGTTTTCCTGTCGACCGACGATAATAATTTTCATTTCGAGGCCATGGCGCCCATCGCGGAAAAGCCTGAGGGCAAGACCGAATTGACGGATGGGGTGAAGCTTGGCGTGTCGCCGTCCGGCAAGGCGATCAAGTTTCTTCACCGTGGCTCTTATGACGACATCGACTCGACCTATGACCTCATCACCGCTTTTCTCGATGAAAAAGGGCTTGAGGCGAAGAATCTCTTCGTCGAGGAATATCTCACCGACACAAAAGACTCAGGCGACGCGAGCCTCGAAGCCGATATTTACGTGTTTTTGAAGTGAGGTTTTAGGGCCGCGCGGCTTAGAGCATGTTCCGAAAAAGTTGATCGACTTTTTCGATCAGAACATGCTCCAGCTCTTTGAATTTGAGCGCTTCCCGATCAGATGATTTCATCTGATCGGGAAGCGCTCTAGACTCGAGCCTCATCAGATCAGTGCGTGGTGGTCGCGGCGACGCCGCTCGGCTCGACCGAAAATTCAACCGCGTCGATCACAGCCCCGCCGACCAGGGTCGTCAAGGCGACGCGAAAAGGCACGACCACATGGGCGCGCGGGACCGGCGCGAGCCAAGCCTCGATCTCCCGGTTCTGCGCCATGAAGCGCGCCGATCTCGAGTCCCATTTGTGCCCGGAGATCGGCGTGTAGCGAGCGGCGCAAACCGTGACCGGGCCCGAATAGCCTTTGACCTCGACATCCCTTGTCCCGACATAGGAGAGCGTGATGTCGAAGCGGACGAAGCCGTCATAGATCGGGATCGTCCGATTGCAGGCCGCGGGCCCGACCAGGGGCTGGTCGTCGGGAACCGCCATGATGAAGGCGCTCGTCGGATCGAGGATGTTGCGCTTATGCGCCTCGGTGACGGGAACCCGGCCATCCCTGTCTTCGAACGGCGGAATAATTTCCACCTTCTTCACATTACCGGCATTCAGCGACATCCGCACGGTTCGGGTTTCGCGCGAGCTCGCCGAGGTCGTCGCGAAGGTCGCCGGCGCGACGACGCCCTTGCGAAGTCCGCCGGTCGAGGCGAGCGCCATTTTGACATTCGACAGCAGCGCCGCGAGACCGGTCAGCTTGGCGTTGAGATCGACCCTATAGGTCGCGGGATCGAGGGATCCGACCGCGGCCACTTCGCCGATATGAAGCCCGACAAGGGTCACGGAATAGCGTGCGCGCACAACGTCGGCTTGAGCCGAAGCCAAGCCGAGACCCAGGCAGCAGAGCGCAAGGCCGAATGGGCGAAGCAAGGGATGGTCTCCATAAAATCCAACGCGCGCCCAAAGGCCTGGCGCCTCGCCGCCCGAGGCTGCGCCCAGCGCAGCAGCTTCTGTTTGAAAAACGATCTTATCGGCCGGAAGCGGGATGTCCATCGCCTCGCCGCCGCAATCGCCCTTGGCTGAGCGGCTATCCAAAACTCAAAAACCTCTCCGGGAAAGGAGTCAAAGCCGGACGGCGCCGACGCGCCCTCGCCTTTGGCCGCAACGCCTTCGGCCCTTGAACCGATAGCGCATTTTCGTCCGAGCGACAAATCGTCCAAGATTTGAGGTTTGCCGCGCAGCGAGACGTTTTGTTTAGCAATGCTGATCTATGCTTGCGCGGCGCCGGCGGCCGCGACGAATAAGATTGGCTTCAAGCGCGAATTTTGGCTACCTGTTGAAAAAGCGGAAGTTCAGGCAAGGCGTCCAGGCGGCTTCGGAGACATTTGATAAAATGAAGAAGACGAGCGAGATGCGCGGACCGGCGCGGCGAGCGGCAAGCGCATTGGCCAGTTTGGTTCTTTCCGCAAGCCTTCTCCTTTGCACGGAAGCGCGGGCCGGGATTTCATTGGCGCGCCCGGAAGCCGCCGTCGGGCAATGGGATCTGTCGCTTCAGGACTCGAACCGCACCTGCCGCGTGACGCTGCAGCCGTCCGAGGCGAGCGGCGGGCGCGGGGTCGCCATGCCGGCCGGATGCCGCAGGGCGCTTCCGATTCTCGTCGGCGTCGACGCCTGGAGGCTCGCCGCCGATGATCGCCTCGATCTCGCCGACCGGAGCGGCCGGCCCGTGCTCGATTTCGCCTCGGCCGGCGACGAGACTTTATCGCCAGCGGGCCACAAGGCGAGACCTATCGCCTCGTCGCGGTCGAGAGCGCGCGCCGAAGGCTCCCCTCCGGCTGGCGAAGCGGCCGCGACGGCCTCGCCCGAGCCGATCAGGATCGCCGCCAAAGCCAGCGCGACGCATTCGACCGCGACGGCTGGCGAGGCCGCGGGCCGCTATTCGATTCTGCGCGCGGGCGACAAGGATACGGGCTGCATGCTGACCCTGGATAGCAAGACGAAGGCGCGCAGCGGCAACAAAGCTTCGCTCGCGCCCGGCTGCCGCGATCAGGGAATCGTAATCTTCGATCCGGTCGCCTGGCAGATCGTCGGCGGCCGCCTCGTGCTCACCGCGCGCAAGGGCCATAGCACGCATCTCGACCAGCAGTCCGACGGCACCTGGACGAAGGACCCGAAGGAAGGCGCGAGCCTAAGCCTCAAGAAGATGTGAGGGGTGTTCGCGCCGTTGTCTTTTTGGTAGCTTCGGAGCCCCTTGCTCATAGCAAGTGCAATCCTAGTCACTTGCGCTGCGAGCGCCAAGTTTAATCAACGCTCCGGCATGCCTCGTCACGCATAATACACGCCCGCAGGCCGTGCAATCGTCCCCGCGTAGCAGTTACTCGGTTTAAAACATGGAGAGCTTGATTCGTTTTTTGCACGGACTCCTTTTGTGCCTCTAGTCAAGTCACGCGGCGTGATTCATAGTCTCAAAGTTAGAATGAGGTTTTAAATGAACGCGCTTTGGGCAGTTCGAATCCTACGAAAGTTCCCGCACACAGCGCGATTTGATCGTCACCTCGACGATTGTGCTGCGTTAGCGGTATGGTTTCCGTTGTTTGAGTCTGGCGTTTCGCCTTTGCGCCTCGCGCATGTCCTGCGGCTTGCTCCTCTCCCAAGCCTCGACCCAGGCTTCTCTGATCCGATGGACAGCCGGGTCCATATTCCCGAACCGCCCGAAAACGTCCTCAGGTTTCGGCGCAAGCAAAAGCCAGAAATTTTCAATGGAGTCGGCATCGTCTATAACGGTGCGGAGCCGAACGCCTAATTCAGAAATGGATTCTTCGGTGACTACTATCATCGATACCATTCGTTTGCCGTGCATGCCTCGCTTGCACCATCTCTTTATTGAAGCTGTTACGGTCACGAGATCGCGATTGCATAACTCAAGCTCGTATTTTAAGGATAGAGCTACGATAATTGCTTGAAATCTTGGAGTCACGTGGATTGCTTTCTATTGCAACCGATGTCCCTTGTTTGCAGAACTAAACCTGTATTTAACTAGGTTACCCATCGGTTAATTACTGGAGCACACCGAGTCGGAGATTCCAAGTTAAAGGCCGGAGGAACGAAACTGGGAGTCTACTCGTCGAATCGGCAAGTTCGCTCATCTTACGTGATCTCGCCGCGCTAATTCTCTAGCTGTACAAGCTTGTCGAGCTGTATCCACATGATTCACGACTTTGCAACAATATAGCCGCCTCGATCGGCACGCTCCTTCAGGTCAAGTCATGAAGTCCAGGTTGTTCGCCGCTCTCATCCATCGGCGGCACACACCGAATGCGGATCACTCCGGCAGCGGCCGGGGCCTGCGGTCCTCCCCGATCGCGACGAACACGAAGAGGGCTTCCGTCACCTTCGTGCTGACCTCGCAATCGCGCGCGCGGCGCCAGGCTTCGACCTCGATTCGCAACGACGTTCGCCCCCGCCCGACCACGCGGGCGAAAAGGCTCACCTCATCACCGACGAAGACCGGGCTGTGAAACACCATGGCCTCGGCGCGCACCGTCGCCGCGCGGCCGCGCGAGATCCTGGCGGCGACGCTGCCCGCCGCCAGATCCATCTGCGACATCAGCCAGCCGCCAAAAATATCGCCCGCCGGATTGGTGTCGGCGGGCATGGCGATCGTGCGGATGACCGGCGCCTCGTTCGGCATCGAGGCCCCATGGCCTGCCCGACTCATGGGTGCGCCTTCTGGACAGCATACAACCTGCTGAATGATCGAAGCGATTTTGGCGCAACTATTCGGAGATCGGCGCATTCCGCCCAAACTTTGATTCGCCTTGGGCTGGCTCCCGTCCGCGAGCTGGACGGCCTGGGCGGGGACGCCGAAGCGTCAATAGGGCTTCAATATTTGGCGACGACCGGCGGTGCGGCGACCTCGCCGAACTTGTAGGAAGCCTGGACAAAGACCCCATAGCGCGTCGAGGTGAAGGACTCCGGCGATGGGCCGCCTCCAGACGGGAAATTGGTTGAGCCATGCTGTGCTTGAAACAGCCAATATCTCGCGCCGACGCCGACGTCGATCCGCTCGGTCAGCGCATAAGAGAGAACCGATTCAGCTTGGAATCCATTGACGCCATGACCATGGTCATACTGCGGATTGATGTTGTCGCGCAGCCAGTGATTGTCCTTGCCGAGGTAAGATATATAAGGCAGCCAGACAGCCTCGGCCGACCATTTCAAGCGATCGGTGAGCAGCACGTCGCCGCCGAGACCGACGCGGGCGGCCTGCCAATATTCGGTCTGGCCGAGAAAGAGCGTATTTGGCGGCACGGAACAGCCCTTTGTAGCCGCGGAGCCAATCTGCGTGCAGCCGATCGCATTCATGCGTTGGCTATAATAATGATAGCCGAGAAACCCGCCGATCCTCCAACTGCTCCCGCGCAGGAAAGAATAGCCCAGGTCCGCGCTCGCGTAGAAATCGCGGCCGTTCGACGTTGTGCTCACCGTGTTGGAATAGGGATTGGTGTCGGGTGGAAAATCCTCGTCGTTCATGTGGCTGCCCAAGAGATCGACGCCGCCGAAATAGCCCTTGGCGAAGACGCCCGAGATATGGTCGGCGCGGGCGAAGCTCTCGAGCGATATGCCGGTCTGATTAGGCCAAGTCAGACGTGAGACGAGTTCTTGCGCGTTGGATGGGCTGTATAGATATTCCTGGAAGCGCCCGTTCGAAAAGCCGACGCGGCCGCCGAACTCGCCGGTGACGTCGTTGACGAAGGCCGGCGCGGGGGCGGAAACATCGCCGCCGCCGGCGTCAGCGAAGCGATAGTTCAGGCCGAATTTGGCCAGATGCTGATCGCGCCGGACCAAAAAGCTGTTGAAGCCCGGATAACCCGGGACGTTGAAGCTGATCGTCCGCGTCCCGAAATCATAATAATCATATTCGCCTTTGGCGGACCAATTGCCTCCGAGCGCATATTCGAGGCCGGCGCCGACCGTCCAGCCGAAGCGGTCGGCGCTCCCCTGCGCGGGATTGGCGGCAAAGGCGGCCGGATTGACGACGGAATAGTGATCAGAGCCATAGGCCAAGCCACCCTTTACGAAAATCAGCGTTCGCCCCAAGGCGTAGCCGAAACGGCCCGCAGCGCTGGCGAGCGCGCTTGTGCTGGCGTGACAAGGATCGCCGGAACCCCGCAGGAAAGGGGTGGCCGCGGGAGCCGCGAGCCCGACGACTGCGCCGCAGACCGCATATCCATCGAGCTGGCCGAAGGAGGCGTCGGCTTCGAAGGCGAGGACAAACGCCCCAAATTGGCGGTTGTAGCCAAGCTGCAAGCCGCCGAGTAGGCCGCTCTGCGCCCCATTGGCCGGGACGTCAGGCGGCACATTGAGACCGCGGTCGGCGGCGAAATAGCCGGTCGGACTGCTCCAGGTCGACGAACCGACGGCGAAGCCGCCGTGAAAGCCGGCGTAGAAGCCATCCCAGTTCACGCCGGCCGCCACGAAAACCGGCGGCGGCGCGACGGGAAGATCGGCGGCGCCGGCGGCTTGCGGAGAAAGCCCGGCCAAGATCATCGAAATCGTGGGGAGAGCTAATCCTGAAATGCGCTTGGCGAACATGTGAGCCCCTTTTCAAGGCTTCGGCTGACGAGTGATGAACTCACGCACTCGTCGCGCCCGGCAAGTCAAAAAAGCGTCCGGCCAGATGATTCTCAGACCGAGTGACGTAAGAGCCACTCTGGCAAAGATCAGGGCAATCCCGCAGCGCCGGCCTGATGCGGACTCGATTGCCGAGTCCGCGTCGGGCGGCGCGCCGGCGCCGTCAACAGGGCTTCAATATTTGGCGATTACCGGCGGCGCGGCGACATCGCCGAACTTGTAGGAAGCCTGCGCAAAGACGCCATAGCGCATCGAGGTGAAGGTTGTCGCTTGCCACATGGCGGCGTCAGGGAATTGCGTAAAGCCATGCTGCGCTTGAAACAGCCAGTATCTCGCGCCGACGCCGACGTCGATCCGCTCGGTCAGCGCGTAAGAGAGAACTGACTCGGCCTGGAAGCCGTTGAATCCATGGCCCGATTGGGGGAGGGGATTGATGTCCGAGCGCAGCCAGTGATTGTCCGTCCCCTGGAACGTCATATAGGGCAACCAGACGGCTTCGGCGGACCATTTCAAGCGGTCGGTCAGCATGACGTCGCCGCCGAGACCGACGCGCGCGGCGCGCCAACGCTCATTTTCGCTGAGCAGGAGCGCATTGCCGGCGGTTGCGCCCGGCTCGCAAATATCGCCGCCGCCGACCTGCGTGCAACCGTAAGAGTTCATGATTTGGCTATAATAGTGGAAGCCGAGAAACCCGCCGATCCTCCAGGTGTTGCCGCGCAGGAAAGTATAGCCTAGGTCCGCGCTGGCGTAGAAATCACGGCCGCGCTCGGTTTTGCTGAGCGTGTTGGAATAGGGATTAGTGCCGGGCGGGAAATCCTCGTCGTTCATGTGGCTGCCGAGCAGATCGACGCCGCCGAAATAGCCCTTGGCGAAGAGGCCTGAAATATGGTCGGCGCGAGCGAAGCTCTCCAGCGAAACGCCGGTCTGATTGGGCCAGGTCAGGCGAGAAACGCGCTCCGCGGTTGAACCGAAGCCGAACAGATTGTCCTGGTAGCGCCCGTTCGAGAAGCCGACGCGGCCGCCGAACTCGCCAGTGATGTCGTTGACGAAGGCCGGCGCCGGAGCCGAAATATCGGCGCCCCCGCCGGTGTCGGCGAAGCGATAGTTCAGGCCGAATTTGGCGAGATGCTGATCGCGGCGGATCGAGAAGCTGTTGAAGGTCGGATAGCCTGGAACGGTGAAGCCGATCGTCTGCGTTCCGAAATCATAATAGTCATATTCGCCTTTGGCGGACCAATTGCCGCCGAGCGCATATTCGAGGCCGACGCCGACCGTCCAGCCGAAGCGGTCGGCGCTCGCCTGCGCGGGGTTGGCTGGGAAATTATCCGGGTTTATGACGTCATATTGCTCGGAGCTATAGGCGACGCCGCCCTTCACGAAAATCAGCGTCCGCCCGAAGGCGTAGCCGAAACGGCCCGTTGCGCTGGCGAGCGCGCCAATGCTGGTGTGACAAGGGTCTTTTGAGCCGCGCATGAAGGCGTCCACAGGGAAGGCGGCTTCGGCTGGCGCCAGCCCGACGACGGCGCCGCAGGCGGCGTATCCGTTGAGCGGACCGAAGGAGGCGTCGGCTTCAAAGCCAAAAACAAAGGCCCCGAATTGGCGATTGTAGCCGACTTGCAGGCCGCCGATGAGGCCGCTTTGCGCGCTATTGGCGGCGACGTCCGGCGGCACAGCGAGGCCACGATCGGCGGCGAAATAACCGGTCGGATTGCTCCAGGTCGTCGAACCGACGGCGAGGCCGCCGTGAATGCCGGCGTAAAAGCCATCCCAGTTCACGCCCGCCGCCACGAAAACGGGCGCCGGAACGACAGGAAGATCGGCCGCGCCCGCGGCTTGCGGAGAAAGCCCGGCCAAAATCGTCGAAATTGCAATCAGAGCCGATCCTGGAATGCGCTTGGCGAACATGTGGGCCCCTTTTCTGGCGTCAAGTGATGATTGATGAACTCATGCACTCGATGCTCGCGGCAAGGGAAAAAGCGTCCGGCGCCGCGATTTGCGGGGCTGCATGACATAAGCGCCACATATCGCGAGGAAGCAAAGAGCCTTCACATTCGCCTGGATATGTAGATTACAAATATGTGACGAAATAAATATAGAAATTACTACTTGCAAATCAAGGCTGAAATATACTCTAATATCGCTTAGATATATTGCCAAGCTTTGCTCACATAATCCATGCAATGAGCGCTTTATTCGCCGCGTTGAGCGAATAAACGCTGTGGCATGGAGTATGATTATTGACGAAATCCATCACTATATTTCTGTTCATTTTTGCCTCCGCCGCGACTGCGCAGGCTCAAAGCTGGACCGGCAAGGCGTCTTATTATGGGGGGCGAGGCCATATGACTTGCGCCCATCGCTCGCTGCCCTTCGGCACGCATCTTCGCGTCACCAATCTCGCAAATCATCGTTCGGTGGTGCTCGTGGTCAATGACCGGGGACCCTATATCGGGGGGCGAATCGTCGACGTCTCGACCGGCGCCGCCAATGCGCTCGGCTTTCGCCGCGCGGGGGTCGCGCGCGTGACTGTGGAGACAGTGTCGAACGATTAATTGCAAAGCTGTTCCCGCGCCGGCGCCGCGTCGCCCTTCATAGAATCGAAAAACCTCTCTAGGTCTTTGTTTTATCGTATTTTCTTCAAGGGAGCGGGCGCCCTTGTCGCCGACCGACGGCTCTCGCGACAGCCCTTGGGCGAGATTCTGCGTTTTGCCGATCCATGGGCGGTTGACAGAAACGCGCATCCGAGTCCGCGTGCAATGGCTCGCAGGGATTCGCCAGCTTGGCGCGAAAATGGAGGTTTTCTCAAGCAATAGGAGGTCCTTTGTGCAGCCACTCAACATTTGGTGGTGAACAAACACGGATTCCGTTGCGGTCTGCGATTCGGGCGTGATTCGTTCGTCTCCCGTTCGAGAGGTAAAGAACGCTGCCCGGCCCCGCGCCATTGTGATACAGAGGGAACGCCGCGCGCCGAGGAAGGGCCGCGGCTGGCGCGCCGCCGGAAGGCCATGAATTCGCGGCTCATTGCCGCTCAAGAACGGGGGGAACCCGACCGCAAATCAAGAAGTTGCAACGTCTCCGACCGAACCCGCAAGCGCGCCGCCTGCTCGCCGCGCATGAGGGGAGTTCACCATCGCCGCCAGCGCGATCCTTCGACGTTCTTCCCAGGTCGATTAACCAATGAACATTTCCTTCCCGGCCGCCAGACTGCATCCGATGGACCGCGCCAGAGGCGTCAGCGTTCTGCTTGGTCCAACCAATACCGGCAAGACGCATTATGCGATCGAGCGCATGCTCTCCTATCCGAGCGGGATGATAGGCCTGCCGCTGCGCCTTCTCGCGCGTGAGGTCTATAATCGCTGTGTGGAGCGGGTTGGCGCCGACGCGGTCGCCCTCGTCACCGGCGAGGAGAAGATCAAGCCGAAGTCGCCGCGCTACTGGATCTCGACCGTCGAGGCCATGCCGCGCGACCTCGATCTCGCTTTCGTGGCGGTCGATGAAATTCAGCTCGCCGCCGATCTCGATCGCGGCCATGTCTTCACCGACCGGCTCCTGAACCGCCGGGGCCGCGATGAGACCCTGCTGATCGGCGCGGCGACGATGCAGCGCGCCGTTCAGGAGCTCCTGCCGGGGGCGCGGATTCTCTCGCGGCCGCGTCTCTCCACCCTGAGCTTCGCCGGCGATAAAAAGATGACCCGCCTGCCCCGCCGCAGCGCCATCGTGGCTTTCTCCGCCGAAGACGTCTATGCGATCGCCGAATGGATCAGGCGCCAGCGTGGCGGCGCGGCCGTCGTCCTCGGCGCGCTCTCGCCGCGCACGCGCAACGCCCAGGTCGAGCTCTTCCAGAGCGGCGACGTCGATTACATCATCGCGACCGACGCCATCGGGATGGGACTTAATCTCGACGTCGATCATATCGCCTTCGCGGCCGACCGGAAATTCGACGGCTGGCAATATCGCCGCCTCAATCCGGCGGAATTCGGCCAGATCGCCGGCCGGGCGGGGCGTCATCTGCGCGACGGCACCTTCGGCACGACCGGCCGCTGCCTGCCTTTCGACGCCGAACTGGTCGAAGCCTTGGAGGACCATCGTTTCGAATCCGTGCGCATGTTGCAATGGCGCAACGCGGATCTGGATTTTTCTTCGATCGCCGATCTCGCCGCCTCCCTTGACGTTCTGCCGAAGGAGCAAGGCCTCACCCGCGCGCCGCTCGCCGAGGATCAAATGGTTCTCGACATCGCCGCCCGCGACGAAAAAGTCATGCGGGAGGCCAAGACCCGCGCCGATGTCGCGCGGCTCTGGGAATGTTGCCAAATCCCGGATTATCGAAAGCTTTCGCCCGCCGCGCATGCGGAGCTGGTCTTGTCGGTGTATGGATTCGTCGTGCGCGCGGGCCGCATCCCGAACGATTGGTTCGCCCGCCATATCGGCGCCCTTGACCGCGTCGATGGAGATCTCGACGCCCTGTCGGCGCGGATCGCCCAGGTCCGGACCTGGACGTTTATAGCCAACCGTTCCGACTGGCTGCGCGATCCAGAGCATTGGCAGGGCGTCACGCGTCAGGTAGAGGACACATTATCGGACGCTCTGCATGAACGTCTCGCCCAAAGGTTCGTGGACCGCAGGACGAGCGTGCTGATGCGCCGCTTGAGAGAGAACGCCATGTTGGAAGCGGAAGTCACCCAAAGCGGCGACGTGATGGTCGAGGGCCAGCACGTCGGCCAACTGAATGGATTTCGCTTCACCGCGGATCCGCAGGCGGCGGGCGAGGCGGCCAAGGCCCTCAACGCCGCGGCGCAAAAGGCGCTTGTGAGCGAGATCGAAGGCCGCGCGACCCGCGTGCACGAGGCCGTCGACGAAGCTTTCGTTCTCGCCAATGATGGAATCATCCGCTGGCTCGGCGAACCCGTCGCGAAAATCGGCGCGGGCGCGCATGTGCTCGAGCCAAGCCTGCGCATTCTCTCAGACGAGCAATTGACCGGCGAAGCGCTTGAAAAGGTGCAGCGGCGACTCGCGCTCTGGCTGGCGCAGCATGTCAAGAAGCTGCTCGGGCCGCTTGCCGATCTGGAAAAAGGCGAAGGGCTCGAAGGGATCGCCCGCGGCATCGCCTTCCAGGTCGCCGAAGCGCTCGGCGTGCTCGAACGGACGCGGGTCGCGGACGAGGTCAAGGCCCTGCCGCAGGACGCGCGCGCGGCCTTGCGAAAATTCGGCATCCGCTTCGGCGCCTATCACCTTTATCTTCCCAATCTGGTCAAGCCCGCCCCGCGCGCGCTCGCAGCGCAGCTCTGGGCTTTGAAACATGGCGGCGTCGATGAGGTCAAAGGCCTTGATGACGTTCCCCATCTCGCCGCGTCCGGCCGGACCTCCTTCGTCGCCGACAAGGAGGTCCCTAAGGGATTTTATCGCGCCGCTGGATTTCGGGTCTGCGGCGACCGCGCGGTGCGGATCGACATACTCGAACGCCTCGCCGACCTGATCCGCCCGGCTGTATCTTATCGTCCCGGCTCGACGCCCGGCGAGCCGCCGCCCGGGACCGCCGATGGCGACGGCTTCGTCGTCACGGTTGCGATGACTTCGCTCGCAGGCTGCTCGGGCGAGAGCTTCGCCTCGATCCTGCGCTCGCTGGGTTATGTCCTCGATCGCCGCAAGGGCCCCGCGATCACCGCGCCTTTGCTCCCCATGGCTGCGACCGAACCGGTCGCGCCGCCAAAATCGGAGGCCGAGGGCGCGTCGGAGCCTGACTCGGACGCCGGCCCGACTCCTGTCGCCGAAGCCGAAGAGGCCGAGCGAGGAGACTCCGGCCGACGCACAAGGCTCCGAGGCTGACGCCGGCGCGGCGTTCACGGCGGAAACGCCGGTGGCGGCGAGCGAACCCGCGCTTGACGACCAGCTCCCGCGCCAAGCGCTGCTGCGGCGGCTGAGTCGGAAGAGCCGGATGAGGCGTCGGGGATGCCAGCCTGTCGGAAGTTCTGGTTTCAGCCGGAAAGTCCGGCCGAAGCTCCGATCGAAGCAAATCCGCCGGGCGAGGCGACCGAAACCGAGCCGGCCGAGCCGGTCTTGATCGAAGTCTGGCGGCCGCATCGGCAACAGCATCACGCGCGTCGGCCCGAGGCGCGCGGCGGGCGGAAGCCGCAGCGGAGCCATGCGGCGGAGGCATCTTCGGAAGGCGCTGCGTCGCAAGCAGCCACGCCGGCGCCGGATATGCGCGCGACAAGCGCCGCGGCGAACGAAGCCAGGATGGAAACAGGGCCGCAGGCGAGGCGCCGGCCGAGGCGGCGGTCGGCGGCGCCGACGAAAAGCGCCAAAATGGCCATAAGAACGGACGCCAGCCGGGCCGCGGCCAGCCGAGAGAGCGCTTCGAGGGTCCGCCGCGCAATCGGCGCGACGACGGCGCGCCGGCGCGAAGCGCCGGGGATGACCGCAGGCGCGGACGGGGCGGTCAGTTCGGCGGCGGCGAAAAGAGAAGCCACGAACGCGCGCCCGATCCGGATTCGCCTTTCGCGAAATTGGCGGTGCTCAAGGCGCGGATGGAGGAAAAGGCAAAGCCGGAGGGCTGAGAGCCGTTTCCGGAAATTGCCTGCACGCTTCGGAAAATAGCTGAGACGCCGAAGGGTTCGGCTGCGCTAGCCTCGCTTTCCCCACCCCGATTGGCGCGTTCGAGATATGAACCAACTGTCTCCTTGGTCGTTCTGCTGGCCAAAGGAGACGTTCATGAGAAATATGCTTTTTGTTTCAGCTCTTGTCGGGGCTACCGCCTTTTCGGCCGTCGGGCCCGCGGAGGCTCGGCCGGGCGGTTGCATCAAAGGCGCGATTGTTGGCGGCATAGCCGGCCATTTTGTGGGCCATGGCGGCGTTGGAGCCGCCGCTGGCTGCGCCTATGGTGTTCACAAGCGCAATGAGTACAATCGTCAAGAAAATAATGAGGGCCGCTCCAGCTCGGACGAGCGTAGCGGAAACGGCCGCTATTAAAGCGTGAACGGCATCGGCCGCAGCCTGGGGTTGGAAGCGGCTTAGCCCGGGCTGCGGCTGAGTCGCAGGACGTCTCAGCCTGCAGCCCCGGGCTCGTCCTTACCCAAAATCCCCCTCGACTGGCTTTGACTCAAGCGCCTTCGCCCGCCGCGTTGACGTGGCGCGGCGGCCCCATCAGCGCCGGCTGGAACAATATCGCGGCGGCTAGCGTGCAGACCAGCGACAGGGCAAGCAGCTTGCCCATGCTCGACGTTCCCGGATGATTTGAGAGCCAGAGGCTGCCGAAAGCCGTCGCCGTGGTCATTGCGCTGAAAAACACCGCGCGGGTGAGGCTCGATTGCAGGAGATTCGTCGTGCCTGCGCGCCAAGCCATGACGAAATAAATCTTGAAGGCGACGCCGAGGCCGAGAAGCAGAGGCAAAGCGATAATATTCGCGAAATTGAGCGGCAAGCCGATCAAGACGGTGATCTCGAGCGTGACGACTCCGGCGAGCAGCAAAGGCACCAGGGTCAAAAGCACGTCGGTGATCCGGCGCAGCACAATCAAGAGAAGCAGACTGATCGAAGACAGCGCCCAGGCGCCCGCCACGATGAAGGCGCGCACGACTGTGTTGCCGGATTCCTGAATGGCGATGGGTTGGCCGGTGGCGCTGGGGTCGATCGCCTGAACAGCCTGGGAGAAGCGCTTGAGGGTCGCGTTGTCATTCGCGTTTCCGCTCGGAGCGACGGCGATCAGCGCCCGGCCGTCCGCGCTCACCCAGTTATGCGCCAGATCGGGCGGAATCGACGCAATCGTCGTCTTTTGCGCGGTCAGGGACGTGCGCAAGAGGCTGAGCATCGTGTCGAGACCGGGCAGCAAGGCGGCGCGCGCGGCCTCGCGGCTGTTCGGCGGCGCCGCGCCCATCTTGCGGATCAGCGCGGCCAGGCGGCGGGCGTCGTCGGGGCCTTTTCCTGCCGCGTCTCCCGCCGTGGCGGCGAAGGAATCAGCGGCGCGGTTCATCGCCGCCACATCCTCGGCGTCGGTCGGGGCAGGTCTCGCCCGGCGCGGATCGAGCAACGGCCCCAAAGCCGTGGCGGCGCGGTGAATGATCGCCAGCTTTTCGTCTTGATCATCGGGAACCAGGCTTTGCAGCGTGGTCACTTGAGCGACCTCGGGCAGACTCCGCAAGCGCGCCGCAAGCGGCTCGGCGTCCTTGAGCGAAGTCGCGAGCACGTCGATCGTGTTCGGATCCGTGGCGGGGTTCTGCATCAGATCAAGCAGGGTGGAGACCGACTCGACTTTGGCGCTGCGCAAGTTGAGCGGATTGAAATCGAAATGGAGATGACGCAGCAAGGGCGTCCCCGCCAAGGCGACGGTCAAGGTCCCGATGACGATCGCATAGCGGTGCCGGGCCATGAAATCATCGGCCGGCGCCAGGAATTTATAGCCGACGGGCTCCTGTTCGGCAGGCGGGCGCAGCAGGGCGAGCAGCGCGGGCAAAACTGTGATCGCCGAAAAAAATGCGATGAACATGCCGGTGCCGGCGATGAGGCCCAATTCGGAAACGCCCCGATAATCAGTCGGGAGGAAGGAGTAAAACCCGGCCGCCGTCGCCGTCGCGGCGAGCGCCAAAGGCCGGCCGGCCTTCGCCGCCGCCCGCTTGAGGGCCTTGTCGAAATTGGGCTCCTGGTAACGTTCCGCGCGGTAGCGAACGCTGAACTGAATGCCGAAATCAACGCCGATGCCGACGAAAAGCACGGCGAAGGCGACCGAGATCAGATTGAGCGCCCCGACCATCAAGAGTCCGACCGCGGCGGTCGCGGCAAGGCCGACGACGACGCTCAACGCGACCGCAAGAACGATTCGCTTGGATTTTAGGGCGCGCCAGATGATGAAAAGAACGATCAAGGCGGTCGCGGCGCCGTTGACGCCCGCGCCTTGTTCGACTGTGGCGAATTCTTCGTCTTCGAGGGGCACGACGCCGGTCAGCCTTAGCTTCACGCCGGTCGCCGGGGCTAGGCCGAGATCAATTGCGCTCTGGCGAATGAAATCCGACGGAACAGCGCCCGGCTTGAGAGCCGCGTAGTCAAGCCGGGGCTTGACCTCGATGAAGCGGCGCAGCTCGCGTGGGTCCGGCGCCTCACCGGTCATAAGGCTGCGCCAGGAAAAAAAGGTCGGCCGGCCGGCGAGCAAGCTGTCGAACGCATCCGCAAGGGCGACCATCGGCCGATCGAAATCGTCGAGCGTTCCGGCCTTCGCCCGAACGCCGCGGTTGATGAAAGCGAAGGCGTCCATGATCCCGCGCAGGCTCGGGTCCGAAACAAGCGCGCCAAGGAATGGTTGCGCCTTGTAAAGCCCGTCCATCGTGCGTTGAAGGGCGGGAACGGGCAAGAACATCAGGGCGTTCTGGTTGAAATAAGGTCCGCCGTCGGGACGCAGGACTGATTCGAAAAGATCGGGGCGAGTCGCCAATTTATCGGTCAATCGGCGCGCCGCGGCCTCGGCGAGTTCTGGGGTCGCGCCGTCGATCACGACGAGGATCAGGTCCTTGCGTTGAGGAAAAGCCTTGTCCAGCTCAAGCAGGTTTTGCCGCCATTTAAGTTTGGCTGAAATAAAGTCATTGGTATTCGTGTTGATCTTGAAATGCGTCACGGCATAGTGAGCCGACACAATTGTCACGACTATTGCCAATGCGAGCACGATCCATTTGAAACGCCTGCATGTCGTCACGATCGCGACAATCGATTTCGCGATCGCTCCTGATGCCGTCGGTTCCGGCGGCGGCGCTTTCTCCGTGCTGTCTTCGTGTGTAATCATGCGTTGCTGTCGCCGATCAAAAAAGCGCCTGACCAAGGCATTGTTAACCAATAGTGTGGTCAGATAAGATTAAACGTCTACGTTGCAGCTCGTTACGATATGCGTGGCTCTGGACAGGCCCTCGGCTCTGGATGGGCGAGTTGTTTGACAATGTCATTGTCATCGTTACAAGCTGGACAAGGAGATTAAAGAACGTATCGCCTGCTTGTAAGGGCACATTGGCTTCGACGCTAGGCAAATTTCATGAAGGTAATCTTGGCTCAGCCTCGCGGATTCTGCGCCGGCGTCGTCCGCGCGATCGAAATCGTCGAACAAGCTCTCACAAAATATGGCGCGCCGATCTATGTGAGGCATGAAATCGTCCATAATGGCTATGTCGTGGAGAAGCTGAAAGCGAAGGGCGCCCGGTTTGTCGAAAATCTGGCCGAGGTCCCATCCGGCGCGCGCACGATCTTCAGCGCCCATGGCGTGGCCCGTTCGGTCGAGGAGGAAGCCGCCTCTCTCGGGCTGCCGGTCCTCGACGCCACCTGTCCCCTCGTCGCCAAAGTCCATAGTCAAGGCGAGCGCTACGTGCAACAGGGCAGAGCGGTCGTGCTGATCGGCCACGCCGGCCATCCGGAGGTCGAGGGCACGATGGGGCGGATTCCTGGGCCGGTCCATCTCGTGCAATCGGAAGCCGACGTCGACAAGCTGGACCTCGCCGCCGATACGCCGCTCGCCTATGTGTCGCAAACGACGCTGAGCGTCGACGACACCAAATGCATCATCGCCGCCCTGAAGCGCCGGTTCAACGACATCGTCGGCCCGGAAACCAAGGATATTTGCTACGCGACGCAGAATCGGCAAAGCGCCGTGCGCGAATTGAGTCAGCTGGTCGACGTCATTCTTGTCGTCGGCGCGAAAAACAGCTCGAATTCGAACCGGTTGCGCGAAATCGGCGCGGAAGCCAGGGTGCCGACCTTTCTCATCGCGGACAGGACGGAGCTCGATCTCGAATTCTTGCGCGAGGCGAAGATCGTGGGCCTTACCGCCGGCGCTTCGGCGCCGGAGATTCTTGTCGAGGATGTGATCGACGCCTTGCGCGGCCTCGGCCCGCTCGAATTGTCGATGTTGCCCGGGGTCGAGGAAAATATTGAATTCAAGCTCCCGCCCGAACTTGACGATCATTGAGTCTCGCGGCCGGAGCCTCGCCAAGCGGCCTTACAAAAGCGCGAATCGCTAGATCAAGTAAAACCCCCCGGACTCGGCAAGTCCTGGACACGGCAGGTCTCGCCAACCATCGATCCGAAGGATTTTCGGGCTAGGCGCGCAGGGGCGGCGCCCAAGAAAACGCGACAAAGAAATTTGATGCGCATTTTCTTGTTTCCATTGAAGCCGAAAATGTTCATCTGTTAGCTTAAGCCATGGCCTGCGTGTCCGGCCAACAATCAAAATCAGAAGCCGATCCCAATCTCGCTGGTCGCAAGACGGCTCCACGCGATCGGGTCCGGCTACGGCGAACGGCGTCAACTTCCAGGAGCAGACATTGGGCATACCGTTTCTTCAAATGGCTCAAATCGGCGCCTATGTGGTTCGCCAGCGGCTCTCCGGCCGCAAGCGTTTTCCGCTCGTTCTCATGCTCGAGCCGTTGTTTCGGTGCAATCTCGCTTGCGCGGGCTGCGGCAAGATCGATTATCCGGACAAGATCCTCAATCAACGATTGCCGCTCGCCGATTGCCTCGCCGCAATCGATGAATGCGGCGCGCCCGTCGTCGTGATCGCTGGCGGCGAGCCCTTGCTGCACAAGGATCTGCCGGAGATCGTCGCCGGCGCCATCGCAAGGGGGAAATTCGTCACCGTCTGCACCAACGCCCTGCTTTTGGAGAAGAATCTGCATCGATATGCGCCGAACCGCTATTTCAATTGGTCCATTCATCTCGATGGCGACGCCGAGATGCACGATCAATCGGTGTGCCAGGCCGGCGTCTACGAGCGCGCGCTCGACGCCCTGAAGCTCGCAAAGCGGCGCGGATTCCGGGTCACCGTCAACTGCACGCTCTTCAATACGGCGGAGCCGGACCGGGTCGCGGCGTTTTTCGATTCGGCCGCCGCGCTCGGCGTCGAGGGGATCACGGTTTCTCCGGGCTACGCCTATGAGCGCGCGCCCGATCAGCAGCATTTCCTCAATCGGGAGAAAACCAAGAATCTGTTCCGGCAAATTTTCGCGCGCGGCAAGGGCGGAAAGGCGTGGCCTTTTTTCCAGTCGACGCTCTTCCTCGATTTTCTCGCCGGCAATCGAACCTATCAGTGCACCCCTTGGGGCAATCCGACGCGAACCATCTTCGGCTGGCAGCGGCCCTGCTATCTTCTCGGCGAAGGATATGCGGCGAGCTTCAAGGAGCTTATGGAGGAGACCGACTGGGACTCCTACGGAACCGGCAATTATGAAAAATGCGCCGACTGCATGGTGCATTGCGGCTTCGAGGCGACCGCCGTGGAAGACGCGTTCAGCCATCCTCTGCAGGCGCTCGGCGTCGCCTTGCAAGGCATTCGCACGCAAGGCCCAATGGCCCCGGACATCCCGCTAGACCGGCAACGACCCGCCGATTACGTCTTCGGCCGGCATGTCGAGAACAAGCTCGCGGAACTCGGTGAAAGCAAGAGCGCCGGCCAGCATCTTTCGGCCGCGGAGTAGGGCCGCGAAGGCCGCGCGCGCATCGAGCGCGGTCTGGAGGAGCTGCGGGACCTGGCGCGGATCGCGCAGGATCGAACGCGCGACGGCTTCAAGGCGAGCGTGCCGTCGGCTTGCATGCCGACGAGCGCCGCATGCGGCAGCCGCCGCTCCGCGGGGTCGGCCACCACCCGAAAGGCGGCGAAGGGAAAGCTTATGGGCGGCGGCGCGCGCCGCGATATGCGATTCCATATCGGCGGCGAATGCGCCGGTCTTGACATGCAGAGCGCGCTTGGCCGCGTGGTCGATCACCGGGCGTCGACGCCGGCCATATCGACGATCGGCGCGCCGCCGAGCGCCGCCGAAAGCCGGCGCGACCAGACCGGATCGCCATAGAAGCGCTCGCCGCCTTCAGCGACGATCGAACGCGCGACGAGGGACGAGCCCGAAACAAGGCCTGGCGCCAGACCGCCCGCGACCCCGAAGCTGATAATGGCCGACGCTTTGTTCGCGGCGGCCGTATCCAGCGCGCGCGCCAAGCCGACGCCATCGCCGCCGCCGGACACGACGATGATTTGCGGGCCGGCCGCAAGTTTCGCCTCCGCCCGCAGGCCAGTAACGGCGATGACCGGCAAGCCGGCTACATTCCGGCCAAAATCGATTGATGATTGCCCGAGGTGAGATTGCGATAGCGCGCCAACGCCCAGAGCGGAAAGAATTTCGAGTAGCCGTGATACCGCAGGAAAAAGACCCGCGGAAACCCCGTCGCGGTGAAGCGCTCTTCGTCCCAAAACCCGTCTCCCGTCTGCGTGCGCGCCAGATAGCGCACCCCCCTTGCAACCACGGGGTCGTCCACAATGCCGGCCGCCATCAGGCCGAGCAAAGCCCATGCCGTCTGCGACGATGTGCTCGGCGCCGGGCGATAGCTCGCGTAATCCAACGCGTAACTCTCGCCGCCCTCGCCCCAACCACCGTCAGCGTTTTGAATGCTTTTTAGCCAGGCTACTGCTTTTTGCACCGTTTCGCTCTGCGGGTCCAGCCTGATTGCGTTGAAGGCGCAAAGCACGGACCAGACGCCATAGATGTAATTCATGCCCCAGCGGCCAAACCAGCTGCCGTCTTTTTGCTGGGCGCTGATGAGATAATCTACGGCGCGCGCGAGCGCCGGATTGCGGTCAGGCGTCTCGCCGAGCTGACCCAGCAAGGATATGCAACGCGCGGTGACATCCTCGGTCGGAGGATCGAGCAGCGCGCCATGATCGGCGAAAGGAATGTAGTTCAAATATTCGCGATCATTGTCGGAATCGAAGGCGCCCCAGCCGCCGTTGGCGCTTTGCAGGCCTTCGATCCATTCGCGCGCGCGGGCGATCGCCTCCGTTCGATCGCCCGCCGCCGAGGCCGCAGGCCAGGGCCCGGCGGCGCGGTCGAGCGCCATGGCGACGACGGCCGTGTCGTCGAGATCCGGATAATAGGCGTTGGCGTATTGAAACGCCCAGCCGCCCGGACGCACATTCGGCTTTTGCGCCGCCCAGTCGCCGGCGACGTCCTTGACTTGCAGAGGCGTGAGCCAGTCCAGCGCCGCATTGAGGCGCGGCGCGAGATCCTCGCCGCCGGTCTCCATCAGCGCGTGACAGGCAAGCCCGGTGTCCCACACCGGCGAGACGCAGGGCTGGCAATAGGCCTCATCATCTTTGATGACGAGAAGCTTGTCGATCGCGCCAAGGATCTGGACCATTTTCGGATCCGATCTTGGATAGCCGAGCGTGTCGAACATTAGCGCCGAATAGGCCATGGCTGGATAGATCGCGCCGAGGCCATCCTCGCCGTTCAATCTTTCACTGACGAAAGCAACCGCCTTGTCTATCGCGCTCTTGCGCAGGCCCTGCGGGAAATAGGGTTCAGTCCATCGCAGCAGCTTGTCGATACCGCCAAAAAGCGTGGTCCAGGGGAAGCTCTGATGCGGCGCGCCCGGCCAATGCCGGACCTCGTCGGGCGGCGCGACGAAAAGCTCCTCGATCGTGATATTGCGCGGATTGCGAGCCCTCGGCTTCAAGGCGTTCACGGCCATCAGCGGGACGAGGACGGTGCGCCCCCAATAGGATATTTTGGTCAGGTGGAAGGGAAACCAGCGCGGCAAGTGCATGATCTCGACCGGCATGACCGGCACGCCGCGCCAAGGCAGCGCGCCATAAAGAGCGAGCAAGGAGCGGGTGAAGACATTGGCCGCCGCCGCCCCGCCATGCGCCAGGATCGCCGCCCGGGCGCGCCGCATATGGTCGGCGTCCGGCGAGTCGCCGATCATCTTCAGCGCGAAATAGGCTTTCACGCTATTGCTGACGTTGAAAGCGCCATCGGTGAACAGCGTCCAGCCGTCATGCGCGGCCTGCCTGCGCCGCAGATATTCGCCGATCTTGGCTTCAAGCTCGTCAGAGATCGGCTCGTCGAGGAAATGGCGGAACAGGATATATTCGGCCGGGATCGAAACATCCGCCTCCAGCTCGAAGACGAAATGGCCGTCCGGCCGTTGCAGGGCGAGAAGCGCCTGCCTCGCGCGGTCGATCGCCGCATCGATTTCGCCGCGCCCGAATTCCGGCGCGCCCGCATCTTTCGCCTCGACATTCAACGCAAGTTCGCTCGCCACGCCTGCGGCCCCCTCGATTTCGTCGCGATTTCGCCGCGCCATTTCATTGCGATCGCCGGACCAGATCCGCCGCGCGATTCCCCGATCGAATGGCGCCTTCGATCGTCGCCGGCAAGCCGGTCGCCGTCCAATCGCCCGCGAGAAAGAGATTGGGATAAGCCGTCGCGGCGCCGGGACGGCGCGCGTTCTCCTCGCAAGTGGCGGCGAAGGTCGCCCGCTTTTCCTTGATGATCTGCCATGGCGGAAGCGGCTTTTCAATACGCGCCGCCTCCGCGACCTCGGCCCAGATCTTTTGCGCGAGTTCTTCGCGCGGCGCGTCGAGCAATCGATCCGCGCCGCTGATCGTGACCGAGAGCCGGTCGGGAAAGGCGAACAGCCATTCGGTCGTCGCGTTGATCACGCCGAGGATAGCGGGACAGTCCTTGGGCGGCGCGATTCTGAAATGGGCGTTGACGATGGCGCGAAAGCTTTCCGGCGTTTGCAGTCCCGGCATGAGGTCGCGCGCGACAAGCGGCGGAACTGCAAGGACGACCTGATCCGCCGGGCCAAGCGGCTGCGTCGCGTCGCCGAAATCGAGCGCGCTGACGCGGCCCGCCGCGAAATCGATCTTCCGCAATCTATGATCGAGGCAAATTTGCGCGCCGCGCTCGCTCAAATAGCGAAGCGCCGGATCGATGAAGGCGGCGGACAGGCCATGCGCGGCGACGAGCGGGCGGCAGGCGCGCCCGCCTTTGGCCAGAGTTTCGCGCACGACCGCGCCGGCGAGACGGGCGGAGCCTTCCTTTGGCTCGGCGTTCAACGCGGCGAGAAGAAAGGGACGCCAGAGCCGCTCGTAAAGAGGCCCGTCGCAGCGCATCGCCGCCGCGATCGGCCGATCCTTGCCGGGAACGAGAAGGCGCAGCAGCGCCAGATAATCGCGCCAGCCTGTGTCGGGCGCCCGCCGCTCGGCCGAGAAGATCCACCAGGGCATCGGGCCGGCGTTCGGCCGCACCCGCCAGCGTTTCTTGCTGGCGAGATCGAAGAAAGGGAAATCGGCCTCGGCGGGGCCCTGAAGCTCGTCCTCGCTGCCGATTGTCGCCAAGAAGTTTCGCGCGGCGTGATTCCCCGACAAAAGCAAATGATTGCCATTGTCGATCGCCATTCCGAGCTGCGCGTCGTGATACGATCGGCAGCGCCCCCCCGCCTGACGCGCGGCTTCGTGCAGGATAATCTCGCGAGATCCGTCCGCGAGCCGCACAGCCGCGGCGAGGCCGGCGAGCCCCGCGCCTATGACATGAACGGCAGGCTTGCGCATCAAATGAGGCCGTAGCGCATGATCGCGAGAAGCACGCGATGGCGCGGCGTGCGCATCCTTTTGCGCGGGGCCAAAAGACCGCGTTCTCTCAAGCCGCTGAGGATGCCCTGATAGACTTCGGCCATGATCCGAGGCGCGCGCACGCTGTCGCGCGGGCATTTCGCCATGATGCGCCGCGCCTCCTCGAAATGCTCTGTTGCGATGGCGATAATCGGCGCGCAGGCTTTCTCAAGCGCCGGGCTCGCCAGGACCTCGGCCGGGGAGGTTGCGAAAATTCCCGCCGCTAGCAGCTTTTCCCGCGGCAGATAGAGCCGGTTGATCGCCGCGTCCTCGTCGAGGTCGCGCAAAATATTGGTGAGCTGAAACGCCCGCCCGAGATGATGCGCGAGCGCAAGTCCTGCCGCCGCGGGAACCCCGAAGATGCGCACCGACAGCCGTCCGACCGCGCTCGCCACCCGGTCGCAATAAAGGTCGAGCGTGGCGAAATCCGGCGCCTGAATGTCGGATTGGACATCCATCTCCATGCCGTCGACAATGGCGAGAAAATCCTCGCGCCGAAGATCGAATGTCTCGATCGCCGTCAGGAGGCCGCGCAAGCGGCTCGACGGGAGGCGCCCGGAATAGAGCGCGTCAATGTCGCGCCGCCAGCCTTCGAGCGCGTCGAGGCGAGCCGGGCGGGGGCCGCCTTCATCGGCGATGTCGTCGACGGCGCGGCAGAAAGAATAGATTTCAAACATGGCCTCGCGGCGCGGGCGGGCGGCGGCAGAATGCGCATCGCCGCATAGAAAGAGCTGCCGCGCGAGCGGCCAGCCGCGTCAGCGCCGCTGGCCTCCGAGACTTCGCTATTCATGCGCCACCCGCGCGCGTCGTTGAAAGCGGCGCCGGCCGGCGCGCAAAAGCCCCGAGGCCGGACAGAACCCCCATGCAAGACCAGGTGAGAACCTCCGCCTTGGTCAGATGAACGGGTTCGCTCAAAGGGTCGCGCTCGAGCAGAATATCGTCGAGCCTGCGGGCGAGGCGCGCGATGACCGCCGTCTCTAGGCAAAGGCGGAAATCGCGAACTTGCGACGGCAGGCGGGCGCCTTCGTCGATGAGCGTCGCCGTCTTCTCGGCAAGCCCGCGCAGGCAGGCGCGAAGCCCAGGCGAGGCTTTGTCCGCGCCGAGCGCCTCCACGGCGACGCCGTGCGCGGCGAGGGCGTCCAAGGGGACATAGACGCGATCGAGATTGCGAAAATCGGCCGCGCAATCCTGCAGATGATTGATGACCTGGAGCGCCGCGCAAAGCGCGTCGGACGCAGGCCATGTCGCTTCGCTCTCGCCATGCACGTCGAGAACGAAGCGTCCGACCGGCGCGGCGGAATAGGCGCAATAGTCCATCAGTTCGGCCCAGTTCGCATAGCGGGTCTTGGTTGCGTCCATCCGGAACGCGCGCAGGAGATCGAGCGCATGGCGGGGCGAAAGCTTCTTTTCAGCGAGGATTGCGCGGAGCGGCTTGGCCGCCTCGATCCGATCGCTCTTGCCGAGCAAGGTCGCCTCGAAAAGGTCGAGGCCGGCGAGCTTGGCGTCAGGGGAAAGCGAACCATTGTCGACGACGTCGTCGGCGCCGCGCGCGAATCGGTAATAGGCCAGGATCGCGCCGCGATATTTTTCCGCGATGAGCCGCGAGGCGACCGGAAAATTCTCCTGGGTGTGCGTCTTCGACGGTTCGTTCGAAAAATCGCCGCTCATCGCAAATAACCATATTCATGGAACCAGGCCAAGGCGTCGGCGAGCGCCTCGCGGTAAGGTCTCGCCTTGTAGCCGAGATCGCGTTCGGCCTTGGCGGAGCTGAAGAACATGCGATGTTTCGACATCCGCAATCCGTCGATCGTCACGAAAGGCTCGCGTTCGGTGAAATGGGCCATCGCCTCGGCGGCGAAAGCGAGAGGATAAAGCAGCGGGCGCGGAAAGCGAAATTTCGGCGGCTTTCGGCCGCAGAGGCATGCGATCTCGCCGAGCAGGCAGGCGAGCGGCACGTCTTGGCCGCCGAGTATATAGCGCTCGCCCGGCCTGCCGCGCTGCAAGGCGGCGAGATGGCCGTTCGCGACATCGTCGACATGGACGAGGTTGAGGCCGGTGTCGACGTAACCCGGGATCCGCCCCGACGCCGCCTCGATGATGATGCGCCCAGTGGGGGTGGGCTTGACGTCGCGCGGTCCAACCGGCGTCGAAGGATGCACGATGACCGCCGGCAAATTATCGCGGGCGATCATTTCCTCGACGACCTGCTCGGCGGCGATCTTGCTTCGTTTATAGGCGCCGATCGCGCAGGATTCATCGAGCCGCATCGTCTCGTTGGCGGGGCCGCCATCCGTCGCGCAGGCGATGGTTGCGACGCTGCTTGTATAGACGATGCGCTCGACGCCCGCCTTGAGGGCCGCCTGCATGAGAATGCGGGTTCCCTCGCGATTGGTCGCAAGGATCTCCTGCCGGTCGCGGGCCCAGAGCCGATAGTCGGCGGCGACATGAAAAAGAAAACGCGCTCCGGCCATGGCCTGCGCGACGGCCGCCGCATCGCGCATGTCGCCTTCGGCGATCTCCACGTCAAGATTGGCGAGATTGGTGCGCGCGCTCGTCGTCCGCAGCAGGACCCGCACCGAATAGCCGGAGCGAACCAGGGCATGCGCCACAGCGGAGCCGACGAAGCCCGAGGCTCCCGTGACCAGAACCTTGTCGCCCGCCACGCCGCTTCGCCCTCCACTGGATCCGCCGATGCCGCCTATGCTCCGTCCGACGGGTGCGGCATAACACCCCTCCCGCATAGTCGGCAACCTGGCCGAACGCGCTTTGCGAACGGATGAATTGGAATTAAGCCTGTTGACAAGCTGCTACGCCAAATCAGCCGAATTTGCGCCATTCGGATCTGAAAGCGTTGATCAACTCTTCGCGACTTAGT
This sequence comes from Methylocapsa polymorpha, assembly GCF_045689225.1. Lineage (GTDB taxonomy): Bacteria > Pseudomonadota > Alphaproteobacteria > Rhizobiales > Beijerinckiaceae > Methylocapsa > Methylocapsa polymorpha. Next base: position 1,546,607 of record NZ_CP136862.1, on the reverse strand, counting down.
TAGCGAACCCAGATTCGCGGAGAAATCCATTCGACATTGCGCAACTGGCGCTCTTGTCCGTCCGACGCTAGATTGCGGCGCAAATCCGACAGTACGAAACCAACCCGAGAGCAGCATGAGCGCGATCGCCGATTTGTCCGCCGCGGAGCTCGAAGCGCTGCGCAACGAGGTTCGAGGCAAATACGAGGCCTTTCGGGCGCGAGGCCTCAAGCTCGACATGACGCGCGGCAAGCCCGCCCCTGAACAGCTCGACCTCTCGAACGGCATGCTCGCCCTTCCCGGCAATGCTGACCATTTCACCGAATCCGGCGAAGACGCCCGCAATTACGGCGGCCTGCAAGGTCTGGCCGAAGCGAGAGCGCTGTTTTTGCCTGTGCTCGGCGCGCCGCCGGATCGCATCGTCGTCGGAAACAATTCAAGCCTTGCGCTCATGCATGACTGCATCGTCTGGGCGCTTTTGAAAGGCGTCCCCGGCTCGCCGCGGCCTTGGGCGAAGGAGCAAGAGATCGCATTCATCTGCCCCTCGCCGGGGTACGACCGGCACTTTGCGATCTGCGAGGAATATGGCGTCCGCATGCTGCCCGCGCCCATGACGGGGCAAGGGCCCGATATGGATGTCGTCGAGGCGCTCGCCTCCGATCCGGCGGTGAAGGGCATGTGGTGCGTGCCCAAATATTCGAACCCGACCGGCGAGATCTATTCGGATCAGACGGTCCGTCGTCTCGCCTCCATGCGCGCGGGGGCTCCCGATTTCCGGCTTTTTTGGGACAACGCCTACGCTGTCCACCATTTGACCGAGCGCCGGCATGAAATTCTGAACATTCTCGAGGAATGCGAGCGGGCCGGAAACCCCGACCGCGCCTTTGTCTTCGCCTCGACGTCGAAGATCACCCTCGCCGGGGCGGGGGTCGCGTTCTTTGCGTCTTCGGCCGCCAATGTGCGCTGGCTTCTCGCAAGGGCGGGCAAACGCACGATCGGCCCGGACAAGCTGAACCAGCTTCGGCATGTCCGCTTCCTGCGCGACGAGGCGGGCCTCTATCGCCACATGGACGCGCATCGCGCGCTCATAGCGCCGAAATTCGCCGCCGTCGCGGAGGCGCTCGATCGCCATTTGGCCCGGACGGGAGTCGCCCGCTGGACGCGGCCGGACGGCGGCTATTTCATCAGCGTCGACGCGGCGCAAGGGACCGCGAAACGCGTGGTGGAGCTCGCCAAGGAAGCGGGACTGGCGCTCACCCCGGCCGGCGCCACATGGCCGCATGGCCAGGACCCGCATGACAGCACGCTGCGTCTCGCGCCGACATTTCCCAGTCTGGAGGAGGTTCGCGCGGCGTCCGAGGGGATCGCGCTTTGCATTCTCCTGGCGGCGATCGACAAGCAATGCGCCCTTCGTGAGGCCGCCGGCGGGGCGTGAGCGAAACGCCCGCCCGGAAGCCGCTCCTTTCGCGCTTCCGTCCAAACTAGATCTGCTCTAAGGAAGAGCATCGCGAACGCGCCTCAACCCTTGCCCCAAGAAGCGGCTTTGCGAATGCGACGAAGCAAAGTCCTTGTCTTGCCTTCCGCGATCTTGAGATCATCTAGCCATGGCCAAGTCCTCCCCCCCCAATTCTTCGACCGACGCAAGGCAAAAGGCGTCGCCGCGCGCCCTGTTGCCGCTTGTGCCTTACGTCTTGCGCTACAAGCCGCGGATCGCCGGAGCCCTCCTCGCCGTGATCATGGCCTCCGCCGCGACGCTCGCCGTGCCGCTGGCGATCAGGCGGATGATCGATTACGGCTTTTCCGCCGAGAGCGCCGGCTTGATCAACACCTATTTCTTCGCGCTTGTCGGAGTAGCCGGGATTCTCGCCCTATCGTCGGGCGCGCGCTTTTATTTCGTGACCACGCTCGGGGAGCGCGTCGTCGCCGACCTCCGGTCGGATGTCTTCAGGCACCTCTGCGGTCTCGACGCGGCCTTCTACGACACCGCGAAGACGGGCGAGCTCCTTTCGAGGCTCACCGCCGACACCACGCAAATGAAGTCCGCTTTCGGAGCGACCGCCGCAGTCACGCTTCGCAATTTCTTTCTCTTCGTCGGCGCGATCGGGCTGATGGTCTATACGAGCCCGAAGCTTTCAGCCGTCGTGCTCATCGCCATTCCGATCATCGTGCTCCCCCTCGTCGCCTCGGGGCGCCTGGTCCGCAAGCGTTCGCGCACGGCCCAGGATACGCTCGCGGAGGCGAGCGCCTACGCCGCTGAAAATCTCGGCGCCGTCCGGGTGATGCAGGCCTTTGGCGCGGAGCCCGCGACCAGCGCGCGTTCGCCGCCGCCGCGGAAGAAGCCTATGTCGCGGCCCGCAACGCCGCCGCCGCCCGCGCCCGCCTCACGATTGTGGTGATCTTTCTGGTTTCCGCCAGCATTGTCGCTGTGCTTTGGCTCGGCGCGCAGGATGTCCTCGCCGGCCGCACGACAGGCGGTCTCCTGTCGCAATTCGTCCTTTACGCAATTCTGGGGGCAAGCGCGCTCAGCGAGCTGAGTCAGGTCTGGGGCGAAATCTCCGCTGCGGCCGGCGCCGCCGGCCGCATCGCCGAAATCTTGAACGTCAAGCCCGCCATCGTCGCGCCGGTCCCAGCCGCTTCCTTTCCGTCGCCGACCCGCGGCCTCATCAGCTTCGAGCATGTCGAGTTTCGCTATGCGAGCCGACCGAACGACGCGGCGCTGCATGATCTTTCGTTCAAGATCGCGGCGGGGGAGACCGTGGCGATCGTCGGACCGTCTGGGGCCGGCAAATCGACCCTGTTTCAGCTCCTCCTGCGTTTCTACGATCCGACCGCCGGCCGCATCCTGCTCGACGGCGTCGACATAAAGAGCTCCGATCCGACCGAACTCCGGCGGCGGATCAAGAGCGTGCCGCAGGATCCGGTGATCTTCGGCATTTCCATCGCCGACAATATCCGCTACGGGGCGCCCGACGCGAGCGACGAAGCCGTGCGCCATGCGGCCGAGCGGGCCGCCGCCGACGGCTTCATCCGCGCGCTGCCGCATGGCTATGCGACGCGCGCCGGCGAACGGGGGGTGACGCTGTCCGGCGGCCAACGCCAGCGGCTCGCCATCGCCCGGGCGATCCTGCAGGACGCGCCAGTGCTGCTTCTCGACGAGGCGACATCCTCGCTCGACTCGGAAAACGAGATCCTCGTCCAGACCGCGCTGGAAAAAGTCATGTCGGAGCGCACGACAATCGTGATCGCGCATCGCCTCGCCACCGTCCTCAAGGCCAACCGGATTCTCGTGCTGGACAATGGCCGGCTGGTCGAGGAGGGCGACCATGCGACCCTCGTCGCCAAGAATGGCCTCTATGCCCGCCTCGCCAAGCTGCAATTCGAAACCGGCGCGGCGGCGCTCAAGGTCGACCAGACGGCCGCCGCCGAGTGACGGCCGCCGCTAGGCGGAAGGCACTCAATCGACCGAATCGAGCATGGGTTGGAAATGGTCGAGCTTGGCCCAGGTCGCGGCGCTGGTCTGTTTTGACTCATGCCATTGCACGAGGAGCTCATCGAAGACGTCCTCGTCGAAATTGAAGACACTTTCGCGCGGCGCCGTCACCGGCCGATGAATGCCTGATCCGATCTCGTCGAGAAGGCCGGGATCAGCGACAAGGACGCCCTTGTCGGCGTTCGTCATGACGACGCGCTTCAAAGGCTTTCCGCCCAAGGCTTGGACGATGACGAATTGTTGCCGCATGACCGCCGCTCCATTCGTTGCGTTCTCGGGCGCCGCCTCTTTTGAGGCGCTTGCCGCCGATTCACGCGCCAGTCATGACGCAGCGCACAAAAATACTCAAGCCTCTTTTGGCCAGCGGAGGCGCCAAGTTTTTAAGCCGGAGCGGGGATTCGCGCCTTCCGCGATTTTTTTGAACCCTTCGCGCTCATAGAACCGAAGCGCGCGCGAATTTTCCTGATTGACGTCGAGCTCCAGGCCGTTCGAGGACAGGCGGCGCGCCTCGTTTAAGAGAAGGGCCGCGGCGCCGCTTCCCTTGGCCTCTGGCGCGACGGCGATCTGATCGAGATAGCCCGTCGCCGGATCGACCGTCACGAAGCCTATGGCGCGGTTTGAGCCGTCAAACCCGCAGATCGTCACCGCTCCAGCCGCTTCGAGATGAAGCAAATGGTCGCAAAACCAGGGGCGCCTTGCCGAAAAATCGATTTCCGGCATTGCTTCAAGCCAGCTTGCGACCCAAAGATCGGCGAGGCGAGGCAGATCCTCATGGCCGCGGCGGCGGAGGGCGATGGCGCTGAACATGGCGGAAAGCATAACATGGCCGGCGTCTTGAAGCGCCTGCGCCGGTTTCGGCGCTAGGGTTTTGCCACAATGTCCAGCCAGATCGAAATGGAAACGGTCAATCGGACAGCCCCGCGCCATGCCGAAAGCCATGGCGTGCGCCGTCTGACGCTCGCCGATTTTCGCTCCTACGCCTCGCTTGACCTCGCTATTTCCGCAGCCCTGGTCGTCGTCACCGGAGACAATGGCGCGGGCAAGACCAATCTGATCGAAGCTCTTTCCCTGCTTACGCCCGGACGCGGCCTGCGTCGCGCCGAATTGAGCGATTTCCCGCGCAAGACCGGCGCAGGCGGCTTCGCTGTTTCGGTCGAGCTTGAAGGGTCTTTCGGCCGCGTCCAGCTCGGGACCGGCGTCGAATGCCAGGAAAATGCGCCGCCCGCGCGCAAATATCGGCTCGACCGCGAGCCCGCGCCCTCCATCCGCGTCTTTTGCGACCATGTCCGCGTGGTCTGGCTGACGCCCTCGATGGACGGGCTTTTCGCTGGGCCTGCGGGAGAAAGGCGCCGCTTTCTCGACCGGCTCGTCCTCTCGGTCGACGCCGATCACGGCGCGCGAGTCAACGCCTTCGAACGCGCCTTGCGCAGTCGCAACCGTCTGCTGGAAGAGCCGCTGAGCCATGGCGACAAGACCTGGCTCGACGCGATCGAGCGGGAGGTCGCCGAGCTTGGGATCGCCGTCGCCGCGGCGCGATCAGAGACCGTATCGCTGTTGTCCGGCCTGGCGCTCGCCGGCCGAGACCCGGGCTCGCCCTTCCCTTGGGCAGAGCTCGCTCTGCGCGGCGAAGTCGAGACGCTAGTCGCCGAGCGTCCGGCGCTGGAGGCGGAGGACATTTATCGCGCGATCCTGCGCGACAGCCGGGCCCGCGACGCCGCTGCGGGGCGGGCGATCATCGGGCCGCAGGCGAGCGATCTTTGCGTGCGTCATGGCCCCAAGAATGTCGAGGCGGCTCAGGCTTCGACCGGCGAGCAGAAGGCGCTGCTTGTCGGCCTCGTCCTGGCGCAGGCGCGCCTCGTCAAGACGATGAGCGGACTCGCGCCTCTCATTCTCCTCGACGAGATCGCGGCCCATTTCGATCCGACCCGCCGCCAAGCCCTCTATGAACTGCTTGAAACTCTGGGCGGCCAGATCTGGCTGACCGGCGCCGATCCTGCGACTTTCGCCGGGATCGCGGCGCGGGCGCAGATGTTGAAAGTGACGCCAGGTCACGTCGCTTCGCTCGCGTGAGCCGGATTCGCCGAGCAATTAGACTTCTAGGCGTTGATTTTTCGAAAACTTCAGGCCTTGAGCGCATCAATCCGGGGCATTTGCTCCAAGAGCTTTGGATTGAGGATTTCAGCCATGAAACGCAGTTTGCTAATGGGCGTCGCCGTCCTGACCCTCTCGCTCGCCATCGGCGCGCCGAAAACCGCCTACGCTTTCCGCGGAGGCTCAGCCGGCGGAGGCTTCCACGCGGGCGGCCGCAATGAGGAAGGCGCTGGCGCGCCGGCGGCGCAGGGGCCGAGGGCGGCGACTGGCACGCTGGTGGCGGCGCGGGGCTGAGGGCGGCGGCTGGCATGCAGGCGCTGCTGGAGCCTGAGGGAGCGGCGGGTGGCATATCGGTGGCGCGGGTGCTCAAGGAGGCGGTTGGCATGCTGGCGCAGCGGGGCCGAGGGTGGCGGGTGGCAAGCTGGCGGCGCGGGTGCTCAGGGCGGCGGCTGGCATGCCGGCGCTGCTGGAGCCTGAGGGCGGCGGGTGGCATATCGGTGGCGCGGGTGCTCAAGGAGGCGGTTGGCATGCTGGCGCAGCGGGGGCCGAGGGTGGCGGGTGGCAAGCTGGCGGCGCGGGTGCTCAGGGCGGCGGGTGGCAAGCTGGCGGCGCGGGAGCCCAAGGAGGCGGTTGGCACATCGGCGCTGAAGGTGGAGCCTGGCAGGCCGGCGGCGCGGCAGCCGCAACCGCAACCGGCGCAGAAGTCGAGGTCGATCCGTCATATGGCCCCGCCGCCGTTGGCGAGGGCGGCGGGGCATATGGAGGCGTCATCGGGGCCGATGCGAGCGCCTCGTATGGCGCCGCCGGAGCGGAAGGCGGCGGATGGCGGGCCGGCGGCAGCAGCGTGGAGGGAGCTGCGGGACATGCCGGGGCCGAAGGCGGCGGATTGCGGGCCGGCGGCGGCGATAGAGACGCTGGTCGTGCAGGCTCCTTCGACGGGCGCCGCTCCAGGTGAGCGAATAAACGCGCATTCCGGGGGCCGATCGTCCAGGTCCGTGAGTTTACGCTCTTAGGCTTGGCGGGAGCGTTGCGCGGCCACGCCGACCGGCATTCGGGATTTTAAATCGCTCACCATTGCGATCGCGACCTTATATACTGCCAGGCGGCGCTATCGGCCGCCGCCTGCTCTTTAGAGCGCTCCCAGGCGAAACGGGCTGCAGATAAGGCGTAACTATGCGAACTCTTTGCGCATTTCGGGCGTGCGAGAGAGGTTCAGCAGATAGGATCTAATGGTGACGCAAGAGAACGACGCCGCGACCAAGCCAAAGCAGAGCCTTTTCCGGCGCGTTTTCGGCCGCAAGGAAACCCCTGACGAACGGCCCGAAACGCAGAGCGCCGAACCGGCCACGCCGACGCCGGACGAGTCTTTGCAAGTCGAAATTTTGGAAACTGAGATCTTGCAGGCCGAGGACCTGGACGCTGGCGGGCTAGGCTTGGCGGCGGCGCAGGTTGAACGTGAGGACCAGCCGGACGCGGAGATCCAGCCGGAAATCGCGCCGCGCGCCGCGCCTCCTGGCGAGCCTCCGGCCCCGATGCAAAAGCGCAGCTGGTGGGCGCGGCTGCGCGAGGGACTCGCGCGCTCGTCGAATTCGATCGGAAGCGGCCTCATCGCCATCTTCACCAAGCGCAAGCTTGATGAATCCATGCTCGACGATCTCGAAGACGTGCTGATCCGCGCCGATCTCGGCGTCGCGACGGCCGCGCGGATCGCGAAAATCGTCGGCAAGGGCCGCTATGACAGGAACGTCGAGGTCGACGAGGTCAAGGCGATCCTCGCCGCTGAAGTGGAACGCGTCTTGTCTCCCTATGCCCGACCGTTGGAAATTGACGCCGAGAAGAAGCCTTATGTGATCCTCGTGGTCGGCGTGAATGGGTCGGGCAAAACGACGACCATCGGCAAGATCGCAGCGAAATTCTCTGCCGAAGGCCGCCGCGTCCTGCTCGCGGCGGGCGATACGTTTCGCGCCGCCGCAATTGAGCAATTGATGATCTGGGGCCAGCGTCTTCACTGCCCGGTGATCTCGCGCGAGCAAGGCGCCGACGCTTCAGCGCTCGCTTTCGACGCGATCAAGGCGGCGCAGGAGCGCGGCGACGACGTGGTCTTGATGGATACGGCCGGGCGCCTGCAGAATCGAACCGAGCTCATGGCCGAGCTTGAAAAGATCATCCGGGTCATGAAGAAGGTCGACGCAACCGCGCCGCACGCCGTGCTGCTTGTCCTCGACGCGACCGTCGGCCAGAATGCGATGAGCCAGGTCGAGATTTTCGGCCGCGTCGCCGGCGTGACCGGCCTCGTCATGACCAAGCTCGACGGCACGGCGCGAGGCGGAATCCTCGTCGCGATTGCGGACAAGTTTCAGCTTCCGGTCCATTTCATTGGGATCGGAGAGACGGCGGACGACCTCGAAGCCTTTACGGCTCGCGATTTCGCCCGCGCCATCGCCGGCATAGAAGATTAGGTCAATCAGAATGAGAGAGCTGTTCGAATGAGCGAAACCTTGAATCGTGTACCGGCCGCTGCGGCGCCGCATGGCAAAGGGTCGATCCCCTGGCTGAAGCTCGGCGTCGAAATGGGGCCGCTCATCCTGTTTTTTTTCGCCAATGCGCGGCCGAAGCTTTTCGAGCCCCTCGTCGCGCCCTTCTTGCCGCAGGCGCTTCTAAGCGGCGCGAACGCCGGGCTTTTCACCGCGACATTCGTCTTGATGGCGGCGGTCGGCGTGTCGCTCGTGGTGTCGCTCGTTAAGACCCGCAAGCTCCCGGCCATGCCGCTGATGACCGCGGTTCTGGCGCTCTTGTTCGGCGCGCTCACGCTCTATTTGCAGGATACGACCTTCATCAAGATGAAGCCGACCGTGCTTTACGTCGGTTTCGGCGTCGCGCTCTTCGGCGGCCTCGCGATGAACAAGCTGCTGCTGCCGATTATTTTCGACAACGCCTTCTCCATGACAGAGCGCGGCTGGCGCGTGCTCACCCTGCGCTGGGGCGGTTTTTTCTTCCTGCTCGCGCTCCTAAATGAGATCGTCTGGCGCACCCAATCGAATGATGTCTGGGTGTCTTTCAAATTTCCTGGGATATTTATCCTGCTTTTCGTCTTCTCCATCGCGCAAGCGCCGCTCATCCTGCGCCACAAGCTGGAGGTTGACGCCGTGGAGGAAACCCCGAATCCCTCTTGAGAGGCGGAGCCTTCGCGGTTGCGCGAGCGTCTCGACGGGGCCGCTCGGCTCGAAGCCCTGCTGTGAAGGTGTTTAGAGTCGGTATTGCTGAATTCGGGTTGTGCGCAAGCCGGCGAGGCCATGCTGATCAATGGACATTTGCCAGGACAGAAACTCATCGACGGTGAGGGTATAGCGGTTGCAGGCTTCCTCAAGCGACAGAAGGCCGCCGCGGACCGCGGCGACGACTTCCGCCTTTCGCCTTATGACCCAGCGCTTAGTTGTCGCAGGCGGCAAATCGGCGATGGTCAAAGGGCTCCCATCCGGCCCAATGACATATTTCGCTCGATGACGATTTGGTTCTGCCATATTCAAAACTCACGCATCCAACTGATCTTACAGTTGGACAACATAGGGGCTGTGTTTTAAGATTTACCTAAGCCGGCGCCATGGTTTTGCTGAAGAATCTCCACGCCGGCGCCTTATAAGTATTTGCTGGCGGCTCAAGGGTTTCGCCGCCGGCGCGCCGAATTGGGACGATCCATTTGCCTAACGTTAAGGAAACCGCCGTCAGAGCGCGTTCCGATTGGATGGAATCATCCAATCGGTAAGAACTCGCTCCAGATCGATAAGCTGGAGCATGTTTTAATCGAAAAAGTCGATCAACTTTTTCGGAACATGCTCTAGGCGCCCGAGCCCGAGGATTTGAACATAGGCGCGGCGCCCGATTGCGTCGGGCCGCCAAGGCGATGTATGAGAGGTTAATTAAATCGCCAGGCGCGGCGAGCCTCCCGTCGGCGGAAATAGATTTTCAAAGCTGGAATTCATGAAAGCTTTCGCGGCCCCGGGCCATGCTTTGATGAATTCCAGCGGCATCCAGAATTCGGACGGCTCGTATCGCCGGACTATCGAGTCCGATTGACGCAAGCCTGCCAGACGAGGCAAATTTGTTCCTGCCGGCCGATCGAGCGAGTGACGGCGACCATGAAGAAGAGCCCAGCGCCAGAAAGAGGCGGCGGTTTCAATAGCCTCGGCTTCGACAAGCCTCCGGCGGAGACGCGCGTCGTCGTCGCCATGTCCGGCGGCGTCGATTCCTCGGTGGTCGCCGCCCTTCTCAAGGACCAGGGCTATGACGTCATTGGCGTAACCCTGCAGCTCTATGATCACGGCGCCGCGGTCCATCGCAAGGGCGCCTGTTGCGCCGGGCAGGACATTCAGGACGCCAGGCTCGTCGCGGCGCGGCTCGATATTCCCCACTATGTGCTGGATTACGAGGAGCAATTCCGCGAAAAGGTCATTGATCCCTTTGCGCAAAGCTATGCGACGGGCGAGACTCCCATCCCCTGCGTGTCCTGCAACAGCGAAATCAAGTTCGCCGATCTGTTCGAGACGGCGCAGGATCTTGGGGCCGACGCGCTGGCGACTGGCCATTATGTGTCCTCCAAGCTCGATTCGGCCGGACATAGGGCGCTCTACCGCGCCGCTGACGCGACGCGCGATCAAAGCTATTTCCTATTCGCGACGACAAAAGCTCAGCTCGAGCTTTTGCGCTTTCCGCTCGGCGATCTGCCGAAGACGGAGGTTCGCGCCCTGGCGCGCCAGTTCGGGCTGCTCGTTGCGGACAAGGCCGACAGCCAGGACATTTGCTTCGTGCCGACCGGCAAATATAGCGATCTCATCGAACGCCTGTCGCCAGGCGCCGCCGCCCCCGGCGACATTGTCCATGTCGATGGCCGCGTCCTCGGGCGGCACTCTGGGGTCATCCATTATACGATCGGCCAGAGGCGCGGACTGGGGCTCGGGGCGACAGCCGCCGCCGCAGGCGAGCCGCTTTTCGTCATCCGGCTCGATGCGGCCCAGGCGCGGGTCGTCGTCGGGCCGCGCAGGGCGCTGGCGACGCGCCTTGTCCGCTTGCGTTCGCTCAATTGGATCGGTCCCGGCGCGCTCGATGATCTCGACAGCGAAGGGCGCGAGCTTTTTGTGCAGGTGCGCTCGAGCAGGCCCCCGGTTCCCGGATATCTCTATGTTGGCGACGGCCAGACCCTGGTCGAGTTCGCCAGCGATGAAGACGCCGTCTCGCCCGGTCAGGCTTGCGTCTTCTACGAATCGGACCAGCCGCAGGCGCGGGTGCTGGGCGGCGGTTTCATTAGTTCGACCGAACCCGCATGTCCGGCGGCGACCAAAATTTCGCGCCCTGCGCACCTCGAGGATCTTCCGCTTTAGCGGAAGGTTTGTCGCGCGGCGCTTGAGCATAAGCATAAGAAAAAAGCCGGGGCGGTCCCGCGAACGGGAATGCGCCGACGGCGTAAGCTGGAGGTCAAACGCCTGTGCAAGAGGAAACTTTTCCCGGCTCCGTCCCCGCCTTGGATGGCGTATCCGCGCCGCAAGCCGTCGACGCCCCGATCCTCGACAATAAGCATGTCAAGAAATCCTACGCCCGTTGGGCGCCGGTTTACGATCTCGTTTTCGCCCTTGTCCTCCGGCCTGGGAGAAAAGCCGCCGCGGCCGCGGGCGAACGCCCCGGCGGCCGCGTCCTCGATGTCGGCGTCGGCACCGGCCTTGAGCTGCCGATGTTCGACCGGCGGACGAAATTGGTCGGGATCGATCTGTCCGAACCCATGCTGCGGCGGGCGCAGCGGCGCGTCGGCGCGAAGGCTCTCCGCAATGTCGAGGGGCTCGCGGCGATGGACGCGACGCGCCTCGCCTTTCCCGACGGCCATTTCGATGCGGTGGTCGCGCCCTATGTCTTGACCGTCGTGCCAGAGCCGGAAGCCAGCCTCAATGAATTGGCCAGGGTCGTGAAGCCGGGCGGCGAGATCATTCTCGTCAATCATGTCGGCGCTGGGACCGGCCCGATGGCCTGGCTCGAATCCTGGCTCAGCACATGCAGCGCCGAACTGGGCTGGCGGCCGGAATTTCCGTGGTCGATCCTCGGCGATTGGATCGACGCCAATCCCCATGTTCGGCTTTTGGAGCGGCGCAGGCTCGCGCCTTTCGGACTGTTTACGCTGGCGCGGATCGAGAGACTTCCAACTTGACGCGGAGCATGATCGTTCAAATGCGCATTGCTCAGCAGCGTTTATTCGTGGCGAGGTGCTGCGGCTTGAACATAGCTCAAGCTATAATGTCCGGCGTCAGCTGATCTTCGAGAAAGACCAGGCGGTCGCGCAAGACGAGCTTACGCTTCTTGAGCCGCTGGATTTGCAGGCGGTCGGCCGCGCCAAGATGGAGCAAGGCTTCGATCGCGGCGTCGAGGTCGCGGTGCTCCTGCCGAAGATGCTCGAGCTCGGCCTGCAACAAGGCGCGCTCATCGTCGCTCAGTTTTTCCGCCATGAAATGCAATTCTCCTGTCTTTCGAAGTAGACGCAAAGCCTCTCATGCGAAATCTGATCTCATCGACCGGGCCTCGCGGAGGTCTTTGATTGAGCAGGATCTCTCCGGTCGCTTCGTCCGACGCGCGCGAAAATATGTTCGGCAGTGGACCCCGGCAAGGGCAATGGTGAAGCTTTATGACTTTGTGGGCTCTGTCTGAGCCGTTTTGAAATTTGAATTGAATCTTTGGAGAAGCGCCTTCGCGAATCCGCAATCATGTGGCACATTTGACGGCCGTGCGACGACCTTGACGAAAGGAGTTCTGCATGTCCCGTGAAGCTCATTTGACCGCGCTCGAACAGCGCCATGAGGCGCTCGACAAAGAAATAGTAAAGGAATTGGCGCACCCTTCCATGGACGAGCTGAAACTAGCCGAATTGAAACGACGAAAGCTGCTGCTCAAGGACGAAATCGCCAAATTGCGATGCGACCAATCTGTCGCCACCCTGCATTAAAGTCCCTTCCAAAGCGTTTTCCAGAAAGATCATGAACGTTGACGCTCAGGCGCTAGCGAAAAGGATCATAGTGCGCGCGCCACAAGCGCATGGCTGATCTTGCCGAAAATTGCGGCGTTCGCCGCGCGCGATCCTAGGATAAGATAAACAGGCGGCGGGTCCTTGATCTCCACGATCATGCGGCCGCCTGCGGAGAACCGCGGGCAAACGCATTTGTCGCGGGCGTCGGGGCGCAGCTCGATTTGTCCCTCCGCCAGCACCCGAGGTCACGCCATTCATGCCCGCCGCCGAGACGAAACCCGCCGAAAACGAGAAGACCGAAGCCGCGGCCCCGATTGCGCCCGCTGCGCCAAAACGATTCGTCAGCCGCCATGAGGGCCAGTTTCACGACCGTCAGATCGCCTATACGGCGATCGCGGGCGAGACGCATCTGAAGGACGCGGCGGGCAAGCCCCGCGCGAGCCTATTCAGCTTCGCTTATTTCGCCGACATCGAGGTTGAGCCGGCCGATCGCCCTATCACTTTCCTGTTTAATGGCGGTCCGGGCTCTGCGTCGCTCTGGCTGCATATGGGGGCATTTGGCCCGAAGCGCGTGATCGTTCCGGGCGACGGCGCGTACCCCGGCGCCGCGCCCTATCCGGTCAAGGACAATGCGCTCTGCTGCCTCGACCTCACCGATCTCGTGTTCATCGATCCAGTGGGCACAGGCTTCAGCCAGCCGCTGGGCGAGGCGAAGATTGAAGAATTCTGGGGGCTCGACGAGGACGCTGATCTGATCGCCGACTTTATCAAGCAGTTCCTGTCTGATCATCGTCGCTGGGCCTCTCCCCGCTATCTCGCCGGCGAGAGCTACGGCACGACGCGCGCGGTTGCGGCCGCGGCCAAGATGCAGAGCAACATGTCCGGCGTCGCATTCAACGGCCTGGCCCTTATTTCCGTAATCCTCGATTTTCATACGGCGCGCTTCGAGAAGGGCAATGTGCTCCCCGACGTCAGCTATCTGCCGACCTATGCCGCGGCCGCGCTGTATCACAAGAAGATCGAGCCGGCGCCCGCCGACCGCCCGAGCTTTCTCGACGAAGTGCGGCAATTCGCGCTCGATGAATATGCGCCCGCCCTGCTCGCCGGCGCCCGGCTCGACCCCGCGAGACGGCGACATGTCATAGAGCGGCTCGCCTATTATAGCGGCCTTTCGAAAGGGTGGCTCGAGCGGACCAATCTGCGAATCGAGCCCTCGCGATTCCGCAAGGAGCTGTTGCGCGACCGCGGCGTCACGATCGGGCGCTTCGACGCGCGCTACCTCGGCGAAGATTATGACGAGGCCGGCGAATCGCCCGACGATGATCCCTCCGCCTATGCGGTCAAAGGCGCCTATATCTCAGCCATGCAGGATTATCTCGGACGCGATCTCGGCGTCGGCCCGATCGCGCCCTACGTCGCTTTCTCGATGGAGGCGCTGAAGAAGTGGAACTGGCGCGCGCCGCAGGAAAAAGATCTGTTGCGCCTGCCGGGCTATGTCAATCTCGCGCCGGAACTCGGCCGGCTGCAGCGCGAGAGCCCGGCGTTGCGCGTCCTGATGGCGAACGGGCTGTTCGATCTTGCAACGCCCTTCTTCGCTGTCGAGAACACGATCGCGGGCAATGGAATCGACGCGGCCCGCATCGCCATGACCTATTACGACGCGGGCCATATGATGTATGTGAACGAGGATTGCCTCGGCCGCCTCATCGCCGATTTCCGCGCCCTCCTCGGCGCTGGAGCAGAACATGCTCCAACTCTTTGAATTTGAGCGATTCCTTTTCCATCAGATGATTCCGTTTGATCGGGAGCGCTCTAAGGCGTAGCAGACCTCTGCTCAGGACCGCGCCGGCGGGGCCATGAACTCCGGGCCGACGGGATCCGTGATCGACTCGCGCAGGATCCGATCGATCTCGGTTTTGGCGGAAGCGTCGAGCGACCAGCCGGATACGCCGTCGATCGGCTGCAGCTGATCCGGATGGCGCGCCCCCCACAAGGCCGTCGTGACGCCTTGATCAAGCACCCAGCGGACAGCCAAATGAATGACGCGCTTGCCGAAACGATCCTGCGCCAGCCGGTCGAGCCGTTCGACCGCGGCGAGATATTGGCCAAACCGCGGCTGTTGGAACTTCGGGTCGACGCGGCGCAGATCATCGCCGCTGAAAGCCGTATCGGCCCGCATCCGGCCGGAGAGCAGCCCCCGGCACAAGGCGCCATAGCCGAAAGTCGCGATATTGTTCTTGCGGCAATAGGGGAGGATGTCCGCTTCGATCTCGCGCTCGAACAAATTATAAGGCGGCTGAAGCACGTGGATCGGCGCGACGCCGCGAAACCGCTCCATCTGCTCGACCGAGAAATTGCTGACGCCGATGGCGCGGATCTTTCCTTGCTTCAACAGCGCATGCATCGCCTCGGCGGTTTCTTCGATCGGGGTCAGGGGGTCCGGCCAATGGACCTGGTAGATGTCGACGTGATCGGTTTGCAGCCGGCGCAGGGAGTCTTCAATCTCCTGGTTGATCCGATCGCGGCTTGCGTTGCGAAACACCTTGCCGTCGCGCCATTCGAGCCCAACCTTGGTGGCGATCGAGAGCCGCGAACGTAGGCCGCCTTCGGCAATCGCCTTGCCGACGATCTCCTCGGAGCGGCCGAAGCCATAGACCGGAGCCGTATCGATGACATTGACGCCATGCTCCAATGCGGCGCGGATCGTGGCGATCGACTCGGCCTCGTCGGTTCCGCCCCACATCCAGCCGCCTATGGCCCAGGTTCCGATCGCGACGCGCGAAACCTTCAGCGCTGTCCCTGGAATGTCGGCGAGCTCAATCGTCTTTTCGAGAGTCGCAGCTTGATTAGCCATTGCCTCGCTCCTTGATAAGATTTTGGATAAGACTTGGTCGATTGGTATTGCAGACCCACGCGCGCGGTTGCGCCGAGCAAGCGACCGCCCCGCCGCTCATTTGTTGGCGACGGCCTCCGTGGTTTCCATCGGCTCAACGCGCATGCCGTCGGCGACGTTCGCGGGCGGGCTGACAATCACGCGATCGCCGGGCTTCAACCCAACCTGCACCTCGACATCGGCGCCATTGTCGGCTGCGAGCTCAAGCTTGCGCAGCTCCACCTTGCCGTCGCTGACGACGGCGGCGCTGAGGCCATCCTTGTTGAAGATCACCGCCTGCGATGGGATAACTATGACCGAGCCTGGGCGATTGACCTGTAGATGAATGATGCTGTAGAGGCCGGCCGCCAGCACGCCATCCTTGTTGTTGACGTCGACCTCGGTCAGCAGCGTGCGGCTGCCGGCGGCGAGCGCCCGCGCGTTGCGCGCCACCTTGCCTTCAAACACGCGGTTCGGCAGCTCCGGCACCGTGACCGTCGCGCGATCGCCGTCCTTGATGCCCAAATAGGCAGCTTGCGGCACGAAGACTTGCACGCGCAAGACGTCGGTTCGCGCAATCGAGAACAACGGGGTTCCGCTGTTCGCGTCGGCGGCGACGAGACTGCCGACATCGACCAGGCGGCTGGTGACTTCGCCGTCGAAAGGGGCCGTGATCCGCTCGAAGTCGGTCAACTGCGCCAGGCGATTCACCGCCGCCTGCTGCGCCACGACATTCGCCCGCGCGACGGCGAGGGCCGCGGTGCGGGATGCGAAGGTCAGGCGATCCTGATCGCCCTGCTGCGCGCTCGACCATCCCTGGGCGACAAGGCGCGTCGTCCTTTGGTTCGTCACATGGCTGAGATCGGCGTCGGCCTCCGCCTGCTGCACGGCCGCCTCGAGCTGGACAAGCTGCGCTCTAGCCTGGGCGAGCTGTTGATCGAGATCGGGCGCCGCGATCACGGCGAGCACATCGCCCTTGCGCATTTTGGTGCCGATATCGACGTTGCGGACGGCGATATAGCCAGTGGCGCGCGCATAGATCGTGGCGTTGTCGAAGGGCGTCATATTGCCCGGCAGCTCGATCGTGCGTGGTTTCGCGTCCTCCTGAACAATCATGGTGCGCACGCTCGGCACGGCGTTTTTGCGTGCTTCAAGCGCTGCGATGGCGTCGGCCTTCCGGCTCGCTTGGCTCCAGGCGCCGAAACCAATCAATAGGGTGACAACAGCGATGGCGCCAATGCCGATCGCGCGGGCGATTCGCCGACGGCCGAGATCGCTCTTGACCTGTGTATCTTCGCGAAACACACGTTCCGTTGGCGCATAATTCATGACGACAATCCTTGGTGGGTCGATCGCGCGGGCGGTTCGGTCTCTTGCTTTTCGAAACGGCCAATCATCGAATAAAGGTAAGGGACAAACAGCAGCGTTGTCAGCGTTCCGATGGCGACGCCGCCGATGACGGCGCGCGCTAGCACGGCGTTTTGCTCTTCGCCGGGGCCGCCGATCGCCATCGGGATCATGCCGACGATCATCGCCGCTGCCGTCATCAACACAGGTCGAAGCCGCGTCGTTCCGGCCGACAATGCGGCCTCAAAGGCGCTGAGGCCCGCCTGCCGCTGCTCCCGCGCGAATGTGACGAGCAGAATGGAGTTCGCCGAGGCGACGCCAACCGCCATGATCGAGCCCATCAGGGAGGGCACGCTCAATGTCGTGCCGGTAACGAACAACATCAACAAGATGCCCGCCGCGGCGCCCGGCAAAGCCAGGATGACGGCGAGCGGATCGAGGAAGCTCTGATAATTGACGACCATCAACATATAGACGAACACGGCTGCGAACAGAAGCCCAAGCCGCAAGTCGGCGAAGGCCGACTGCATGCTTTCGATCTGGCCGCGAACGACGATTTGGTTGCCGGGCTTGAGCTGGGGTTGAACTTCGCTGACGATCTTGCTGATTTCTGTCGCTGCGCTGCCGAGGTCGCGGCTCTGCACGCTGCCATATACATCATACACGGCCTGAATGTTGGACTGGTTGAAGACCGATTGAACGGGCACGCGCTTGGCGGAGGCGACGCTGCCGAGCATGGTTGGGATCGGCGTGCCGGCGACGTCGAGGCTGGTTGCAAGCGGCGTATTGTCGAGCTGGTTCTTGTTGGAGATGCGATATTCCGGAGTCTGAACGGCGAAGTAATAGGGAATGCCATTCTTCGGATCGGTCCAGAAATTGGGCGAGACTTGCTCCGATGAGCTCAGGCTGATGTTGAGGTTATTGGCCGCGTCTTGCATGTTCAGGCCGAGCTGCTGCGCGCGCGTGCGGTCGACCGTATAGAACATCGCCGGCGCGTTGAGCTCCTGCTGAACATGGACGTCGACGAGGCCCGGAACGTCGGCCAGCTTCTGCTGCAATAGCGCGGCCACGGCTTTGTTGTTTTCGCGATCGCGCCCCTGCACCTGAACGTCGATCTGAGTCGGCACGCCGAAATTAAGCACTTGCGTGACAAGATCGGCGGGCTGGAAATAGAAGAGCACGTCGGGAAAGGCGACCGGCAATTCGGCGCGCAGCTTCTTGATGATTTCGGCGGTCGGAGCGTGGCCTTCGCCGAGCTCGATCTGGATGACGCCGTCATTGACCCCAATCGCGCTGCCATCGGTGAAGGCGAGATTATAGGTGCGCTGCGGCAAGCCGATATTATCAAGGATGAGCTTTAGCTCTTTGGCCGGGATCTCGGCGCGGATATTGTCCTCGATCGCCTGGAAGATCTGCTCCGTGCGTTCGACTCGGGTGCGCGCCGGCGCGCGGACATGCAATTGAATGAGGCCTGCGTCCACGCTCGGGAAGAAGTCGGAGCCGATGAAGAGAGACAGGATGCTTGCGCTGGCCACGACGATCACGGCCACGGTCGGGGTTAGAATCCGGCGCCGCAGAATCCCGGCGAGGAGCCAGCCGTAGAAATCGCGGAACCGATCGAATCGCGCATTGAACGCCGCATGAAAGCGTGGGAGCCAGCCGGTCGCGGCGCCGTGCTGCTCATGCTCTTTCCGCAGCAAAAGGCCGATCATGATCGGGGTGAGCGTTCGCGAAATGCAATAGGAGGCGAGCATGGCGAACACGACCGCCATCGCCAGCGGCGTGAACAGATAGCGCGCCGCGCCTTGCAGGAAGAAGACCGAAACGAACACGCAGCAGATGGCGAGCGTCGAGATCAGCGTCGGCACGGCGATCCCGGCGGCGCCCTCGAGCACCGCGTCGTCAAAGGGCTTGTCTTCCTCCAAAAGCCGGTGCGTGTTCTCGATCGTGACCGTGCTGTCGTCGACCAAGATGCCGACCGCGAGCGCGAGGCCGCCGAGCGTCATGGTGTTGATGGTCTGGCCGAGCGCCGAGAGCACTGCGATTGAAGTCAAGATCGATAGCGGGATCGACACCATCACGACGAGGGTGGAGCGCCACGAGCCGAGAAAGATCAAAATCATGAGCGCGGTCAGGCCGGCTGCGATCGCGCCTTCATGCAGCACTCCGGTAATCGCGTTCTGCACAAACACCGACTGGTCGAACAGCAAATGTATGTCCATGCCGGGCGGAGCGGCCCTCTGAATCTCGGGCAGAGCCGCCTTCACCCGATTGACCACGTCGAGGGTGGAGGCGTTGCCGTTCTTGATGATCGTCAAGAGGACCGAGCGCTTGCCTTCGGCGCGCACGATGTTCTGCTGCACGGCCCAGCCGTCGCGAACATGCGCTACGTCGGACAGATAGACGGTCGCGCCGCCGACCTGCTTGATCGGCAGCCGGTTCAGCGAGTCGATCGACTGCGCCATATTGTTGACGCGCACGATGAATTGCTTGTCGCCCATCTTGGCGTCGCCGGAGGGCAAGGTCAGGCTTTGGGCGTTGACAGTGTTGACGATGTCGTTCGGCGTGATGCCGCGCGCCTTGAGCGCGTCGGGGTCGAGGTCGACCATGATCTGCCGATACTTGCCGCCATAGGGCGTCGGCAGCGTGATGCCGGGGATTGGCGCCAGCGCCTGGCGCATCTGATAGATGCCGTAATCGTAGAGCTGCTGCTCGTTGAGCCGGTCCGAACTTAAGCTCAGTTGA